>JBBINX010000026.1:0-24343 GCA_037443685.1 Ignavibacteriales bacterium
ATCATACATTTGGTACTCCGGTGCTTATTACACGCTGTTCAAACAATTACGGACCGTACCAATTTCCTGAAAAGTTAATTCCTTTAATGATTGCAAACGCGCTTAACGATAAACCTCTCCCTGTTTATGGACAAGGCACAAACGTCCGCGACTGGCTTCACGTTCGCGACCATTGCAAAGCCATCGATGTTGTTTTACATAAAGGAAAAATTGGCGAAGTTTACAATATCGGTGGAAATAACGAATGGAAAAACATCAATATTGTTAAACTACTCTTAGCCAAATTAAACAAACCGGAAAGTTTAATCACTTATGTTAAAGACCGGCCGGGGCACGATTTAAGATATGCAATAGATGCAAGCAAGATTCAAAATGAATTGGGCTGGCAGCCACATTATTCATTCGAAGAAGGTATCGCTGAAACAATCGAATGGTATTTAAACAACAAGGACTGGTGGCAACGAATCATTAGCGGCAAGTATCAAGAATACTACAATAACATGTACGAAAATAGATAACGAGGAGCTGAACATTGACTAAAATTAAAAACCAAGTTTTCTTTCTGCTTTTACTCTTTACATCCACAGTTTTTGGTCAGTTTGGTAAAGATAAGGAAGGAAGCAATATTTTCGATAGCTTCGATTCTAAATCCAGACAAGCACAGCATTTAATGCAGCAACCACAACAAGTGGCTTTAGAAGGTGCGGTTGATGCTGATAAATATTTTGTTGGACCTTCTGATAAAATTGCTGTAAACATCTGGATAAGTCCGGCTGTTAATTTTGTCCTGACCGTAACCCCCGAAGGCACATTAATCATACCTACGGTGGGCGAAGTAAAGGTTGGTGATAAAACTTTAAACGAAGTAAAAAAAATAGTTAACACCGAAGTCCGGAAAAAATATCTAGCAAGTGAAATAACTATAACTCTACTGGAACCCCGACCGATTATAGTTACTGTATCAGGAAATGTACTAAATCCGGCGCTCTATACCCTATCATCTGTCGATCGTGTCGATAAAGCATTACAAGCCGCCAATACGGTAGGACAGCGGCAAAATCAAGAAGAACTTTCCGCCGTCATCGAAAGAATGTCGACACGTAACATTGTTTTAAAACGCAAAGATGGATCAAGCATTAGGATTGATATTCCTAAGTTTTTAGCCACAAAAGACGACAAGCTCAATCCGTATCTTCGAGAAGGCGATATAGTTATCGTCCCTCGAAGAAATCCATCTAAAAATGTTATAGCTGTATACGGCGAAGTAAATAATCCTGGAAGATTCGAGTATGTTGAAGGCGATAGTATTACCGATGCTCTGAAAATAGCTCTCGGTTGTACACGTTTAGCTAATTTAGACAGCATCGAATTCTCACGTCTCGATAGCGAAGCGCAAATACTGGAAACGAAAATACTAAAACTGAGCGATATTTCGGACGGAAATTCTAAAAATATTCCGCTTGAACCGGGCGACAGAATTATTGTTAAACAAAAATTAGAATTGAGAGAAGATTTTGTTGTACATATCAGTGGCGATGTTAAATATCCCGGTACGTATCCTATCACAAAAAACAATACTCGTTTATCCGATGCGATTCGAGCAGCCGGTGATTTTACAGAATTTGCTTCATTAAAATCGGCTGAACTTTACAGAAGGTCTGTTTCGCCACGCGATATTGATATCGAACGGATTATGAGCATGCGCGGCAGCATTTCGCCAGACGATACAGCTTCATATTTTATGGAAACTGAGCTTAGACTCCAGAAAGAAATTGTAAACGTAGATTTTGAAAAATTATTTTTACAAAATGATAAATCGCAAGATGTATTACTCAAAGATGGCGACTATATCCAAATACCTTCGTTAAAAAATACTATTTATGTTTTTGGGCAAGTAATTTCACCCGGGCACATACCCTTTATTAAGGATAAAACGGTGGAATATTACACTTCCAAATGTGGTGGATTTACTGACGCAGCCCGGAAAGGCGATGTTAAAATAATTAAAAGTAAAACAAAACAATGGTTAGAGCCGGACGAAACGACAGTTGAAGAAGGCGATTATATTTGGGTACCTAAAACACCTGAACGAACATTTGCGTATTATACCACGGTTCTAAGTCAAACAGCAAGTATATTGAGTGTAGTAATAGGGATAGCAGTATTAATTATACAGGTAACGAAATGAATATTAACACACAATCAGGTGATGATTCTGAAAAAAAAATAACAGGTGTTGACCTTTTAATGATATTATTGAAATGGAAAAATTTTATTATATATTTTGTTTTAATAACGACCATTCTGGCTGCGATAACAAGTTTTATTTTACCGAAATGGTATAAATCTTATTCCACTCTAATCCCACCTAAAAGCCAGGGTTTACTTGGTGGTCTTGGAAGTATTTCATCACTAATAAAAGAAATTGCGCCTGGTGCTGCCGGCAAACTAAGCAGCCAAGCAAACTCGTACAATTTTTTGGCGATTTTAAATAGCCGGAAAGCTTCAGAAATGATGATAAATAAATTCAATCTTTTTGAAGTATATAATATAAAAGACAACTCAATTGAAAAAACTATAGAAGAATTTCAAAAAAATTTAAACATCGAAGTAACGGAACATGGATCAGTAGTAATTGATATTTATGATAGAGACCCAAATAGAGCTGCTGAGATGGTTAACTATATGTGTATAATTTTAAATGAAATCAGTATTGAAATTGGGAAAAACGAAGCCAGAAGCAATCGAGAATTTTTAGAAAAACGCGTGGGAGAAAACCGTATACAGCTAAGTCATGCTGAAGAAAAGCTTAAAGAATTTCAACAAGAAAATGGGTTGATAAATATTACTGATGATGCGAAATCTACTGCAACATCAGTTAGTGGACTATTTGCTAGTAAAGTGAAAGCAGAAATCGAACTTGCAATATTAGAAAAAACAGTTGGCATCAACAATCTTACATATAGACAATTGGAATTAGAAAAGAAGGAACTAGAAAATAAACTTACTACTCTTCCTCAAATAGGTATGGAGTCATTTAGATTATATAGAGATGTTCTTGTACAACAAAAAATTATGGAAATACTGATACCTTTTTACGAACAAGCTAAAATAGAAGAGCACAAAGATGTACCAGTTATGCTGGTGCTAGATAAAGCCGTTCCCGCGGAAAAAAAATCTTACCCCAAAAGAATGCTTATTGTTGTAAGCACGTTTTTATCTTCTCTATTCATTAGTATATTTATTGTACTTCTTATTGCCCGCTTTAGAATATTCAAATCCAAAAAGCAGCAAGAGTATATAAAATTAATTTCTACGTTAGATAAAGGGAAATAATATTTTTTAAATTGATGATTAATCAAGTCACAGAAGAAAATAATTCTATTAATTTTTTAAGCACGGAAATATTAAAAAAACCATATTTTTTAATATTAAACTTATTTTTAATTTCTTCTTTGATTTTAATTTCCACTTTAGAATATGGTTATTTATTCCCTCTTTTTATACTAATAATAAGTTTTACAGCATGGTCCTATTCTCGTCCCTTGATAGCCGTTTCAACAATTGTGCTATCGTATATTCACATTCTTGAACAATCGGAGGGTATTTCGGCAATAGAAGTTGGCGTTGGCATCTATTTTTTTGGATATATTTTATATTGGTTTATAAATAAGATAGTATTCCAGGGCGAAAGAGTTGTAACATCGCAAGTGGATTTTTTTTTAATGGCTTTTTACTTGGTCTGTTTTGCCTCAATTTTCATCATAGTTGTAAATTACGGTTCTCCTGCCAAATGGTTTAGAGAACTCTTGACTTTTTCAATCCTTCTGTTGTATTTTCCCGTTCGCGATGCTGCGGAGAGGCGGAAGAATACTAAAATTATACTATCTATATTTTTATTGTTGGTTATGATTATAACCTTTTATAACATTATCCATTATAGCACTGCAACTTTTTCTGTAAAATATCTCTGGCAATTAATTTCCGGAAGACAACATTTCGGGGGACATTTATTTGTTGCAGGCGTCGTGTTATCTGCGAGTTTGTATCTTCACTCAGAAAAAGTTAAATCGAAATTGTTTTTTGCAACAGTATTTTTACTTTCAGGATCAGCTTTAGTCCTTACCTTTTCAAGAGGTTTTTGGTATGGCGCAATTGTCGGTTTATTTATTCTGTTTATCTTAAGTGGGAAGAAATTAAAATTTATTAGCTCATTTTTATTAGTAACAATTTTTGTTGCCTTATTGATACTTTTTTTGGTGGGGGGATTAGGTTACTCTATTTTTGAAGCTGTCATGACTCGTTTTATATCTCCTAAAAGTGGTATTACAGATATTTCGGTCGCCGAAAGATTGATGGAATCAAAATCCGTGCTGGCTACTATTATTCAAAATCCACTTATTGGTTTCGGTGTAGGGTCAACTTTCAAACATTACAATATCATCGATAAAGTAACAGTGGAATCGTTATATGTTCATAATGGATTTTTATATTTGACTTTGAAAGTAGGAATTATCGGCGCACTCTTACTATTATCTTTTTATTTTGGTATCATTTATCACGCATTTAAATTTCTCCGAATAACAAAAATAGATAATTTTAAACGTTCAATTTTACTAGCCGCAATATCTTTATTCGTTTCATTATTAATCATTTCACTGAGTTCGGGTGTTTTTGCTGATAAACAGGCTCTTTTAATAATTGCTTTAGGTGCCGCTTTTGTAATGTCGAAATCTAACTCTTAAAAGTTATTAACGAAACAATCAGCTTATGTCAACAAACAGCTTTGATAAGGATTATTTTAGAGAGTCTCTTTGTGCTGGAAAATTCATTAAATTATCGAAAGCTGCCAAGTGGGCTCAATATTATTTCTGGAAAAGGTATTGTAATAACAACTTTTTACTAGGAGCAAATATTCTTGAAGTTGGTTGTGGGATGGCTTTTTTGTGTAAACAATTGCAAAACCGATATTCCTATTACGGAATTGATATCTCATATTATGCTTTAAATTATTCAAAAATAGAAAATAAAGAATTTAATTTAATAAATGCCTCCGCTGGCAATCTTCCATTCGAATCAAACTATTTTGATGCAATTGTTGCTTTCGACGTAGTGGAACATTTGAAAGATCCTCGACTATTTTTTTCTGAAGCAAATAGAGTATTAAGAAAGGATGGACTTATTATTGTTAGTACACCTAATACAAATTCGCTTGGCGTAAAATTAAAATCAAATTCAATCAGTTTAATACCATGCATGTATTGAGATAAACACATATTTCGCTTTTACCCCACTTGGCAAAACATTATGGAAAAATCAAAATTCAATATTATTAAATTAGGAACTGCTGGATTGTGGGATTTTCCCTACTTCCCTACGATACCATTTATGATACAAAAAATATTTTTTATGCCGATCAGCATATTCGTTTCATTATTATTTGGCTCTCTCCCTTGGAAGATCGGTGAGAATCTTATTATCATTGCTCGAGCAAATAAATAATATTCATGGAACAAAAGGCACATATATTAACAAATATAAGATGGCTAGCAGTCAGCAATATTATTGTTAAACCAATATGGTTTATATTTTTAATATATTCGACTCGGTTTTTAGGACCGGTTGAATTCGGGAAATACATGTATGCGATATCAATTGCTTCTGTGATTTTTATATTCTTCGAAGGGGGGATAGATGTTCTATCCATGAGAACTCTATCCGCCGACTCGACAAAATTTCAAAAATTTTTCTCTCACTCGAGTTTGCTCAAAGTCATTATTAATTTTTTAGTAGGTGCAACATTTATTTCCATCATGTTCTTTTTTGATCTGTCAGTATCTAACAATACTGTGATACTTGCCGCTGTTATATATTCTATCTCCTATGCTTTACTCACCCACTTCAGATATATTTTTCGAGCTTTCGAAATTCTGAAATATGAAGCTTATTCCATATTGATCGAAAAACTAAGTGTTATATTGTTATGCTCACTATCTCTTCTTTTTTATCCAAATGCAGAAACTTTTACTATATGTTTTGCTTTAGCTTATTTAATCACGGGGATGATTACCCTACTTTTTATAACAAAAAATGTTGGCACCCTTGAGTGGAAAATAGACAAGAACTATCTAATTGATGAAATAATAAAACCTGCAATTCCATTTGCATTTATGGGATTTTTCATGATCATCTATTTTCGTTCTTCCACATTAATGTTGAATATATTAACGGGTCGGGATGACTTAGTTGGATTTTACAATGCTGGTTATCGACTCGTAGAAGGTTTTGTTTTGTTCCCAGCTATCATCATCAGTCCAATTTATCCTTCTTTCGTGAGAAGCCAAGCAAATCCAGAATTTGTAAAAGCCCTTCTACTACAATCAACTCGTTTAATTGTTTTATTATCATTATTAATCTCAATTCCTATATTCTTATTAAATGAAAATGTTATAACTGCACTATTTGGCACTAAATTCACTCCTTCTTCCTTAAGCATAGGCATTATTTGCCTCTCAATGATCCCAGTCGGTTTAACGTGGATTTTTGGAAGCTTAGTTGCCGCTATTGGTAGGCAGCGTAAAGCAAACTACTTTATTGCTGTAATTACTGGGTTAAATATATATTTTTTATATATCTGTTTACCGGCGTTTGGTCTTATCGCAGCAGCTGTAATAACTCTTGGGACAAACATTGCAATATCTGTTGCAAACATTTGGTTAGTCCGGGATTTTATAGACAAAATTGAATTCGGGAAGCTATTTTTTAAATTGTTTATCCCAATCCCATTTGTTTATCTATTTGTTTATTCAAATATTAGCACGAATTATTTCCTCTTCGAAGTTTTCACCACAATTGCTATTATGGTAATTATCTATTTTATCGTTAACATCATAAGATTAACTGATATAAAAAGGCTCTTCAGATCATCATGAATTCAGACAACACTAAAAAGGTTCTGATTGTTTATCCCCAGATTAATTCAATCGGTGGCGCAGAATTGGTGGCAATACAAGTATTGGATTACTTTTTATCAACCAATAATTTTATTGTAACGTTAATTACTCTATCCAAACCCAATTATGAGAATATAGAAAAATTTACTGGAATTGTTCTAAATAAAAATAAATTAGAGATCGATATTCCTAATATTCCTAGATGGCTATTGAGGTCGAAGAACAAGTTTACACTATTTAAAATTGCACTTTTAAACAGACATGCTAAAAAGATTAGTGGAAATTACGACTTATGTATAGGGGCTTACAATGAAATCGATTTTGGGAAAAAAGGGTTACAATACATACACCACCCTTTATATGTTCAAAAAAGACTTCTGATAAAATATAATTTAATTTCTGGTAATATGTGCCTGCCAAATTCTAGAATTTTGGATACGTTATTAATCACTTTTTACAATTTCATCTCTAATAGCTCTTTTAAAGGTATCAGAAGGAATATTACTCTTGTTAATTCTGAGTTTATGAAAAATATCGTTGATGTAATTTATGCTCTTCCGAGCCAAATACTTTATCCAGGGTTTCTTGTGAATGACTGCAAAGATAATTTCGACAACTGGGACAGCCGAAAATTTCAATTCATTACGATTGGTAGAATCTCTCCGGATAAAGATTATGATAAAGGGCTTCATTTATTTCGAACGATTACTGAAATATTCCCAAATTCAGAATTTATTATTATAGGAAATATTAACGATAATAAATATTTTAATGAATTGAAATCAAAAATAAATCAATTATCATTACCTCTTTCATTCGCTTTAGACGTTACTAATCAAGAATTAAATAATTTATTGAAGTCAAGTAAATTCTATGTACATCTCAAAGAATATGAACATTTTGGAATTTCCATAGTTGAAGCTATCCAGAGTGGATGTATTCCGTTCGTACACGATTCTGGCGGTCAAAAAGAAATTGTAACTCCGGATATTTTAAGATATAAAGATGCAAATGATTTATGTAAAAAAATAAAACTTATTAATTCAAATTCCGTATTGAGGGCAAACCTTTTTATCGAACTCAATAATTCTATAAAAAGATTCAATGTTCACCATTTTAAAAAAAACCTTTCTATGTATATTGAATCTCTTGTTATATAACATGTTAAAGCATCATTGTAATATTTTAAAAGGGAAGTCATATTAATTAAACATATGAAATTCAATCAACGATGAAAATATTATTTATATCACCATTATTACCTTATCCACTTATTGATGGTGGAAGAAAAGGGATTTATTATCCGATTAAGTATTTAAGTGGAAAAGGACATCAAATTCATCTTGCTTGTCTATCCGAAACAATAGATGACGTGGCTATCCATGAAATGAATAAATACTGTACCCCACACGTAGTTAAAAACTCTAAAAAACGGACGATTTATGGACTACTAAAATCATTCTTTAACATTGAACCCTATCTACTAACGCGGTTTCACAATGAGAATTTATTTTTTAAAATACTGAAACTATTAAAAGAAAATTTTGACATAGTTGTAGTCGAGGGACTGCACATGGCATATTATGGCTTGAAAATTAAACAACAAATTGATATCCCTACAGTAATAAGACTTCATAATTCTGAATCTTTAATCATTAAAAGGTATATAGAGGCACAGACAAATCCTATTATAAAAGCGTATGCGACGTCAGAATATAAAAAATTAGTTAAATATGAAATCAATAATTGTCACAAATTTGATAAAGTGATTTTAGTTTCATCCGAAGATGAAAAAGTTATGAAAGATATTAATCCAAAAATCGACTCGACAGTAATTCCAGCTGGAGTCGACACGAATGTATTTATAAATGATGGTGCCGAGGTAGAACCGAATTCGATTCTGTGGGTAGGAGCCCTCAATTGGCCACCGAACCAAGACAGTTTTTGGTGGTTTTTTAAGAAAATAATGCCTTCTCTGGTAAAACAAAAACCGGATACGATAATATATGTGATCGGAAGCAATGCCCCAAACGAAATTTTAAATGTAAAACATCCAAATGTAAAAATTCTCGGCTACGTGGATTCTGTACAACCTTATTTTAAGAAATGCACTGTTTGTGTTGTACCATTAAGGGTAGGTGGCGGAATTCGACTTAAAATTTTAGAGATGTTTGCTATGAAAAAAGCGGTCGTCAGTACCTCCATTGGTTGCGAAGGCTTAGGAGTCAGACATAATGAGGAATTGTTGATTGCAGATGATATTGATTCTTTTACAAATTGTATTATTAAATTATTATCTGATGCAGAATTAAACAGAAGACTTGGAGATACCGCTTACAATTTTATTATAGAGAATTATCGGTGGGAACAAATCGCGTCAAAATTCGAATCAGTCTATGAATCAGTTATTAAGGACTACGAAAATAAATGAATATTTTATTAATTACAGCATACTTTCCACCGGAAGTCGGTTCGGCTTCTCATCTTTTTTTCGAATTGGGTCGCGAACTGACGCATCGTGGGCATCATGTTACCGTAATAACTGGATTTCCAAAATACCACGTCGAAAAATCAAAAATTAATAGTGAACTTAAGAAATCAATTTGGGCAAAAGAAAAGATGGAAAACATGGATGTGGTCCGGATACGAACACTCGATATTCCCAGACAAATACCAATTTTCCGTGGTCTTGACCAAATCACGACTTCCATTATGTTCTTTTTTTCAGGCTTATTTCTAAAGAACAATCGACCAGATATAATTTTAGTCTACTCTCCACCTTTATTCTTGGGACTTACCGCCTATTTTCTTAAACTCTTTAAGAAAGGCAAATTCGTATTAAATGTTCAAGATTTATTCCCTCAAAGTGCAATTGATTTAGGACTTTTAAAAAATAAATTACTAATTAAATTATTTCGAAATATCGAATCCATTTTATATCGAAAAGTTGATTGTGTAACTGTACATTCAACTGGTAATAGAGCGCATGTTATAAATTGTGTTGGGAACAAAAATCATATTCATATCGTCCACAATCCTGTGGATACAAAATTTATTACCCCTGGAAATCGGAATAATATTTTTCGGCAACGTCATGATATTCCAGATAATAAGTTTATAATATCTTTCGCTGGAGTAATCGGGTATTCCCAAGACCTTGATACGGTTATTGAAGCCGCAAATCATCTTAAAGATACCAAAGACATTGTATTTTACATAGTTGGCGATGGGGTTGAAAGACCAAGGTTGATTGAAAAATCCCAAAATATGAATAATATTGTTTTCCTTCCAATGCAACCCAAAGAAGGATATTTGGAATTACTCCACGCTTCTGATATTTGTTTGGTAACTTTACGGAAAGAGGTCAATACTCCTGTTGTACCATCAAAAATTTTAAGTATTATGGCGGCGGGCCGGCCTGTTGTAGCTTGTCTTCCCCTCACGGGTGATGCGCCTAATATTATCAAAAATGCGAGTTGTGGTATTTGCTTAGAGCCTGAAAATTCAATAAAGCTAGCAGAAACAATTTCTGCAATTTATCAAAATCCTGCTATTGCTGAAAAATATGGTGTTAACGGCAGGAAATATGCTGAAGAAAATTTTTCTCTGGAAAATTGCACTACTGTATATGAAAATATTTTTAATCAATTAATAAATACAAAACAATCATAGGAAAAAAAATGAGTGAATATTTAGATTTATACAAAGGAAAACGTATTCTAGTCACAGGTGGAGCCGGAGCAATAGGCTCTAACTTGGTAAAAAAACTTTGTGACTTAGACGCATCTTTAGTAATGGTTTTTGATGATTTAACATCAGGACAACGTTGGAATTTACCCTCCAAGTCTAATATGATGTTTATCGAGGGAAATATCCTGGATGAAATTAAACTTAAACGAGTATTTTTTGAAAAACCACAAATTGTTTTTCACCTCGCAGCTTTTTTTGCTAACCAAAATAGTATCGACCATCCAGAGAGCGACTTGATGGTAAACGGTATGGGAACCCTGAGATTGCTTGAATACTCTCAATTATCAAAGATCGATCGATTTGTATATGCATCGTCTGGGTGTTCAATTTACGGAAGTACTGCTCCTCTCCCACTCCGTGAAGAGTTCATGTCTTTAAACCTGAGCACTCCCTATCAAATTACAAAAATGCTTGGAGAACTATACTGTAATTTCTTCTTCAATCACCACGAGTTACCAGTCGTTAAAACTAGATTTTTTAACTCCTACGGTCCAGGAGAAGTACCAGGTCAATATAGGAATGTAATACCAAATTTTATTTTCTGGGCATTACACGGGAAACCTCTTCCGATTACAGGTACGGGTGAAGAAACACGAGATTTTACCTACGTTCTAGATATCGTAGATGGATTGTTGAGAGGAGGTCATTATGAACAAGCTATAGGTCAGGAATTCAATCTTGCTTCTGGAAAAGAGACAAATATCGTCGGAATTGCTAACCTTATAAATGAAATCACTCAGAACAAAGCGGGAATTAATTTTTTAAATCGCAGGAAGTGGGACACAAAAAGCCGTCTCCTTGCCTCCATTGACAGAGCCAAGGAATTAATAGGTTATCAACCTTCCACAGATTTTAATGAAGGTCTGAGCAATACCATCCAATGGTTCCATGACAATTGGAGCGATATTAACACTTCAGCTAGTTTTGGACCAGGCATGTCGTCGGCAGTACGTAATAAGTAAATGACATGAATAAAATACTTTTTTTTATTAAATAAAATTGTGAGGAGCTTCATCAAAAATAAAACTCTCATAATCTTCCTCGTAGCACTCATTATCAGGCTAATATTTGTACTCCTTTTCGGTGATGTCTCGAATCCACTACTATGGGAATATGGACTGATAGCTAAAAACATTGTAAATGGCCTCGGTTTTAGCATGAATTACCCAATGCATCAAGTAGCGTACTCATTAATTTTACCAAGTGCTTATATGCCACCCGCCTATGTGTATATTCTAAGCATTTTTATTTTTGTTTTGGGTGACCGATCGATTACTTATCTACTTCTACTTTTTCTTAATTGTATATCTGGAGCGTTCAGTGCTGTCTTAATCTATAAAATTTCTTTAAAATATTTTCAATTTAACGTTGCCGTAACAGCTGGGTACCTTACAGCGTTTTATCCACCTTTTATTTACGCTTGCATAGATTTTGGACCGACTACTATCTATATGATGCTATTAGGAGCTATGTGGTTTTTCGGAAGTCCAACAGCAGACAAGTTCCAAGGGCGACAAATATTTTTTTGTGGACTTGCTGGTGTCAGTTTGTCACTAATGAGGCCTGAAGGAATTATCATCGCGATATCTTTTTGTCTATGGTTATTATTTAAACATAAATATAGCAAGGCTTTTCTTTTCATAATAATACTGATTGTTGGGATATCTCCATGGATAATTAGAAATTATGCAGTATTTGGCACATTTGTTCCTATATCGACCTCCTTCGGCCTTAATTTTTGGAGAGGACATAATTTGAACGCCACCGGTACTGGACGTGATTTATACGGTGAAGGTATTTGGAGTTCCGAACACGTAAATCGAAAAATAAATGGAATTCCCTTTGATAACAGGTATGAAATTAACAAGAGCAAAATATATTTTAAAGAAGCTATATCTTTTATAACAGAGCATCCGGAAAAAGAAATACTGCTTCTCATAAAAAAAATATTTTATTTTTGGACCATCGATTTTACTCATCCTTTGGCACGTAGCTTTCTTTACATTTTGTCCTGGTTAGTAATTTTTAGCGCCTTTGCGTTTGGTTTGTTTCAAGCATTTAAACACAATTACGATATTAGTCTATTTATTTTTTATTATATTATATGCACTATTTTGATTAGTTTATTTTTTGTTTTGCCGAGATATCAAATTTCATTAACTTATGGGTTAGTTCCGATATCAGCTCTGGGAATTTACAGTTTTTCCAATTATTTTAGTCGTATGATTACTCAGAATAAAAACATATAGAATTTGATGGTAGCAACTTTGCCTAACATTTTCATTTTTAAACAATTAATAAATTACTTTCTTACAAACGTAATAATAACAAATTGTTATATAACGAAGACCATTAAGTCATTTGCAAACTCTACGATAATCTTTTATCTCAATACTAATTATGCCAGGTAGATTTTCAAAAGAAAAATACTTTTTATTATTAATAGACTTCTTTGCTATTAATTTAGCGTGGTTCGCTTATTATTTGTTTCGAATTCGGAGTGGCTGGGTATCCTATGCCATCGAACCCGATTTATGGCTGCCAATGATTATCATTTGGGTATATTGGCTAATCGTTTTATTTTTCTTTGGATTGTACCGTTCTTGGTACGCTCAATCTCGCCTCGATGAATTTATTGCTCTCGCAAAAGCTTCTATCTTCGGTACTTTATTCTTATTCTTCATCATATTCATTGACGACCAGAGCGTTGGCTCTCCCACGCACTTTCGCTTTCTGATATTAATATACTGGTTTTTACTTTTAGGTTGTACTTCCACAGGCAGATTACTATATCATACATTCCAACGGAGTCTGCTATTACGCGGTATCGGATTGAACAACACTGTTATTGTCGGGTGGAATAATAAAGCGATTGAATTGTTCGACAAGATACAGCAGTATCCAGCTTTAGGACATAGTATCATTGGGTTCGTTTCAACGGAAGATGAAATTGTGAATGCCAGCCATAAAGGAGTACAAGTTTTCGGCTCGGTAAAAGACCTCCCTGCTATTAACGAGCGCAACAGGGTAAAGGATGTTCTAATAGCGTTGGATTCAACTGAGCATGATAAATTGCTGAATGTAATCGCCGCGTGCAATGGTAACGATGTTAGAATTAAGATAATACCCGACCTATACGACATCATAAGCGGGCAGGCGCGCACAAACCAAATATACGGTTTCCCGTTAATTGAAATCTCCACCGAGTTAATGCAACCGTGGGAACAAGCTGTTAAGAGGATAATAGACATATTTGTATCATTCTTAATACTTTTTATTGGATTACCGATTTGGATTCTTATAGCTATTGCAATTAAACTCGAATCAAATGGACCGATATTTTATATACAAGAACGCGTGGGGAAAGATGAAAAATATTTCAAGATAATAAAATTCCGTTCGATGGTAGAAGACGCCGAGCATAAATCGGGACCTGTGTGGGCGAACAAAGACGACGCCAGAGTAACACGCGTAGGAAAATTTTTACGCAAACTTAGATTGGACGAAATTCCGCAATTCATTAATGTCTTAGATGGACACATGAGCTTAATTGGACCCCGACCTGAAAGACCCTTTTTTGTAGAACAGCTTTCTAAAGAAATACCTCTTTATAAACGGCGGTTAAAAATCAGACCCGGTATTACCGGATGGGCACAAGTAAAACATAAATACGATGAAAGCATTGAGGACGTAAAGAAAAAAGTACAGTACGATTTATTCTATATAGAGAACATGTCTTTAAGGATGGATTTCAAAATACTATTCCATACTCTAGCCGTGGTTTTCTCCGGTAAAGGACACTAATTAATAATAATCAAATAACCAAATATCACACATATGAACTTACAACTCGTTGACTTAGTTAATCAATACAAAAATATTAAACCCGAAATCGATGCGGCAATACATGCTGTGCTCGATACCGGACACTTCATACTCGGCAAGGCCGTGTCTGATTTCGAGTCCAATACCGCAAAATATCTGGGAGTGAAACACGCTATTGGTTGCGCCTCAGGCACCGATGCATTACAGGTCGCACTAATGGCTCTTAACATTGGTCCCGGTGACGAAGTAATAACAACCTCCTTCACATTCGTTGCAACGGTGGAAACTATTGCCCTACTCGGTGCAAAACCGGTTTATGTTGATATTGAGCCAGACACGTTTAATATCGACCCAGAAAAAATCGAAGCTGCTATCACAAAAAATACAAAAGCCATTATTCCAGTCCACCTTTATGGGCATTCAGCAGACATGGACCCCATTATGCAAATTGCTAACAAATTTGGTTTGCATGTAATTGAAGATACCGCACAGGCGATGGGTGCCGACTATAAAGGTAAGAAGGTTGGCACGATTGGCGATATCGGCTCTATTAGCTTCTTCCCAAGCAAAAACTTAGGCGCATACGGAGATGCCGGAATGGTTGTAACAAACAACGACTCGCTTGCAGAAAAATTGAGAATGATTATTTTACACGGCTCTAAAGTACGTTATTATCATGAAATTCTCGGTGTTAACAGCCGACTCGACTCAATACAAGCTGCCGTACTAAATGTTAAGTTAAAATATTTAGATGAATGGAACGACGCTCGGCGTAAAGCATCCGGAATTTATAATAAACTTTTCGAGAACACACTGGCAATAACGCCCAAAGTGAAAGACTATACTAAACATATTTTTCATCAATACACTTTGCGTGTTCCGAACCGAGACCAATTAGCCGACCACCTTAAAACGAAAGGAATACCGCACGCTATTTATTATCCTGTCCCGCTTCACAAGCAGCGAGCATACGCCAATCTGGTATCGCCCGATTTAAAATTACCGGTTACCGAACAGATGACCGACGAAGTAATTTCGTTGCCGATGCACACTGAACTTACTTATGAGATGCAGGAATACATAACAACAGAAATAAAAAATTTTTATAAGTAAAATAATTTATTGAGAAACAAATGTCAAGAACTTTAATAGTAACGCCGACCTTCAACGAGGCAGAAAATGTAGGGCGACTTCTCAATACAGTCTTGTCTCAAGACCCTAGTATCGATGTGCTGATTGTTGATGATAATTCACCCGATGGTACAGCTCAGATTGTTGAGAAGCTACAACTAGACAATAATCGAATTCATTTGATTAAGCGAGCCGGGAAGATGGGGCTTGGAACTGCTTACGTTGCCGGTTTCAAATATGCTATCGAGAAAAAATTCGATTACGTGATGGAGATGGATGCCGATTTCTCGCACGACCCGAACGAAATTCCTAACTTTTTACAAAAGATTAAGGACTTTGATGTTGTTTTGGGTTCACGATATATTGATGGTGTTAGAATTTTGAATTGGCCTATACGAAGATTAATTTTATCCTACGGTGCAAGTTTATATACACGTATCATCACCGGAATGTCGATTAAGGACACTACTGGTGGTTTCAAATGTTTTCGTCGACAAGTTCTAGAAGCAATAAATTTGGATGCAATCCACTCGAATGGTTATGCTTTCCAGATCGAAATGAATTTCAAAGCTTGGAAAAAAGGATTTAAAATTGTAGAACACCCGATTATTTTTGTAGATCGAAGACACGGTACTTCAAAAATGTCAAAAAATATTATTTACGAAGCAGTGTTTTTGGTATGGAAACTAAAATTTCAAAGTTTGTTTGGCAAAATTTAATTAATGCAACTCACGGTAATTATAGTAAACTACAATGTCCGTTCTTTTTTAGAGAACGCACTCCTTTCAATCCATAAAGCAATGCTAAACATCGAGGGAGAAATCTTCGTCGTTGATAACGCTTCGGATGATGGCAGCGTTGAGTTAGTTCAGGCAAAATTCCCTGAAGTAAAACTTATTATAAATCAAACTAATATAGGATTTGCAGCCGCTAACAACATTGCACTAACCCAATCCTCAGGGAAATATATACTTCTGATAAATCCCGACACGATTGTTCAAGAAGATACACTTACTTCGTTAATCGAATATCTCGAAAACAATCCGCAAATCGGGCTTGCCGGTTGTAAAATCCTGAATCCTGATGGCAGTTTACAACTCGCATGCCGGCGCAGCATACCGACTCCTTGGTCGGCCTTTACTAAAGTTTCGGGTTTGAGTGCTTTATTCCATAATACCAAATTATTCGGCAAGTATAATCTAACTTACTTAAACCCTAATGAGACATATGAGGTGGAAGCTGTCAGCGGTTCGTTTATGTTTTTACGGCGTGATGTTTACGAAAAGGTTGGCAAACTCGATGAATCCTATTTTATGTATGGCGAAGACCTCGATTGGTGCTATCGAATAATCAAAGCGGGTTGGAAGGTTGTGTATTACCACAAAACTCAAATTATCCATTACAAAGGCGAGAGCACAAAACAGAGCAACCTTGACGACATCAAAATGTTTTACAATGCCATGCACATTTTTGTCAGAAAACATCTCAACCATTCCACTCTCATTCTCGTCATATTACACATGGCTATAGTATTTCGGTCGTGGTTAGCCTCTTTCACCAGATTTTTGAAGTCCTCGATTATGCCTCTGACCGATTGTGTGTTAATTAACTTTTCTATCGTTCTAGGTTTTTATTTTCGATTCGGTAAAACTGTCAATATACCCGACTATGCCCTTTTGCCTATGGCTTTAACACCAGCATTGGCAGTAGTTACCACCAATTACACTTCAGGAGGATACAACAAACATAAAAACTCAATCACCCGAATAATTCTTTCGGTAATTATTGGCTTCACAATCATCTCTGCTCTCACATTTTTTTTCAAACAGTTCGCGTTTAGCCGAATCGTGGTTATTTATTCTGCTCTGATTGCCGTTGTTTTATTATCGATGTGGAGATTAATAATCAAGCTATTATTGCGGTACGGTAAAATTGGTCAGAGTGGCTTTGGGGGAAGAAGAACATTGATAGTAGGTACATCGGCGAATGCGAGGCAGCTTTTACAAAAACTTCGTCTACCGATGCGTTACGACTATAAAGTTATTGGATTTATAGATTTGAATCGAAAACAAATCGGTAATAGAATAGATGGCATTGAAATAGTCGGAAGTGTAAGTACTATCGGTAAAATAATTGAAGAATACAAAATCAGCGATGTATTGTTTTCGACCGATGAGTTATCGTATAAGGAAATACTTTCGGTTATCGGCAGGACTAAAAATCGTAAAGTAAATTATCGGATGGTACCGAATAGTTTAGAAGTAATCATCGGCAAGACACACATAGATAATCTGAACGACCTGCCGTTAATTGAAATCGACTACAAGTTAGATGCTAAATTTTATCGGTTTACGAAGCGTGTTTTCGACCTAGTGATAGCGTCGGTAATGTTTGTTATCTTCTTTCCATTTAAGAAAGCATTTAAGCAAAAATTTTATTATTATTTACTGCCAAAAGTTATATCCGGTAAATATAGTTTGGTCGGTTCTCCGTTAGAGAATGCTGCTAGCGATATTACACTGTTAAAACCAGGACTAACCGGATTAGCTCAGATTGAAGATAAAACTTTCATGAGCGCAACTGATATGGATAAATATATAATATTTTATTTAAAAAATTATTCAATACTGCTTGATTTTGAAATTATAATAAAGTGGTTCTTAAATACAATCAGAAATAAATAGAGGTCAATATGCCAAAAGTAATTTTAGATTTTGAAAAGCCGATTTACGAAATCGAACAGAAAGTCGAAGATATGAAAAAATTGGGACAGAGCATCGATTTGACCGCCGAGATCAAAACACTCGAGAGCAAGTTAGAAACAATGAAAAAAGATATATATAAAAATCTTTCTCGATGGCAACGCGTCCAGATGGCTCGACATCCGGAACGACCTTATACGCTCGACTACATTCAGATGATAACCAGCGATTTTATAGAATTGCACGGCGATAGAAGCTTTCGCGACGATAAGGCGATTGTGGGGGGCTTCGCAATGTTAGATGACGAACCGGTGATGATAATCGGGACCCAAAAAGGGAGAGACACCAAACAGAATCTTTATCGAAATTTTGGTATGCCGAATCCAGAAGGATACCGGAAAGCTCTGCGCCTAATGAAATTAGCCGCAAAGTTTAAGCGACCTGTAATTACGATGCTCGACACACCCGGAGCATATCCCGGATTAGAAGCCGAGGAACGTGGTCAAGCAGAGGCGATTTCGCGAAATATTTTCGAAATGTCACACCTCCCTACTCCAATTTTAGTATCAATAATCGGCGAAGGAGCATCGGGAGGAGCACTAGGAATAGGCGTTGGCGATAGGGTATTAATGATGGAAAATTGCTGGTTCACTGTTATCGCACCCGAATCTTGCTCAAGTATTTTGTGGCGTAGTTGGGAACACAAAGAAAAAGCGGCTGATGCTCTTAAATTAACCGCACCAGATTTGTTACAACATGGAATCATCGATCGAATAATTCCTGAACCTCTTGGCGGCGCTCACCGCAATCCCGACGAAGCGGCGACTATTCTCAAAGCTACTCTACTTGAGGAAATAAAGAAACTCATAAAAATACCGACTGATAAATTGATAGAAAAGAGAATCGATAAATATGCTAACATCGGCGACTGGGAAGAGTGATATGATTTATGATTAAACATACAACTCAAATAAGAGTTCGATACGCAGAAACCGATCAAATGAATGTAGTTTATTATTCGAATTATTTTGTTTTCTTTGAAAGCGGAAGGACCGAATTATTACGCTCGATCGGTTTACCCTACACTGAATTAGAAATAACGGGATACATTCTCCCAGTTATCGAAGCTTACGCGAAATATTATAAGCCAGCCGCCTACGACGACTTAATTAATGTTATAACAATTCTCAAAGAATTACCGACTGCAAGAATAAAGCTGGAGTACGAAATTAGAGATAACAAGACAAACGATCTGATTGCTGAGGGTTACACAATTCATAGTTTTGTAAAATCATTCACACGTAAACCGTCGCGTGCGCCCGAAATATTCTTGAAAACTCTTGAAACAGCATTGAACAATTCTACCGGATGACTGAGATGATAGCTAATAATTTTCTTGATATTCTAATTTGTCCTAAATGTAGTGAACAACTGGAATACAAATCCGAGTTAAATTATCTTAATTGTACCGGATGTGGCAAAGTTTATCGAATCGAAAACGATATTCCTATAATGATACTCGAGGAAAATGATGATGACAGACCTACTGAATGACTCAAGAATAAGCCGGATAATACAAGAGGCATTATCCGAAGATATCGGGCTGGGTGATATAACAACTGAGTCGATAGTTGAATCAGATATTTTAGGTGATGCAGAATTATTAGTGAAAGAAACGGGAGTGATTGCCGGTCTTGGCTTGGCATGGCTTGTATTCCAAATTGTCGACCCTGAAATTACATTTAAAAAAACGACAAACGATGGTGCCTATGTTCAATCAGGAACAGTCGCGGGAACAATTGCCGGTCCTCTCGCAAGTATTCTGAAAGCCGAACGAACAGCGCTTAACTTCGTGCAAAGAATGAGTGGCATAGCGACCTTAACTCGACAGTTTGTGGGGGCTGTTGCAGGAACCCGCGCAAAAATTACTGACACCCGCAAAACTGCACCTGGTATGCGCCTTTTAGACAAGTTAGCTGTAAAAATCGGCGGTGGCGTAAACCACAGATTTGGTTTAGATGATATGGTTCTAATCAAAGATAATCATATCGAAGCTGCGGGTGGTATTTCAAAAGCAATCGAAAAATGTCTGAACTATCTAAGTGCAAGCAACATTAATATTAAAATCGAAGTCGAAACCAAGAACCTTGATGAAATCCGCGAAGCTCTAAAATTTCCCGGAATTCACAGGATTATGTTAGATAATTTCACTGTTGACGAAATGACAAAAGCTGTAGTTTTAATCAGCGGCAAGGTAGAGGTTGAAGCTTCGGGTAACGTGAATATTTACAATGTGTTACAGATAGCTGAAACAGGCGTCGATTATATCTCTATCGGTGCACTTACCCATTCGGTTCGGTCACTCGATTTATCGTTAAATGTAAAAACGAGATTCACTTCTAGATGATTGACCAGATCGCACGGTTAAGTAAGGACACTTTAATCTACGGCACGAGTACAGTTTTAGGTAGGCTGCTGAATTTTCTTCTCGTCCCCATTTATACAAACTTTCTTTCTCCAAGCGATTATGGTATCACGGCATTCGTTTATTCTCTGATTGCATTCCTTAATGTTTTATACAATTACGGGATGGAGTCGGCTTATTTTCGATATTCCTCTTCACAGGAGATAGGAACACCAAAACAAAATTTCAGTACTCCTTTCATCTCCATCGCAGCGACATCTTTTATCTTTTCAGGAATACTTATATCTCTTACAACGCCGATTACCGATGCTATTAATATTCCACTCCATCATTCTTCAATCATATTATATTCAGGACTTATCTTATTTTTCGATGCTTTGGCGATAGTTCCGTTTGCACTCCTCCGGCAGACTAATAAAGCTAAACTTTTTGCATTCATAAAATTTCTAAACATAGTAATTAACTTACTATTAAATATTTTACTGCTTGTAAAATACGATATGGGAATTGAAGGAATATTTATCAGCGGAACAATCTCCTCTCTGATTACTTTTATTTTTCTACTACCCACTATTTTGAAAAATTTAACTTTCAATTTTTCAGGCGAGCTCTATAAAGTACTATTAAAATACGGTCTCCCTTCGTTGCCCGCCGGCTTTGCTTTGATGGTTATTCAGGTAATCGACCGTCCTATACTCCGAGCACTAACCGATAATGCTTCAGTCGGAATATATCAGGCAAACTACAAACTCGGTATATTTATGATGCTGGTTGTTTCGATGTTCGACTATGCGTGGAAACCTTTTTTCTTCAAGCATGCCAAAAATGATAATGCGAAAGAGCTCTTCGCCCGTATCACAACTTACTTTTTTCTCCTAATGAGCTTAGTATTATTGTTTATCGCTTTCTTTATTGAAGATATCGTGAAAATTCAAATATCCGGCAGGTTCATAATTCACCCCGATTATTGGGTTGGGTTACACATCATCCCAATTATTATGTTGGGATATTTATTTTATGGACTCTCGCTCACTTTTTCGGCTGGAATTTATTTGGAAAAAAAAACATTATACCTCCCTCTTATAACATTCACCGCTGCTATTATTAACGTGGTGATAAATTTATCATTAATCCCCGCTATCGGAATTATGGGTGCGGCTTTGGCAACATTATCAAGTTATCTTACTATGTCCATGCTGATGTATTTCTACTCACAAAAATTCTATAAGATTAATTATGAATTCATGCGTATTCTAAAAATAACATTGGCAGTAATTCTTTCATTTATACTGTTTACCATCATCCCTCCAACAAATTATCATCTGATCGTCAAATTATTGTTGGTGGTTGTTTTCGTTATTCTTCTTTATCTATTTAGATTCTTAAAGAAGGGCGAGCTATCTACATTGAAGCAGCTCTTTTCGTCCCAAGCCAGCAATAGAACATAACAAGGATCTTAATTCCATTAGTTTATTAGTCCCCATTTTTGTATATTTAAGCCGATTTTAATAAATATTGGATATAAATTGAGTGAAAATAAAATAAATTTTGACCCCAACAAACCTATGCAAGTTGGCGGTCAAGCGGTAATCGAAGGTGTGATGATGCGTGCTCCTGGTATGGTGGCAACCGCTGTCCGCAGAGCAAATGGTGAAATCGTAATTAAAAAAGAGGAATTCCACACACTCGCCGAAAAGAAAAAATTCTTTAAGACACCTATCCTTCGCGGTGCTGTCGGTTTGGTTGAGATAATGATTTTAGGTGTACGAACTTTAAATTTCTCTGCAGATATTGCGATGAGGGACATTGAAGAAAAAGAAGCAAAAAGCGGAACGAAGAATAACAAAAACGCTGACAACAATTCAAGCTGGAAGTTAGCTCTCACTGTATTGACTGCATTCGCAATAGGTATGGCGATATTTTTTGTTACACCACTTTTTGTAGCTACGCATCTTTTTCAAGTTGAACAGGAAGCTTTCGCCTTCAATCTTATTTCAGGTGTGGTACGACTTTTACTTTTGATAATTTACATAACTGCGATATCATTTATGAAAGATGTCCAGCGAGTGTTTCAATATCACGGAGCTGAGCACAAAGTGGTTTTTGCTTTTGAATCGAAGGCACCTCTCACAATCGAAGGTGCACAAATATTCTCGCGGTTCCATCCCCGCTGCGGAACAAGTTTTCTTTTAATTGTGATGTTAGCTTCTATTTTTATTTTTAGCATATTCGATTCGTTATATATTCATTATATCGGATCGATGAATATCTTCACACGCCTTTTGACGCATCTTCCGCTCGTTCCTTTGGTTGGAGGTACGGCTTATGAATTTATAAGATTATCCGCGCGCAAAAGCAACACGACAATTGGTAAAATCCTTGTCGCTCCAGGTTTATGGCTGCAGAATATTACTACAAAAGAACCGACAGACGACCAGATTGAAGTTGCATTAAAAGCTCTTCAAGCTTCATTGGGAATGGATACATGTTTGAAAGATTAATAAAGATTAAAGCACGATTTGAAGAAATTACGCAACTGCTGAGCGACCCCGCTGTTATAAACAATCAAGATAAATTCAAAGAACTGAATAAAGAATTCAGTGAGTTATCGGATATAGTACGTGTTTACGAAAATTATCTCAGAGCAAAGAATGATTTAGACGGGATCAACCATTTATTGGATACTTCCTCCGAATCGGAAATAAAAGAGTTAGCACAATCGGAAAAAGAAGAAGCAGTTAAAAAAGTATTGGCGATTGAAGAAGACCTGAAAACTTTGTTGCTTCCAAAAGACCCGAATGACACAAAAAATTGTTTGCTTGAAATCCGAGCCGGTACGGGGGGCGATGAAGCTGGTTTGTTTGCGGCTGATTTATTCAGAATGTACTCGAGGTTTGCTGAAAAGAACAACTGGAAAGTAGAGTTGTTAGATTTCAGCGAATCGGGTAAAGGCGGCTTCAAAGAAATTATTTTAAGAATCAGCGGTCAGGAAGCCTACGGAAAATTAAAATATGAAATTGGAGTTCACAGGGTTCAGCGTGTACCTGAAACGGAATCGCAAGGACGCGTGCACACCTCAGCAGCCACTGTTGCAGTCCTTCCTGAGGTTGAGGATGTTGAGATTGAAATTAATCCCGCCGATTTACAGTTCGACACCTATAGAGCCGGAGGTAAAGGAGGACAGAATGTAAATAAAGTTGAAACCGCTGTTCGCATAACTCATAAAACTTCGGGAGTAGTAGTTGCCTGCCAGCAGGAGCGCTCACAATTTAAGAACCGCGAACTTGCGATGAAAATGCTTCGCGCTAAATTGTATGAGGCAAAACTCAAAGAACAAAACGATTCAGTCTCAGCACAACGTAAAACGATGGTAAAAAGCGGCGACAGAAGCGATAAAGTTAGAACCTATAATTTCCCACAAAACAGAGTAACCGACCATAGAATCGGTTTAACTCTTTACAACCTATCAGAATTCATCGACGGGAAGATCGATGAAATGATTGAACAACTCAAACTCGTCGATAAAACAGAAAAATTAGCCAACGCAGAGTAGCGTC
>JBBINX010000027.1:0-24071 GCA_037443685.1 Ignavibacteriales bacterium
TCGCACAATACTTTTTTTACTAAAGTCCGATTCTACTAATTCACCCAAGAATAGCCGTATAGTTACATTATCTATCGCTGATAGCTCGAAGTTCTCTGACTGAAAATGATTTGCAAGAAATCGATTAAAGCGATATAAATCATCTTTATATGCCAGTAATGTGTTGACTGAATAATTTTTTTCAAATTTAAGGAAATCCAAAAATGATTTAATATGTTCAATCATCAAATTTTTATACCGCTTCGGATTCTTGTTGAATTGGGTTAACTTTAGCTTTACAGCTTGGACACTCTAAATAAGTCCCGAGTTTTTGCGAACTTTTTTCAACCAAGTAAGACGAACCGCATACATTGCATGCTTGGTCAATTGGTTTTGCCCATGAAGCAAAATCACATTCAGGATAACGGGAACAACCATAAAAAATACGTTTCCGTTTTGTTCGTCTTTCTATTGAATTGCCTTCTTTACATTTGGGGCATTTCATAGCCAGAGAGATCGGTTGTGTGTTGGTACAATTGGGATAGTTAGAACATCCGAGGAATGGACCAAAACGGCTATTCCGTATAATCATCTCCCCGCTACACTTTTCACATTTAAGATTTTCGAGGTGCTCGTGTCTTGTAAGGTCTTTATCTAACGGTTTTGTATTCTTGCAAGTAGGGTATCCCGTACATGCTTTAAACCGACCGTTCCGTCCCCATTTAATAACCATCGATTTTCCGCAAAGTTCACAACTTTCGTTAGTGGTTTCAACCATTGTTTTTTTTATTTCGCTCGTCTTCTTATCAACTTTTTCTAGCGCGTGTATAAAGGGATTATAAAAATCGTCCATTACTTTTTTGTATGTTCGTTTACCCGATGCAATCGTGTCTAACTCCTCCTCCATTTTAGCTGTAAACTTTACATTAAAAATTTCAGGAAAATTTTGAACCAGCAGCTGGTTAACCGCCATACCGAGCGGGAGTGCAAATAACTTTTTATCGGTCTGCTCAACATACTTTCTATCAATAATCGTACTGACTATTTGTGCATAAGTGCTCGGTCTACCAATTCCGTATGCTTCGAGGTCTTTTACTAAACTGCTTTCGGTATACCTGCCAGGTGGTTTAGTAAAATGTTGACGTGGTATTAGATCGAGTAAGGAAACTGAATCCCCGATATGGAGATTTGTTGGAATTTTCGACGTCGGATCGGAATCCCCATTTCCATTGTTTTCTTCCTTGAGGTCATCGTAAACTTGTAGGAAACCGCGAAACCTGGGTGAAGTACCAGTAGCACGGAACAAATATTCCCCCCCGCTGATTTCTACAGTCATCTGGTCAAATTCTGCACTTGCCATCTGACACGCTACGAAGCGGTTCCATATTAATTCATATAGATCAAATAATTCCTTTTTATCGAAATATTTTTTTATTGTTTTAGGATTGTACTTTATCGTAGTAGGTCGGATAGCTTCATGTGCATCTTGGGAAGATTTCCTTTTTTTAAACTCACGTGGTTCTTTGGGTAAATAATCGCCGCCATAATTTTCATATATAAAATTTCGAACTGCATCTATCGAATCTTTACTTAAACGGGTTGAATCGGTACGCATATATGTGATTAGACCAACAAGTCCATCTTCTCCAATTTCAATACCTTCGTATAGTTTTTGTGCAAGCGACATTGTTTTCTTTGCCGGAAAACCTAATCGAGCTGCCGCTTCTTGTTGAAGCGTGCTTGTGATAAATGGCGGTGGCGGATTACGTTTTACGACTTTTTTCTGAACATCGGTTATCGCATATGAATAATTTTTGATATTGGTGATGTATCCGTTAGCGGTTACTTCATCAGGAATCCGAGGCTCTTTTCTCTCCACCTGGACAAGCTTAGCAAAGAACGGTTGACTCTTCGTTGTTTTAAATTCACCTGTTATCGACCAATATTCTACTTTAACAAATTGTTGAATATCATCTTCACGCTCACAAATCAACCTTAATGCAACCGATTGCACTCTCCCCGCCGACAAACCGTAATAAACTGTTTTCCATATGAACGGGCTTATTTTATAGCCAACTATTCTATCCATTACCCTACGAGCACGTTGAGAATCAACCAAATGCTGGTCAATTTTTTGGGGGTTTTCCATTGCTTTCGTGATACCTAATTCGGTTATTTCATGAAATAAAACTCGGTAGATATTACGGTTTTTTTTCTTGATTTCTTCAGCAATGTCATGTGCAATCGCTTCACCTTCACGATCAGGGTCTGTAGCAATGAATATTTTTTCGGTTCTTAAACTGATGTCGCATAATTTCTTCACAACTTCTTCTTTCCCCTTGATAAGCTCAAAAGTTGGGAGATATCCGGCTTCGATATCTATGGATATTTTACTCTTTGGAAGATTTTTGATATGACCTACAGACGCCTCGACGAAGTAATCTTTACCCAAATATTTTTTAACTGTTTTAGCTTTCGAGGGTGACTCAACTATTATAAGTGATTTTTGCATTTAAATATCCGGTCTAATTAATATTTTCGTCGTTATAAGCAGAAAATCTTCCGAAAATGTGGTCATCTGACCCGAATATTACGGAAAATACAATATCTTTCATCTCTTCAATTTCTATTGTATGTGAGGTTGTCAACATTATTCTTTCAATAATTAGCTCCATGTCAGCATCTGAAATTATGCTTAATTCTCTAAGTTGAATCAGATAACCGAAAGCTTCAGTAGAAATTGCCATTTTTTCTACTTCGTGCAGGATGCGCCGTGAACCAGAAGCGTCGATATCCAATTTTGTAGGATTGTATTTGCTTAGATAAAATTTATCAAAAATCCAACTGAATGCGGCATTCATTTCGGAATTCGTATAACCTAATTTTTCCAAATTTTCAACACTGATATCTTGTAATTTTTTATTCGACGTTTTTATCTCGTTCAAGATGTGGGCAATTATTTCTATAATTCGTTCTTGCATATTTCTTATTTAATATTCAAATACTTGTCTTCTAATTTTCTCATGATCTCACGTGATTTCATTGAGCTATCTGTATAACCAATCAGATGTAAGACACCGTGAATAATTAGTCTTTTTACTTCTTCTTTGCATGATGTTCGGTACTCTTTTGCTTGTCGTTTTGCTTGATCAGTGCAAATGTAAATTTCGCCTTCTATCGGAGTGGCTCGGCTTAAAGGGAAGCTGATTACATCGGTAACCCAATTATGTTTTAAGTAGGTTGAATTTAATTTCTTTATATAATTATCGCCAACAAAAATCAAATTTAATTCGCTTTCTTTACTATCTTCTTTTGTTAAAACACTCGTAATCAATAAAATAGTTTCACGTCGGCTAATTATACGCTGACGACTTGTGTTTATTACGTTAATCAAATCCTTTTGTTAGCCTTTTTATTTGATTTCGTTGGTAGCAAACTTTCCGTCAAAGATAGTGCTATACCTGAAAGCATTACTTCAGGGCCAAGGTTTGTAAAGTCACCTGATAGAATTTTTTTATCTACGTTTGCATATAATGAACAACCGGCTGAGCGTTCGACGATTAGTCCTGATAGCTTGCTGTTGGTCTCGCTAATAAATGTTACTTCTTCCAATAAATCACTCGCAATAAATCCCGAACAAAAATGCAGTTGGAGATGTGCATTATGTGTATAGATGGAAATTAAATTTCCTCTCTTATTTCCGATCATTATGTCGGAGTAAATCTCTAAAGCAAGCTTTCTGTTTTCGTTTTTATTAATTATTTCAAAACGGTAATTATTATCTGTCTTCACCGGCTTGGCATTCAGGATTTTTGCCAGCTTTTGAAAACCCG
Organism: Ignavibacteriales bacterium; assembly: GCA_037443685.1. Classification (GTDB taxonomy): domain Bacteria; phylum Bacteroidota; class Ignavibacteria; order UBA10030; family BY39; genus JAHJRJ01. Next base: position 3,813 of record JBBINX010000027.1, read on the forward strand.
ATTTTTCAAATGTATAAAAGTTCTTAACTCTATTTTTCATGTTATTATTTTAAAATCTCAATAAAAACCCCGCAGGGAATTGAAATACAGTCCCTTCGGGGTGAAATCAATAATTTCCGACTAAAAAGCTATTTAACGACGGAGATCTTCTTAGCTTGTAGTCCTTTGTTGCCCTCGATAAGTTCAAACTCTACTATGTCGCCTTCGTCAACTTTTTTAAACTCTGAATTAGTTTGAATTTCAGTGTAGTGGATAAAAACGTCTTTGCCTTTTTCCCACTCAATAAAACCATAACCTTTTTTTACATCAAACCACTTAACTTTACCACGTGACATAATGCCCCCAGTTTTTAAAAATTCACCCTTTCCTGTAACCGCATTAATACTTAGACGACTTATTGATTAATTTCTCGGTTACATAAATGATGATGTCTAAGTATAATATTTATTTAGCGATCATTTCTAATTTTAAAAAAAAATTGTTTCCTTAATGATGCAGTAAACTACATCAAATATACAACCTTCAAGTTTTATTGTCAAGTATTTATGTACATCGTGAAACCTTCGTAAGCTGGAACACAACTAAATTGATAATTTCGGTTATTGATTTCTTTAAGGCACTTACTGTGTATTTCATCAATTTTGGGGTCGTCGTGAGAAGGGTCGTGATGAAAAAGGACTAAATTTTTAACTTTTCCTTCGGCAGCTACTTTTAAAGAAAACAGGTAGTGCGAATGTCCCCAGCCGACTCGATTGATATACTCTTCTGGTGTATATGTAGAATCGTAAATTAAAATATCTGTCCCCATAACGAAATCAAACAGACGTTGATTAGGTTCATCTTTGTACTCCAGATACTTTTTTACAATTTCTTTATGGACATTTTTAATTGTTTGAGCCACATATCTGTCGAAAGGTTCATTATCTGATATGTATGTAACTGATTTGTTGCGATAGGTTATCCTGTATCCGATTGCGAATAATGGATGATTAAGAAACAATGTTGTAACATTCACACCCTGTACATCGAACTCTTCTTCTTGAACGCTTTTAAACTTAATGTTTGCTTTCAATTCGTTAAGTTGTACAGGAAAATACACCTTATTCATTTGATCGGATATCATTTGAGAAAGCGATATACCATCAAATTCAGCGCAAACGATTGTAATTTCATTCCCGGATATAAAGGCAGGTTTAAAGAACGGAAATCCTTGGATATGATCCCAATGCGGATGTGAAATCAGAAGGCACGTATTAATTGAGCTACCCGATCCAATTATCTTTTCACCTAAATTACGGATCCCAGTACCTGCATCAAGTATAATAAATTTTTGGTTATCAAATCGCAGTTCGACACAAGGTGTGTTACCTCCATACTTCACAGTCGTTTTACCCGGCGTTGGAATAGACCCTCTTGTGCCCCAGAACGTAATTTCCATTTATTTTTTCTCCACAATTAAATTCTGAAAAGATTTAGCATAATTTACATAGTTGTTTGCCGATTCTTTCAACGCCTGTTGTTCATCGTCGGTAAGCGGACGTAAAATTTTTGCAGGCATTCCGGCAACAAGCACTCCTTCAGGGATTTTTACATTTTGTAATACTACAGAACCAGCCGCAATTAATGAGAAACTCCCGATTTCTACGCCATCGAGGATTCTTGCCCCCATTCCAATTAAACAGTAATCTTTAACTGTTGCCGCATGGATAATTGCACTATGACCGACTGTAACTCCCTCACCAATTAGAGTCGGAAATTTTTCTGAGACGTGAATGACGGAGCTATCCTGTATGTTCGTCTTGCTACTTATCTTAATAAAATTCACATCACCGCGTATTACAGCGTTGAACCAAACACTCGCATCTACACCAATTTGAACATCTCCAATTATTTCAGCGCTTTCGGCTATGAATGCTGGCTTCGTAATTATCGGTTTTATATTGTTATAAATATAAATCATAATTTTTAGTTTTGTTTATTAGCTTTCGGGGGTGTCCAGTTTTTCTTCGTCCAGCTCATCAACTCAATCCGCACTTTCCCGATTATGACTCTCATCTTCGCAAGTATCGGAATGCGGGCTTCATCATTACTGAACCATCCTTCGAACGATCCGGTAAAGCCATACACACCCTCAAAGTCAGCTCTTCCGTCTAACTCAATAACATCGACCGGATATTTAATAGCATCGATCTCAACGCTCGTTTTTTTATTATAAAAGTTGATAGTAGTATTACATAATTTTTCGTTTACTACAGTTGGGATATTGACAGATTCATTCATATATAAATTTTGACGGGCAAAATAAAACAGAGAAAGACCATCTTGACAATAACCTTTTAAATTAAGTGTATCATATTCTTCAATTCTTTTAACACTATCTAATTTCCCATGCTCAAAATAAGCTTTCCCATTTGGGTAATCAAAATTGTATGTAACGTATTGAGTATAGCGACGTGTTTTTGATCTTCCTCGGAATTTATAAGAAAATATATTTTGATTAATCGTGCTTTCGTATATTTCGTGAAGGTCAACGAACGGAATTCCTCTGTAACTATCCATATAAGCGATTGTTTTGTAGACTACTTTTTCCTCATTGGTATTCTTGTCTAAAACTTTCAATCGAATTTGACCAAGATTAATGAAAGCGTAACTAACGTTATAAACTAACTCTTCGCCGACTTCGATTTCAAAATTAAGTGGACTAGGTCTATTCGATGCCGAATCTGAAAGCTGAGATGGATATACATGAAAAAGAAAAAATAATAAAATGATAATTGTACCTAAAAATCTCTTATAATATTTTCTATTACCGTAGTCGTGCAATCTTTTCTGCTTCAGGAAAAAGCGAAATAGCTTTTTTAAATTGTTCATCGTCTCTGTGGAAAACCTTGTACGCTCCTTCATTACCCCAAACCGTACGAGCGATTTGAGTTTTTAAAAGTGTTTGTATGAATCGTATATCTTTATTGTATTGTTCCTCATTGAATTCAATTTCTTTTTTCTTTGCGATGTTGACTAATTCATCCAACATTGCTTCTGTAATCTCGAATTCTTTGAGAAATTTATTGATATCTTGCTCGTATGATTTTCGGAAATCTTCACCGTTCCGTTCAAAATACTTGTTAGTATATTCTAATATTATCGCCCTACCACGCAATTGAGCGGTATAATTTGTGATACGCCCGGATTTAATTATATAATCCGGAGTAATTCCGCCGCCGCCATAAACAGTTCTACCCGAAGGAGTTGTATATTTGGGCTTAGATGTATCGCTCTCAACTTTATGATCGATATTGTCAATTTCCTCTTCGTCACCTTCAGCTAATGGCTGGCGATATTCAGACATATTTTTCCCGTACGGTTTTTGAATTAATCTACCCAACGGAGTATAGTATCTTGCGATTGTTAATCGAAACGCCGAGCTGTCTGTTAAATCAAATTGACGCTGAACGAGTCCTTTACCGAAAGACGTTTCGCCCACAATTAAACCACGATCCCAATCCTGAACCGCACCAGATACAATTTCGCTCGCAGACGCTGAACCATGATTAATTAGAATAACAAGCGGTATGTTTTGAAACTTCGACACTCCACTCGATACATATTCCTCATTAAATTCGCTCCTTCTTGCTTTTGTATATACTATTTTCTTCCCAGACTGCAATAATTCATCTGCCATGCGAAAAGCTTGTTCTAAATAACCGCCTGGATTATTTCTAAGATCAAGCACTAATTTTTTCATTCCTTTATTTTTTAATTTCATTAGCGCTTCAAGAAATTCATCTCTAGTCGTCGCAGAAAACCTGTTAACGCTGATATACCCAATCTCCTCATCAACCATGTAGGAAACATCGACGCTATAAAGAGGTATTTTATCACGCGTAATGTCGAACTCAATTAATTCTTTCATCCCTGTTCTTAGAATTGTTACCTTTACTCTTGTTCCTTTTGGACCACGCAATTTTTTGGGGACATCTTCGCGTTTAATTCCAACTGAGGATGAGTCATCAATCTTTAAAATTTTATCCCCGGCTAATATACCCAAAGCTTCGCTGGGACCACCGACGATAGGTGAAACTACAACCAGTGTATCATTCAACACGTCAAATTCGATGCCTATTCCTTCGAAACTGCCTTTAAATTCTTCCTCAACCCTTTTTAACTGCGAGGCGGGTATGTAAACGGAGTGAGGATCAAGTTTCGATAACAAGCCCGAAACTGCACCTTCAACTAATTGTTTTGTATCTACATCGTCAACATAGTATTTTTCAGTCAGACTTAATACATCCTTAAATTTATTTAACTGAATATATATATTATCGCCAGAAAAGACGTTATCTATTTGAGTTCCAAAAAAAAGAGCAACAGTCATTAGAATAACAACAGATGCTACCGAAAAACGCTTTATCATAAAAATTCCTTCAATTATTGATTTCACTGTAAAAGTATATTTAAAATTCTATCGAAAGTCAAATATTTACCTTATCGGTTTCCACTCATTTAAAATCGAACGCCTGACTATCAGGACTGCAATAGCATTTAATAACCATAAAGCTATCACACGAAAATAGCCACTTTTTCTATATCTACGAGGAGATTCAAAGACCCTTAATTCCCAAATAAAATCGATTTTGCCTAATCGCCTTAATCGTGTAAAGAAGTCAAAATCTTCTCCGGCAGCAATTTTTTCATTATATCCTCTTAACTTTTTAAAAAGTTCAGCTTTAACGACTTGGCATTCTCCACGCCCCATACCGATTCCAAGTAAATTCAATATGTAGAAGTATATATTCAAAAAAGAGTGGAAAAATTTATCCGAAAAATTTTCTTCCTCAGGATATATTAACACAGGACACGTAACACCTGCAACACCGGATCGGTTAATACAAGTTCGGATAGTATCGATAAATTTTTGGATATTATGGATATACGTGTCGGCATTAATGAACATCAAAATTTCACCCGTTGCAGCTTTCGCACCGATATTTCTTCCGATTGAGATATTTTGTTTATAATTACCTATTTTTTCAATCACAATATCTGCAACATTTCGAGCGATTTCTAATGTAGCGTCTGTTGACCCACCATCACTTACTATTAATTCAATATTATTTGCTTTCCTGAACTCTTTCTCAAATAGAGAAAGCACTCTTTCTAAAAGTTTATCTTCCTGAAGCGTTGGAATTATTACGCTGATTTTACTTTTTTGATTCAAAGCGACCGTATCTTTAAAAAAATTGTTGTTTGCCATTCACTTGCGATATCGAAATCCCAAACAGGTAATATAGTCGAACTTTGATATAACTTCTCAATACCCGCTACTGATTGTGATATTGACTCTATCGGGCATCTCCAAAAATTTGCTCCATTTGTTGTTTCGATTCCAATTTTTATCTTTTGCCATTCATCAACCAATGAAATGCTCTTAATGTTTTGAACACAACCAATACTCTTTAATCGTTTATCAGTTAAAGTAATGCCTTTCATTTTGTAATATCTATCGTCAGCATCACCCGCCATTAACCCAAAATTAAACTCCACGCCGAAACGCAATTTCACGGACGATTGTTCGAGGTTACTGATACGATAATCTATTTGAATATGACTGTCAGTATCTTTCAGCAGAATATTTTTTTCTAATTTGATTTTCTTGCACGAATGACCATTTATCACACTTCCAGTGCGTTCGAGTTTTATAGATGTATTTTTACCAGATTGTTTAATATCAAACAGATAATTTTGCAGGACAAAGTCGCCTAATTCTTTATAATCATTCACTAAAAATTTTTCGACTGTCACTTCTTCACCGAAGAAATGGTCAATCAAACAGGCGCGTTGATAGATATCATAAATTAATGAAGATTGAAAGTTACCTTCTTTATCTGATGATAATTTCCTATGGGATACTTCTTCCCTACGATTAACGATGTCAATTAGATTAACTGCTTTCTCTTTAAAATCAATTTCACGAATTGCACCACCTGCATCTGGCTTGATGTAAACGTTAATCAGCGGTGACTCGTACAGGATTTCGCTGCTGCCGTCGCAATCGAAATCGGTTATTTCGACATTTGATTTGGATTTATCGAGCAAGCATTCAGCTTTGATTAAATTATTGTATAATGAATACCGTAAATTGGGAAAATATAACCCACCAAAAACACCGTGCCAATAAGCATCGTTACATTGACCCGCCATCAGATGATTTTTTGCTTCGGATACATCCACGCCATTTTGCTCGAGTACTTGGATTTTGTTTGAAACACGGAGCATTTTTTTGTGTAACCAGTTTGCCTCGGGATATTTTCTAAGAAAGTTTCGCCAATACCCCCCACGTACGAACGTATCATACTTATCGAGTTGATGCGATTTTAAAATATTTTCAAATTCTTCCAACTCGAAATATTTTTCAACCGGCAAAGCCCACGCTAACATTTCTGGATATGAAGCTGTCGGAATATAAATTCTACCTACTGGTTTAATTTCTTGTATTGCATCAGAAAAATGGATTAATTTTATCCAACCGGAATTTTCTGTCAGGGCTTTAAAAATATTTCTCAACCAACCGTTTGTATAGACGTGATCATACGTTTTGGGCCAAGCGCCAAACTTTTCACCATCGTCTGCAAATAAAGCAATCCGTTTTCCCGTATCGGTCGCCTTTGATTTTAACCATTCTATCGTTTCTTCGACAGGTGCAAATGGTATTGTGTATCTCAATTTTTTACTTCCAGGAAAGATTTGTAAGACACGACCCTCTTCTTCTGTTGTATAATACCCGTACAATCCGTCTTCCGGAATTCCGGCATAGTTAAAATGAGCTTCGTCAATTGGTAAGAACTGCACCCCAGCTTGCACAATTTCTTTAACTACATGTTGTTCCCAAACTCTCTCTGCAAGCCACATACCCTTGGCTGAATAATCAAAAAGATCAACGATTTTTTTAGTTAATTTTTCTATCTGCGATATTCGATCGTTGGGTGGAATTACGGAAAGAATTGCTTCGTAATAAGATCCCGTCAGAAGTTCCAACTGGGAGTTATCGATTAATTTTTTTAATCGACTGATAAATTCGGGATGATGCTGTTGCAACCATTCGATTAAAATTCCGGTATAGTGCTGTGTGATTTTTATCTCAGGAAATTCTTCCACAACATCGAGGAATGGCTTATAAGATTTTTGATAAACTTCTTCGAAAACAAAATCGAAATTTCCGATAGGTTGATGGTTGTGGACTGCAAAAATGAAGTTAATAGAGTCCATTACTCCGGTTTCATTTGTGGAAAAAATAGGACATCACGAATCGAGTCTTGATTCGTCATTAACATCGTGAGGCGGTCAATACCGATACCCAAGCCAGCAGTTGGCGGCATACCGTATTCGAGCGCTCGTATAAAATCTTCATCTAAAATATTTGCTTCTTCGTCCCCTTTTGCTTTGAGTTTAGCTTGTTCTTCGAACCGATTGCGTTGGTCAATCGGGTCATTCAATTCCGAAAACGCATTGCATAACTCGCTACCATTCACGATAGCTTCAAAACGTTCTACTACATCGGGTTGAGTGCGATGTTTTTTGGCAAGCGGCGACATCTGCAGCGGATAATCTGTAATAAATGTAGGTTGAATTAATTTCGGCTCAACGCATTCACCAAATATCGCATCAATCACTTTCCCTTCATTCGCATCAGGGTCAACTTTTGCGTGCAATTCTTTTGCAACTTTATGTAGCTCTGCTTCTGATAATCCGCGGACATCTTTTCCTGTGTATTGCTTGATTGCATCGAACATAGTAATTCTTTTCCACGGCGGTGTAAAATCAATTTCGTTGCTGCCGACTTGAACACGCATAGTTCCGTGCACATTTAAAGCAATTTGGCTAATCAATTGCTCAACAAGCTCCATCATCCAGATGTAATCTTTGTAAGCGACATACAACTCGAGCATCGTGAATTCAGGATTATGTGTGCGATCCATACCTTCGTTGCGGAAATCTTTTGCAAATTCATAAACACCATCAAATCCGCCAACGATCAATCTTTTCAAGTATAGCTCATTTGCGATCCTCAGATACAAATTAATGTCGAGGGTGTTGTGATGCGTAATAAATGGACGGGCAAAAGCCCCGCCGTATAATGGTTGCAAAATTGGAGTTTCTACTTCTAAATAATTCCGTTCATTAAAAAAAGTTCGTATTGTATTCATTATCGTGGTGCGCCGTATAAAAACCTTTCGCACTTGCTCATTGACGATTAAATCGACATAACGTTGACGGTATCTTAATTCTTTATCTGAAAACGGATCGTAGATAATCTTATTACCATTTTCATCAACTTTTTCTTTTACAATCGGAAGCGGACGAAGTGATTTTGAGAGTAATTTCAACTCTTGTGCATGGACTGAGACTTCTCCCATTTTTGTTTTAAAAACATAACCGCTTATTCCTATGATGTCTCCAATATCCATTAATCTGAAAGATTCATAAAGTTCACCTAAATCATCTTTTTTCAAATAAATCTGTATCTTTCCGGTAGAATCTTGAATATGGCAAAACGCTGCTTTCCCCATTCTTCGAATTGACATAATCCTCCCGGCAATAGTTACTATTCTATGCGGTTCGTCGTCTTTAAACTGTGCTATTATATCCTTAGAAAAATCTTTACGATCAAATTTATATGGGTATGGATTGATTCCCCGCTTAATTAGTTCTTGAAGCTCTTCGCGGCGACGAATCATCAACTCATTTAATTCTGAGTGATAATTTTCTAATTGTTCTTGCACTTCAATCTCCGATTCTTAATAAAATTTTCTATGAAAATAACAAGAATTTTTGAGATTAACAAACAGGACTTGAATATCTATATTTTTCTATTTACTTTAAGTACCAAAGCGTAGCCGGGGTCTAGGAACACAACCGAAAACCCCTAGCTGTCACCTTGAACTTGTTTCCAGGACCTGTATCACACCATTAGAAATGGATGCTTAACCAATCCGCCTGTGCGGACAGTACGATGGCTCTGTGGCGGTACGAGGTTTTCGATTAGTGACTAGAAACAAAGATTCTTTTTCACGTTCTTTCGCGACTTGTGCCTGTTATTTTGTAAAAGAGAATTACACTTTTTTTACACAACGGACGCTTGAAACATTATATAGATTTTTTTCTGGACGTGTTCACCGGATTTTCAAACTGTGTAACAAATTTACTAAAATTACAAAAGAGAAAGTATGAATATCGGAATTACATGCTATCCAACATATGGAGGCAGTGGAGTAGTTGCTACCGAGTTAGGAAAAGCTTTGGCAGTGCGCGGGCACAAAGTCCACTTCATAAGCTACGCATTACCAATGAGATTAGATCAATTTTTAGATAACATAGTCTATCACGAAGTAGAGATGACAAGTTATCCGCTGTTTGAATTCCCGCTCTATACACCGGCATTAGCGAGTAAAATGGTTGAGGTTGCGAAATTCGAAAAGTTAGATATACTGCACGTTCACTATGCTGTCCCGCACGCGATAAGCGCATATTTAGCTAAACAGATTTTAGGAAATGATTTAAAAATTATCACAACTCTACACGGCACAGACATAACTTTAGTGGGACTTGAGCCAAGTTTTCTGCACATGATGAAATTTATAATAGAGCAGAGCGACGGAGTAACTGCTGTTTCTAAATTCCTAAAAGATAAAACTGTTACAAACTTTAAGGTTGATAAAGAAATCGAAGTAATCTATAATTTTATTAATACCGACCAATACAAGCGTATTGAGAATTCGGCGCTGCGAAATTCAATTGCACCAAGCAAAGAAAAAATTTTAATACACACATCAAACTTTAGACCTGTGAAACGAGTGCCAGATGTAATAAGAATTTTTAAAGAAGTGAGGGAAAAGATTAATTCAAAATTAATTCTAATTGGTGACGGGCCTGATCGCTCAGCTTGCGAATTACTTTGTAGAGAACTCAACATTTGTAGTGATGTAAAATTTTTGGGAAAACAATCGGATATAGTGCCGTTATTATCTCAATCCGATCTATTCCTGATGCCAAGCCAGTCTGAAAGTTTTGGTCTCTCCGCATTGGAAGCTATGGCTTGCGGGTTGCCGGTAATCTCGTCGAGTGTAGGCGGATTGCCTGAACTTCAAGTCCATGGCGAAACTGGTTACATAGCAGAAATCGGTGATATAGACAGGATGGCAAGATATTGCATAGACCTTCTTACAAACCCCGCAAAACATCAACGGTTTTCGGATGCTGCAAGAAACCGAGCTGTTAATTCTTTCAATGAAGAAAAAATCGTCCGAGAATATGAGCAGTATTACAATAAAATTTTACTAAATAAATATCATTAAGGCTTACTATGATTAAGTTGAGGTAACGTTCGGGGGGCTCTCGGAACCTCCCGAAGGTTTACCGAAATTAAGCGGTCGTAAACTTCGGAAGATTTTCCTCATTCCTACAAAGAAGCTTCTACCCGCTTGCCAAAGAGGTATAAGACTGTTACTAAAACCAAACTACCGGTTATTATTGAAATGTATGGAGAGATTCCAAAAGCTGTCGGTATATCGCCTATTAACATACCTAGAATCGCGACTAAAACTGCATAAGGTAATTGGGTACGGACATGATCGATATGGTCACAACTCGATGCCATCGAACTCATAATTGTAGTATCCGAAATCGGTGAACAATGGTCCCCAAATACAGCACCAGCCAGAACCGAACTTATATTACCATAAAGTATTAACCGGACACCTTCGCTGCTCATTCCCGCGTCCACAGAAAAAGTCCAACCAAGCGGAATAACTAACGGCATCATAATAGCCATAGTGCCCCAGCTTGTTCCTGTTGCAAAACTGATTATGGCAGCAATCAAAAATGTAAGCACCGGAAGAAAATGTGGAGATATAGAGCCGCGTAATATCTGCACGAGATAATCGGCAGTATGCAATTCCTCAGTAACAGTTCCGATAGACCAAGCAAGAACTAATATCAATATTGCGAGCAGCATCGATTTCATACCGTTAAACCATGCTTCAATGGCTTTCTTGGTTGATAAAATTCTCTGCCACACCGATAAAAGAATAGCAATCAGCCCTCCGCTGAACGAGGCCCATAGGAGTGCTGAATAAGAATCAGATTTGCTTATAATTTCACCTATCGAAAAACTATCTGCACCTGTTGCATTGAGGGCTTTAACTCCAGTTAAATATAATCCGCCCAATGCAACAACGATTATTGTAATAATCGGTATTAATCCGTTATACCAACGTATTTTTATACCATCGATTTTCACGAGCGAAATGTCTGTTAAATCCGAGGCGGGTTCTGCCCCTTCTCTGGATACTTTTCTTTCTCGTCTCGTTCGTCTCTCAGCAGCGAGCATAGGTCCGAAATCTCTACCAGTAACGGCAATCATAAATACAAAAACCAATGTGAGTATCGGATAAAATCTGTAAGGAATTGTACTGATGAAAACTGAATACGCATCCTGTTGATAACCAATACTTTTCAGACCTTGCTCAATTAGTCCGATTTCATATCCAATCCAGGTTGAGATTATAAAGATACTCGCCACGGTCGCGGCACCTGCATCAACAATAAAGGATAATTTTTCTCGAGATACTAGAAGTTTATCGGTAATCGGGCGCATCAAATTTCCTCGTATTAACACGTTTGCGTAGTCGTCAAAGAAAAACAGGAATGATAATCCCCACGTCGATAACTGACCACGTTTCGGATTCTTTGCAAATTGTGTTACTACATTTGCAATTCCTAAACTACCTCCATTCTTTGAGATTACACCTACCATTCCCCCGAATAATAAACTGAAAACTATAATTTGCACGTGGCTAGTAGATGCGATAGCGTTAATTACGAAATGATCAACTACTCTAAATAATCCGCTAAATATATTATAATCAAAAATGATGAATGCCCCAAGCCAGACTCCAGCGAATAGAGAGATGATAACTTCACGGATTAACAATGCAAATAAAATAGCTAACAGAGGAGGTAAAATGCTCAACAATCCCGGTATTGCCCTAATATCTTTTCTTGTCTCAACATTCTCAAATTTAACAGCAATACTCTGAATACCCCAGTTTTCAACCACAGCATCATTGATAATCAATTTTCCTTCTTGAAATTTTATTTTTGATGGGTGGATGTTTTCGAATTGGACATTCTCGTTAAATATAGTAACTATTTGTCCGTTCCCGTCGAGCGCTGTTACTTCAAGATTGAATGGAATTCCGCTTAATACTAAAGATGGAGTAACGATATCGAATTTCGAAACTGATTTAGAAAAATCTAGTTGGGTCAATAAATCGGAGGGTAAAAATAATAGCAGAAGGAGAATGATTTTTCCCAAAGTATTCATTTTTTGAGCTTACTAAGTTCCCTTAATGGTCTGATGCCGTTCCCTATACAACTGTCCAATTATCCCTCCTACTACAAATACTAAACTCGAATAATAAATCCAAACCAGCAGCACTAATAAAAAAGCGTACGCCCCGTACAATCGAGAAAATGAATGAAACGTAAATAAATACCAACCGAAAAGCCTCCCAGCAGCTTCCCATAAAATCGCTGTTGTAATTGCAGAGATACCTGCGACTTTCCAAGTAACATTTTTATCAGGAATAAATCTATACACTATAAAAAACATAAGAAGCGTTAACAGAAAAGATACTAGGACCGGAATTGCCTGCTCGAATAATACAAAATCGACCACTGTATAACCTGGGAGCGACCGCATGAACTCTTCGACAATAGTATAGAGCCAAGTTGACATTATGATTGCCACGAAAAGAATACCGATAACCATCACCCACAAGATATCTTCTAAGATTGTGAGAATAACAAGTTTGGAAGATTTGATTTTGTAAATACGATTCAAGACTGTTCGCATCGAACTAAATAGCGACGTGGCCGTCCAGGTGAGAACTGCCAATCCGAAAAAGCCAAACGATTTGCGATAATCGATGATATCTTTAATAATTTGTTGAATTGTATTTTTAATGCTCTGTGCATACGGTTGGTTGGGGAAAGCAGCATTCAGGATTTCATGAACTTTTTGCACCGCTAGTTCAGAAGAGTTCAAGAATATTCCGAACACCGCAGTAAATAATAAAAGCAACGGTATCAGACATAAAATTCCATTGAACGCTATCCCCGAAGCTAAAAAGAGCACTTCGTCATCATAAAGATGGTTGTACAAACCTTTAATATAAAAGAATACACTGTCTTTTGAATTTTTTATCCAGTATTTGATTTCTATTTTCATACAAAGCTAAATTAATCTGAGTGATGCATACTTTACCATGATATTCTTTCTACCGATAAATTCAAAATCGATAACAGCTTTTAAATCTTCTCCTTTACCGCTTAAGTTTACTATTTTTCCTCTCCCAAAAATTTGGTGATTGACATAAGCACCGACTCTTAGTTCGGGTATCACCTGTGATTCATTTTCATAATCGTCATTTATTTGTTCAAAATATTTCTTTGTTATTTTTTTTTGAATCTGCCGAGGAACCACAACCGGTTGACTCTGGATAATTGTACTAAGTTTACTGCTGTAATCAAGCGAAATTTCATTGTTACCATCGTAATCAAACAGCTCTTCATCAATTTCTTTTAAAAAACGTGAAGCGGTTGGATAAGTAACCTCGCCGAATCGATAACGTCTCACCGCGTAACAAAGATATAGGGTTTTTTTTGCTCGCGTTATACCTACGTAGAACAAGCGCCGTTCTTCTTCGATTTCATTCTGAACAAGGAAAGATGAGAATATCGGAAACAAACCTTCTTCCAAACCGGTTATAAAAACAGTATCAAACTCCAAACCTTTAGCACTGTGAAGAGTCATAAGAGTTACTGCGTTATGCGAATCATCCCATCGGTCGACGTCAGCAACTAAAGATACTTCTTGTAAAAATGCTTCTAATGATCCATTCTCCTTATCAGTTGCATGTTCGGTGATACCAGATAATAACTCGTGAACGTTTTCCCAGCGGGAAAGCGATTCTATAGTGCCTTCTTCCTTGAATTCTCTCAATATACCCAAATCATCAACTAATGCACGCGATAATTCACCCGCTGAAAATTCTGCTTTTAACTTTACGTATTTCACTAAAAATTTCCGAAAAGTTTTAATATTTTCAATGGATCTCTTAGAAAGTCCCGAAATTTGATCGCACACAGATGCCGCCTCGAACAATGAACATTTCATCTCTTGCGAATATTTTTCTAAATATCGTATCGATGTATTCCCGATACCTCTGACCGGATAATTCACGACACGACGAAAACTAACATCATCTTTTGGGTTTACCAACAAACGTAAATAAGCCAACACATCTTTAATTTCTTTTCGCTTATAAAACTCAACTCCGCCTACGATAACATACGGGATACTGTTTTTTCTCAACGAATCCTCGATTGAACGCGACTGTGCGTTTGTTCTGTATAAGACAGCAAAATTTTTATAATCTAACTTCTTAGAAGCCAATGCTTTATTGATTCGTGCTGCAATTTTATTTCCCTCATCTTTTTCATCTTCAGCCGTCAAAACCGAGATTCGATCTCCTTGAGAATTATTCGTCCATAAATTTTTATCGATTCTGTTTAAATTATTTTTAATGATTTGATCAGCGGCAGCTAATATTAACTTTGTAGACCGGTAATTTTGTTCTAATCGGAATACTTTACAATCTGGGAAATCCTTCTCGAAATCTAATATGTTTTTTATCTCAGCTCCCCGAAAACCGTATATACTCTGCGCATCATCTCCGACAACACATATATTCCGATACTTGTGAGCGAGCATTTTTAAAAGTTTGTACTGAGCCCTGTTAGTGTCTTGATATTCATCCACCAAAATAAATCTAAATCTATCTTGATATTTGTTTAAAATCTTTGGATGCCTCTCGAACAATTCGATAGGATTTAACAAGAGGTCGTCGAAATCCATCGCATTGTTTTTTTTCAATATCTTTTGGTATTCGTGATAGATGATTGCAACCTTTTCCTCAAAAATATCTTTCGCCAGACCAGAAAATTCACTTGGGATAATTAATTTATTTTTGGCGCCACTAATACGAGAACGAACGGACGTTGGTTTAAAAGTTTGCGTGGGTATATTTAGATTATGTTGAATATTTTTTATTAAGTTTTGACTGTCGTCTGTATCGTAAATTGTAAAGTTTCGGTTATATCCAATCAATTCCGCTTCTTGACGTAGTAATCTTGCAAACATCGAGTGGAAGGTGCCCATCCATAGCTTAGCACATTTTTCAGGGACAATATGGTTGATTCTTGTTTTCATTTCTTCGGCAGCTTTGTTGGTGAATGTTAGCGCTAAGATTTGATATGCAGGAACACCAATGCTAATTAAGTAAGCTACTCGGTAAGTAAGAACTCTGGTTTTTCCGCTACCCGCTCCGGCAATAATCATGACGGGACCGTTTACTGTTTTTACAGATTCTTGTTGAACATTATTTAATTCGTTTATAAAAGACATTAATAAATGGGGGAAAATAATATAAAGAAGGGTTAAACATCAAACTATCCTCGCCGAATAATTTAGTATAAATTTTTCAGTATTAAACTATTATTGCACCTTCATGGCGCAGTAAAAACTCTTTCGTTTTAACACCCGAAGCATAACCAATAAGCGATCCGTCTGACCCGATAACTCGGTGACAAGGAATCACGATTGGTAACGGATTCGCTCCGTTTGCCTTTCCTACAGCTTGAAATCCTTTCGGTACACCGACTCGTTTAGCCAACTGTTTGTATGTAATGGAGACTCCGTAGGGTATCTTAGATAATTCTTTCCACACTCTTATTTGAAAAGGTGTACCAATCAAATCGACTGGAAAGGTAAATTGTACCAACTTGCCGTTTAGATATCTTGTTAGTTGATCGATATACTCTTTATTACGTGATTTATTTTCGACTACGGCATCCAACTCGAAATGATAATCTAACCATCTAAAAAAATCTTTCTTAGTCTCTCTGGGAATATTAATTTTGCACAAACCTTTATCGGTGGAAGCGAGATAAATATGGCCGATGCGTGAGTCGAACGAAGTGCAATATATTTTCCCCGAAAATTCTATTTCGAGCTCGTTTATCTTCATCGGATCTCCGCTTGATTTTTTTTTCAATACTGTAGTGAAAATATTATCAGGCATAGTTAAGTGTGTTGTTATTAGGTAAATCGGTTTTGTCGCTGATAATTATAAGGATAAAAGTAAACAGATGCAATAGTTTAAAAATTTTTTTTAAAATAAATTCACTAATTTTATAATGTGAAACGTTGTGAAAAACGATTTAAGTGTTTTCTTTAAAGTATCCGTCTAACATATTAGAAAAATGCACGTATTTCGCCGCGTAGGGTGTGAATCGGTCGTATGTTAGATTCACTTCGCCCTTCATAATTAAAAGATGCTTGTAAAAAATCTGTGATTCTATACTCTGAGGCGATTCGAACAATCCAAGTCTTGCCTACTACGCGACCTCCAGTTAATTCGAAAGGTATATATAGTAACACTCCAGTCAGTTGAATTTCTTCCCGGTTCAATTCTCCTCTCACGATACCTTGCTCGGCGATAGAATAAATAAATCTTAATCCTTGAAGATTCAAATCAGAAATAACATTTGATGATTGAGTAAAAATTTTCGACCTTCCTACACCAAATTTGAACCCCACCTCCATTTGCCTGTTAGGACGGTAAGTCCAATCTGAATTTAAAAACTCCGAATTAATATTCATCACACGATAATTGTAAACCGATGCAGTCAATTGGTCACGCTTGTTTTCATAATCGGTCTGGTTAGCTATTTCTTTTATCAATTGCCACCGAACTCGGACCGAACGCTCGCGTCTGTAACTGCGTTCAGTAGATAACGCATACTGCATTAATCCGGTTCTTTGCTGAAATCTAAATCTTGCTGAAAACGCTGAACTTTGCTCAAATAAGAAGAAATCTTGAATAATCGACCTATTCCCTAAAATTGTTGTTTTATCGTTCATAAAGTATTTTAAATTAAGGGTATAAATCTTTTTTTGGTTCTCCTCTGAACTTTTTTCATCCATCCTAAAATAAGTTTCTGAAGATAAAGCCGAAATACCTTTAGTGTACCATCCATCACCAGAAACAAATCTGGAGGGAATAAATTTCAGCCTTGCATTAAATTTTAAGTCAACTATAGGAAATAATTTTTCAGAAGGAACTGTTAGAAGAATATAGTCGCCGTCAAATCGTACAGGCCTAAATTCACTCTCGGTAGCAATACCATTACTGTCCAAGTCACCTAGATAAGAATAGTTTCCTTCACCTTTCTGGACCCGTCGAAATACGCGTTCCAACTTCGCTGATTTTTGAGTCGCAACATCGTAAAATAGATCAGTCTCAATGCCTCTATTCAAACCGAAATATTTTGTGATTGTTCGAAGCAGCACTGTTTCAGAATTACCTTCGGCAATTGGACGGAAATCTTCTGTATATTTCCTATTTCTGAGTGTTAAATCTATGTTTGAAGTTAAATTTGAAATTGGTCGCGTCGAAAAAGAGTATATTTGCGTTAAAGCTTTCGATTCTTTCATTAGTCGATTCATCTTAAACCTATTCTCTGTCCGCAATTTATATTCGATTGCAAATGTAGAATTAAAAATATTTTTCATTAACAATTTGGGTGAATATTCATTGAAACTAAAACTACCCGTTTTCAAAGTATCTAAGCCGGTTGAGCGTAATTCTCTTTTCTCATACTCATATTTAAAACTGGGAGTAAAATAACTTTTTGTGTATGTAATATCTGTATTATGGCGAACCCAATTACCTTTTATATCAGATTCTTTATCGTCACTGAAAATATTTTCATATTTATAACTGACTCTCGGCAGGGAAATATCATTCAATAATAATACACCCTCATAACGACCGGAAGAAAACAATTTACCTTTTATTAAATTCCCAAATCCACCACCCACTTGTATTGAATTAATCGGAGAATAAATTATGTTACCTTCATTAATCAACTCTCTTGTATTATTAACAGAGAAAAGGTTCCATCTTCGGTCGAATTCAACATCATTAACCCGGTCTATTGGATTAAAATTAGCTGCAATAAATCTTCTTTTAAGTTGTAAATCAATCGAACCAAAATTTGTATTCCCGATTATAACACTCTTTGGATGCAGGTATATTCCTAATTTGTAAGCGCTTCCTCTGTTGTCTGAATCGTCTATACTCGAAAAGCGATTTGCATCAAAATCGCTGATAGCTCCTTCACCAGACAATCTTAAATAATCAGTAACCTGTGTGTTGATATCAGTATTAATAAGCAATTGTAATTGTGGCATTGGTAATAGTCTAATCGGTAAATAATTACCGTTATTTTTACCAATATATTGGTAATTTCCTATGCTGATTTTTACATAATCGCCCTTACCTTCTCCTACATAACTGAAGTTTATTGAGTAATTTGCATTTGAATCTCCGGGAGCAAATCTATAAAATAATAACCGGTTTGAGTCTATTAAGGTATCAACACTTGAGTATTGCCCTTTCCCTTGTCCAACAAATTGAACACCGTTAAGAATAGCTTTTAAAAAATTATCTCCCGCGAGCTTTAACGATTCCCTATCTGCTTCGCTTAATGTAATATCGATTAGATTATCAAAATCATCACCCTCGCGAAGAAAAGAAGTGCTTAATGAAAATTTATCTTTAAAAAAATTCGATTTCCCTTTAACTGTAAAAATATTTCTAACGTATTGTCTATCTGTGTACTCAAAATCTACAACTATTCGTGAATTTCCGTTCACTAATCTGCGCGAACTAAACGTCAATTCGGCAAGTGCGTAATCAATTGTATAATCAATCTCCTCCCCCCGTTTTACGAGTTCGCCGTCTAAATATACTTTTTCAGTCCCCGCAATAATGATGATAGTTCGTTCATTATTTTTTCCAACTAATCTATAAGGACCTTGTACACCTTCAATGCCGTTGAATTTATTAGTGTGATATTTCCCGCGTGTGACGGCACCCGAAACTAACAAGTTACCGTTTGAAAATCCTGCATCATACTTTGCAGTACCGAGGCCCCCTTGAAGTTTCCGCGATAATCTTCCGAATTCACTTCCCGAGTAATCAATATTAAAATCACCTAACGTTGCGCTAAGATTCTTAGACTTCAACTCTATAAAAACTTTATCTATTTCCTGCAGGGTTTGGGTGTTACCTTCAGGCTGGATAGGAGAATTCTCGTCAGTCAATGCTGCAGTTATGTCGATATCTTGCGATAACTGTCCGGACATTTGCATCCGGAAACCGGAGCTAAGCGAAAAATCTCGATTACTGCCAAATGAAAAACCTCGGGTAAGACTACCACTCTTCTGAATATTGTCTCCGAATATATTTTGAACCGTAAACGGCTGCACAGTTTTCGAAGTTTGAATGATTTTTCCAGACGTGGAATCATAACCATAAATTATTTCACGGTGAGAATATTTTTCCTTGAATGAGAATGGCAATATTTTGTAATTGATGTTGAGAGTGTCAACTGCATCACTATCCCTTTTAAGTTTCAACAAAAGATTAGATAACAATATTAATGTATTTCGGTGGTCGTCAAAGACATAATCGACCCCGGATTTTAAAGAGGCTGTATCGAGTCGTACGACTATACTTCCCTTGATTATAAATCTGTGTGGTAACTTAATAATTGAATCATTTGGGGTAACAGCGAATGAAATCTTCTTAACCAAACCTCCAGCAACATCTTGAAGCGATTGCGATTTTACTTCCTTTTGATTATAGATTAATATAATAAATACAAGGAAAAGGATTATTTTAATATTGTTTATACGCATGCTCAAAATCAATATAACATCTTTGAAATTTTATTACAATTTGGGTAAAATATTTTCTTGAACTTAAAGAATGAATTGATTATATTATTGCAGCTTCTAAGCCGAAGTGGCGAAATTGGCAGACGCACTAGACTCAAAATCTAGCGAGGTTTACCCCTCGTGCCGGTTCAAGTCCGGCCTTCGGCACTAAGGAGATTTTGGATTTTAGATTTTGGATTTGGGATTTTAACCATCCGCCGAATGGAAAGATGTCTCACGATACGGCGCAACGATTGCGAGAAAAAAATATTGTTACAAACCCAACGCTCCCTATGAGACTGTACTTTTACTCTTCTCTGAATCCCACTCTTTCGAACGGATTTACTACGCTCGAA
>JBBINX010000028.1:0-23473 GCA_037443685.1 Ignavibacteriales bacterium
CACAATTTATATTGAATGATTATTTTAATACTCAAACTGATGTGCAGAATTGGTTTAAAGATAAGATATAAATTTAAAATTCTCAAATATTAGCGATAGATGATTTAGAAGATGCTTTTGGTTAATTATTGGGCTAATAAGTACCGTGTTCATCCTCATAGAAAGACCGATGCTTAAATATTATTAATTTTAAATAGCAATTATTTCCCCTCTTCCTGATCCTTATACTGTAGTTGATACAGCTTATAATAGATCCCTCCTTGAGCGAGCAATTCCTGGTGCATTCCCATTTCTCTAACTTCGCCTTTGTGTAGAACTATTATTTTATTTGAACGTTGGATTGTTGAAAGTCGGTGAGCAATTACTATAGACGTTCTGCCTTTCAATATTTTTTGAATTGCGTTTTGAATTAAAATTTCTGTCTCAGTATCCACACTCGATGTCGCCTCATCCAATATTAATATTTTGGGATTGAATGCCAGAGCACGCGCAAACGAGATTAGTTGTTTTTGTCCAACAGAAAGCGTTGCGCCCCGCTCTTTTACTTCCTCGCCGTATCGATTCGGAAGAGTGTCAATAAAATTATTCAATCCTACAACTCTTGCCGCCGCTTTTACACGGTCGATTTTAATTTTTTCGTTTCCGAGGTTGATATTCGATTTTATGTTACCTGAAAATAAAAATATATCCTGATGAACAACACCGATATGTTTTCTAAGTTCCTCTTGTTCAATTTTACGGATATCAATTCCGTCAACAAAAATTTTACCTTGTTGTATATCATAAAATCTTGTCAGTAAATTAATAATTGTAGATTTTCCCGCTCCTGTGTGGCCTACTATCGCAGCCGTTTCACCAGGATTAATTTTGAAAGACACATCTTTTAAAATCCACTCGTGATTTGTTGAACCCGGCTCAATTGGATTATACGCAAACCAGATATTTTGAAACTCAATTTCACCACGGAATGAATTCAAGGGAACCGGCTTTTTGGGGTTTGCGATAATACTTTTATCATCTAAGAGTTTGAATATACGTTCAGAAGAAGCCATTGCTGTTTGCATTATATTGTATTTTTCTGAGAGGTCGCGGATGGGCCTCCAGAACATTTCGTTAAATTGAAAGAATGCCATAACGGTTCCGAGCGTTACCACACCACTGATCGCTTCGATTCCCGAATACCAGATTATTAAGCCAACAGCAATTGCTCCGATGAGTTCAACCCCGGGATAAAAAACGGCGTAATAAAAGATTGATTTTATGTTGGCATCGCGGTGGCTTGCATTAATGTCTGAAAAATTTTGAAAAGATTTTTGTTCTCTGTTGAATATTTGATCAACGGACATTCCCGTAATATGTTCCTGCATAAATGTATTTATGCGAGCAACTTGCAGACGGACATCGCGGTAGGTTTCTCGCGCCTTGCGTCTGAATAAAAACGTTGCATAAAATAAAATAGGTAAAACACTTAAAGATACTAACGCAAGCTGCCAATTCATCGTGAACATGAAGTAGAGGATTCCGATAATCGTAAAGATATCGGTGAAAACCATAACAATGCCGGATGAGAACATCTCGTTCAGCACTTCGACGTCGTTAGTTACGCGCGTGATGAGCCGGCCTATCGGGTTCTTGTCGTAAAACTTCAGGCTGAGCTTTTGCAGATGTTCAAATATCTGCATTCTTAAATCGAATATCGTGCGTTGACCGATCCACTGTGTCAGGTATGCGCTCAAGTATTGTATCACTCCTCTGAAAACTAAAACTCCGAAAAACATAAGTGCAGTCATGAGTAAACCGTATTTATCGCCGTGTGCGATATTTTCATCGACTGCTATTTTTGTAAAATACGGACGCACTGCTTCCAATCCCGAAACAAGCATGCTCAGTAGTATGCCGATAGCAACGTGCATGCGATACGGTTTTAGCGATTTCAATAACCGCTTCATTAATCGTGTGTCGTATGCTTTACCTAATATTTCTTCTTCGTGCATCGTAGCAGTTTTTTAGATTTTCTATACTTCTTATATATTTCATGAGAGCTTCGAATAACTTTTTATAAACCGTTCCGCCAGAGGCGGATAAATGAAACGGTTACATGGTGAAACTGTTTTTAATTAACCCACGACTTAAGTCGTGGGTTAATGATAATAGGAGTAGAACATTAATTGTTTTAACAGTTTTAGAACGTAAAACTTTCTTCATAATCTGCTGGATGAAAATATTTCAGTAATCTATTAATTTTGAACTATAATTTATCCAATTCTTCCTCAAGCAATTGCTTGTAATGTAAATCTGAATAGATACCGCCGATCGCAATCAACTCATCGTGTGTACCTCTTTCGGCGATTGTACCTTTATCCAATACTACAATCAAGTCAGCATTTTTAACGGTTGAAATACGATGACTAATTATTATGCTCGTCCTGTTTTTCATAACTTTTTTCAACTTTTTCAAAATTTCTTCTTCGGTGTAAACATCTACTGCCGAGAGTGCGTCATCGAGTATTAAAATTTTCGGGTCTCGAATGACAGCGCGGGCAATCCCGGCACGTTGTTTCTGTCCACCCGAAAGCGTTATACCACGTTCTCCTATCATTGTTTCAAATTGTTTCGGAAATTTCGCAATGTCTTTAGTCAACTGTGCAATATCAGATGATTCAACTATCTTTTTTTCATTATACTGTTCCACTCCGTAACTGATGTTATTCGCAATAGTGTCCGAGAAAAGGAATGTTTCTTGCTGAACGTAACCAATACTCGATCGCAAAACTTCTAAGGGTATTTTCTTTATATCAATTCCGTCGATAAGAAGAGCGCCCTCCGAAAAATCGTATAAACGTGGAATGAGATTTACGATAGTCGATTTGCCCGACCCGGTGTGTCCGACGATGGCTACAGTTTTTCCTGATTCAATTTTTAAATTGATATTTTGAAATGCTGGTTGTTTGGAGTTCTTGTGAACAAACGTAACATTCCGGAATTCGATATTTCCTTTTATTTCTTTGATTGAAAAATCAGTGTTCTCATTGTTTTTTATTTCAGGTTCTGTATCGAAAATTTTTGAAAGTCGTTTCATAGATGCAGCTCCTTGCTGTAAAATATTGATGACCCATCCGAATGCAATCATAGGCCAAATTAACATAACGAGGTAAGCGAAGAAAGCTGTGAGCGTTCCGATGGATAATTTCTCGTCGATAACTTTTAAACCACCGAAATAAATCGTAATAACGAGAGAAACACCGACAAGCGTAAACATCGCGGGCCAAATGACCGATTGAATTCTCGCAAGTACTAAATTTTTTTTCAGATACTCCCAGCTAATATTTCGGAATGACTCAATCTCAAAATTTTCTCTGACGTAAGCTTTTATAACACGAATTCCCGATAAACTTTCTTGGGCACGTGTGGTAAGTTTTGAATATTGCTCCTGCCGCTCTTGAAATTTCAGATTGATCAGCTTTCCTAATTTATATACAGCGAATGAAACCAGAGGAAGCGGGATAAGTACTAACAGAGTTAACTGCCAATCTTTCAGCAGCATCATGGTTAAAACCATCACAAAGGTAACGAATGTATCAGTAGGATACATAATGCCGGGCCCGAGCGTGTTCCGGACAGCACCGATGTCATTAGTAGCGTGAGCCATTAAATCACCGGTCGGTGTATTTTGAAAATAGGAGAATGAGAGTTTTTGTATGTGCGATAAGAAATCGTTTCGGATGTCATACTCGATTCGACGTGAAACCACGATTATAGTTTGGCGGGTGAGGAATGATAGAACTCCGGCAATGAGCGTAAAACCAACAATCAAAGCTGCGTAATGGAAAAGTTCAACTGGATTCAGATTTTGTGTAGTTATACCTTGTTTCAGTTTGTCGATAGCTTTACCGATAAAATGTGGTTGAATAACAGTGAATATATTACTACCGACAATAGCGAGTAAACCTAAAAATAAAGTTTTTTTATATTTGGATAGATATGGTAATAGTCGTAATAGGGGTTTCATAAAAACAATTAAAATTGCAAAAGTAAAAATAGGTTTTTGAATTAAAAAATCTGAATATTTTTAATTTTGACTTGTCTATCCAATTACCTCAAAACCGGTGTATTTGTGCAAAACCTTCGGAATGATAATTTTCCCTTCTGGAGTTTGGTAGTTTTCAATAATCGCTGCGACGACGCGCGGTAGAGCCAAACCGGATCCGTTAAGAGTATGCACGAATTCGGGCTTACCGCCGTCGGGTCTGAATCGAACATTAATCCGCCTAGCCTGAAAAGCTTCGAAATTCGAAATCGATGAAACCTCAAGCCAGCGTTTTTGTCCTATAGCCCAAACTTCTAAATCATATTTTTTTGACTGTGTGAACCCCATATCACCGGTACACATCAGCAGTACTCGATACGGCAAATTCAGTTTTTGCAGCAATGCTTCGGCATCAGAACGCAAACCTTCGAGTTCGTTGTAAGAAGTTCCTGGGTGAACAAATTTTACAAGCTCAACTTTATCGAATTGATGTAAACGATTTAAACCGCGAACATCCTTTCCGTAAGAGCCAGCTTCTCGCCTGAAGCAAGGTGTATATGCACAATATTTAAGGGGTAAATTTTTTTCTGGAAGAATTTCGTCTCGATGAATATTAGTTACAGGAACTTCAGCAGTCGGGACTAAAAATAATTCGTCACGAGTCACAACATACATCAAATCTTCTTTATCTGGAAGTTGACCTGTTCCTGTTGCACTCGCAGTGTTTATCATCAACGGTGGTTGGAGTTCGATATACCCTGCATCGTGAGCTTCGTCTAAAAAGAAATTTATCAATGCACGCTGTAACTTTGCACCTGCACCATGATAAAGCGGAAAACCTGCACCCGTAATTTTTACGCCGGTATCAAAATCAATTATTTTTAATTTCTCCGCTAATTCCCAATGTGGCTTCGGTTCAAAATCGATATCGTTTATAGTTCCCCAAGAAAAAACTGTTTTGTTATCTTCAGGTTTATGTCCTTCGGGAACTGAAGGATGCGGGATGTTCGGAACAGAGAGGAGAAACTTATTTAAACTTTCCTCGAGTTGCCGCAATTCGTCATCTAATGTTTTTATCTCATTCTTAACTTTATTCATCTCAGCGATGGCTACATCTGCATCCGCTCCGGCTTTTTTCATCTTTGCAATTTGGTCGGAAACTACATTCCGTTGGTTTTTTAAAACTTCAGCTTTTTGGATAAGTGCGCGTCGTTTCTCATCCAATTTTAAAATTTCATCTACTCTATCTACGTCTCCTTTTTTTCGTATTCCTTCTTTTACTAATTGTGGATGTTCACGAATGAATTTTATATCTAACATAATTTTTTCTGTCCTTTTATATTATTCTTCTTCTTTACAATAGTGGATTCTCAAACTCGTTAGGTGTGTTAACAAGTTGATTTCGAAATACTGTTAATCCTTGTTCAATGTCCGACATTTTTATACTGAGTTCAGTTTCTGCTTTTAATATAATAAAACCGGATTTCATCGGTCTCGGCGCTGGTTGTTTCAATAATGATGTTTTGATTGGGACAATTAATTTCTTGTTGAAATTGAATTTTTTCGCAAGTTGTACAGCGAAATCGTATCGGCTTACCAGATCATTTCCTGCGATATGATAAAGACCATCGTGATTGAATTCGACAATTTTTAAAATCGCGTAAGCGAGGTCGTCAACAAGTGTAGGGTTACAAATTTGGTCGTCTACAACCCGCACTTGTTTGCCTGAGCTTAAATTATTCACCAACCAAAGTGCAAAATTGTTTTTTACCTGATTTGCTACACCGTAAAGCACCATAGTCCTGACAATTGTATATTCAAGCCCAGAAGTGAAGAGGAGATTTTCGCTTGCAAGCTTTGTTCTCCCGTAATACGACAACGGATTAGGTCTGTCTGTTTCATCATAGGGCCCGTTAATTCCGTCGAAAACATAATCGGTTGAAAAATGGATAATTTTTGCACCTACCATTTTAGCAGCGTAAATCAAATTTTCAACGCCAGTTACATTAATTCGCCATGCGAGTGCCCTCTCGGTTTCACATAAGTCAACGTTAGTCACAGCAGCTGTATTTATTATTACGTCAGGTAAAAAATCATCAATTAACTTAATGATTGAAGACCGCTTTGTAATATCCAATTGCCGATAGTGAAAAGTATCGATGTTTGGTAAGAAAGATTTTTCTTCTATTGAGGTGTTCAATATCTCGTATTCTTTGCTTCGAGAGAAAATTCCGGTAATTTTTTGTCCCAGCAATCCATTACTGCCCGTAATCAAAATTCGGTTCATTTTATCTCAAACTTTCCTCAAGCGCAGTAGAAGCATCAGTTTTATCGTCACGGTATTTTACAATCACCGGTGTATAAACCGAAATGCCATTAATTTTTCCCCATTCGCTCGAAATAGGCCGCGAGCCTGGGACTACAACTGCATTTTCGGGAACTATAAGAGGAGTTTCATATGTCTTTCTATAATATTGATTCTTCACTGCGTCGTAAATCGGTGTTGACCCTGTAATGATTACCCCCGAAGCAAGTACGCTCCCTTTTTTAACTATTGTTCCTTCATAAATACCGCAATTGCCGCCAACCATTACATCATTTTCAATAATTACGGGCATTGCACCTATGGGTTCTAGAACACCTCCTATTTGCGCCGCCGCACTTATGTGCACACGTTTGCCGACTTGAGCGCACGAACCAATCAACGCATGCGAATCAATCATTGTTCCCTCGTCAACATAAGCACCAATGTTGATGTATGCCGGCGGCATCAATATTACACCTTTTGCCACATAAGCCCCATCGCGGATTGAGCTTCCACCGGGAACGATACGCACATTATCTTGTAGTTCGAAGGTTTTCAACCTTAGTGTATGTTTGTCGAAATATTGGAACAACTCATCGGTAGAATACTCAGTTAACAATCCTATTCGAAAGCCGAGTAATATTCCTTTTTTCACCCAAGTGTTCACTTTCCAATCGTTGCCTTCCGGTATAGCCGATCTGACTTCACCGCGGTTTAATAATTCTTTAAGTTCCTTAAAAATTTTGTGAGCTTCTGTACGATTGAGCTGGTCAAGCGGTATGGAAAACAGTTGTTCTATTTTTTCTTGTAAAGATGTAAACATAATTTGGATTTCGGATTTTCGATTTCAGATGTTTTTAAATGAGTTTTAATTCTTGCAGTATCTTTTCTAACATCGGGCGATGTTGATCGCTCAATGGAAGAAGCGGCAAACGGTAAACTTCTTCGATTTTTCCCATTATTGCGAGTGCAGTTTTTACAGGAATGGGGTTTGATTCGATGAAGTTGAAATTCATTAACGGCAAAAGTTTATGGTGATACTTCAGAGCTTCGTTGAATTTTCCATTCAAGGCAAATCTGACCATTTGAGAAAACATTTTTGGAACTTCATTGGCGACTACAGAAATAACCCCATCGGCTCCTAAAGCGATCATCGGTAATGTGATAGCATCATCGCCAGACCAAACGCCAAAACCTGCAGGACGGTTACGAAGTATTTCCATTATTTGACTAAAATTTCCTGATGCTTCTTTAATGCCAATTATACTTGGTATTTCTTCAGCAATTCGAAGAACGGTTTCTGCCCCCATATTGCTTGCTGTTCTTCCGGGAACGTTATACATTACGATAGGCGTGTCAATTTCTTCCGCAATTACGGAATAATGACGATATAAACCTTCTTGTGTTGGTTTATTGTAATATGGTGTTACGACAAGTATCGCATCTGCGCCCGCGTTACACACAAGGTGTGCAAGTTTTATTACTTTGCTTGTATCGTTACTGCCTGCACCAGCTATTACTTTAATTCTGCCATTTAATTTTTCGACCACGGTTCTTACAACGGACTGTAGTTCACCTTCGCTTAGTGTTGCGCTCTCGCCCGTGGTTCCGGCGGGTATAATTGCTTCTACTCCATTTTTCACTTGAAAATCTATTAATAACTTTAATGCTGTATAGTCAATGCCGCCGTCCGCTTTAAATGGTGTTACTAAAGCCGTTCCTGTTCCTCGAAAAAATATTTTGCGTTTCATTATTTTTCTTTCTATCTGTTTTAAATTTATAATGAATTCATAACATCTTTCATCGTGAATACACCCTTCTTGCCAACCAACCACTCTGCAGCTAAAAGAGCGCCTAAAGCAAAACCCCTTCGGTTTTTCATGGAATGAATAATTTCGATTGTATCCGCCTCAGAATCGAACATGACTGAATGCTTGCCAATCACAGAACCTACTCGTGTAGATGTGATATGAAGTTGTTCGGGTTTTATCTTTGTGTGTGTTGTTTCGTGCAGGACTTCATTTTTACGTTTGAGGTTTTGCAGGATTATGTTTCCCAGTGTGAGGGCTGTACCACTCGGGCTGTCGACTTTGTTTTTATGGTGAATTTCTGACACCATTACATCGTAAGCATCGAACTTATTGAAAATATACGAGGCATTTTTTACTATCTGATACAAGAGGTTAACACCAAGTGAAAAATTCGGACAATACAACAATCCGATATTGTTACTTTTGACTAATTTTTGAACGTTGGCAACTTTGTCGTACCATCCGGTAGTTCCTACTACTATATTTTTTCCGCAATTAGCGACTGCTTCAATATTATCCCATACCGCAGTTGGTGAAGTGAACTCAATGCAGACATCGACATTCTTTAGGTCGTTTTTATTGAGGGCAAGGGCTTTATAGTTTTCGTCTTCAGTAATAATTTTAACTATTTTTATTTTTTTTTCAAGGGCAACTAGTTCCAACTCTTTACCCATATTTCCATAACCTATAATAGCTATGTTCATCTTTTATTCTCCGTTGCTTTATTTAATTTCGTTAATTTTGAATTTTGAAAGTTTATCTAACTCGGACGAGCCAGCGCATTCAGCGTTGTATGCTGCTACCTTATTAGCGAACTCTGCTGAGAGGGCTGAATTCTTAGACCGGATATATTTAGCACAGTAAGCAGCAGCAAAAACATCGCCGCAGCCGGTTGAGTCAATAATTCGTTCAATCTTTTCACCTGAATAATCGAAGCGTTGTATCTGTTTATGTTCATCGTGATATAACGTGCAGCCGTCAGCACTACGAGTAATGATTACGTTATTTGTATTTAATGTAGTTACTTGTTTCACGAAATTCAATTCATCATACTTTTCAACAGTCAGGTTCGCAGCTTCTTCAGCATTCATTTGGACGGTGTGCAGCATGAAAAGCCATCGTCTCCAATCCGTCAACGGTCGACGGTACCTGCTTCCCTCGCCGTTTACACCTAACGACAAGCTGTGTGCATCCATATAAATCGGTATCGCATCTTCTCTAACCTGCATTCGGATTTCGTCTAATGTATTCAGCGTAATGTCAAATCCAGAAACCATATTAATCAATATCAAATTTGTTTCAAGATACGACTTTATTTTTTTAAAAGGAATCGGTGGTGCAATGTTATGAGAACATTCGATTCTCGCTTGTTTTTCATTATAAAACAGATGAACTTGATTTGTCGGTCCGTCGTGTTTAAAAATTCCATCTGTATCTATGTTCGAATATTTATTCAAGTTCTCAATGAGAGTATTATAATCTTTATTCCCAATACTGAAAACAGGAAAAATTTTAGTGTACGGGTCAGCTATGCTTGCTAACGCTACGAGTGAGTAGTAAATGCCCCCGTATCCTTGGGTTTCTTTTCCGTCGGGATGGTTGATGACATCTATACAAATATGTCCGATTACTGTAATTTTCATTCGATAAGATTTTAAAATTTTGCTGTATATGGATAATTTTTTGCTTCACAAAACCGCCAGATGTTCTGACAAGGAAATTTGTTTTCGTAAAGCGCTTTGCCGATTACTACAGAGTCAACACCGTATCTTACTAATTCTTGAAATTGTAAAATGTCTGTAATCCCGTTAACACCGCCCGATGCTGTTATCCTCATTCCTGTAGTTACAGCTAATTGTTTAATTGCATCAAAATTCGGTTTGCGATTTTCATCAGTAAAAATAATATCTCGATATACAATTCGTTTGAAGCCTAAATTTTTCGCGTTCATAACTGCATCTATAGGTGTGAGATTTTTTTCGTTAACCCATCCCTTGGTTTCGACTACACCATTTTCAACGTTCAGCCCGATAGCGACTTGGCTATCGCCAAAGGTATGAAGTATTTTTACGGCTTCTTTGGGATTTTCTAGAAATAAAGTTCCAATTAATATTCTATAAACACCAGCATCGAATGCTTGCTTTGCCTCTTTGTAACTCTGTATTCCACCTCCGAATTCAATTGGAATATCTACTGAATTTATCATCTTTTGGATCACATCGAAATTAACAAGACAACCCGTCTCAGCACCATCAACGTCTGTTACGTGCAGCGACTTAGCATTTTCAGTGCGCCACAATTTTGCCATTTCAACAGGGTCATCACTACATTCGCTGTTATTAGAAGTTTGTACTTTTAATACGCACTTTCCGTTTTTTATTCTTATTGCCGGGATTATTAGAATCATATATAAAATCACTGTTCAACTGGATTTAAATTGCACAAAATTTTATTCAAATTCAAGCAGATAGAAGATATTTAGAAAAGATTTAAAAAATGAAGTGATTAAAAATAGGATCTGGAATATTGAACATTTACTTAGTTTGTTGTTAAATACTCATTGCGATCCTGTTCCAAACACCCTCGGAATCGGGAAAATCAATCATACTCTCGAAAGCAACTCAAAATACAGAATCGCTTCTTTACAAAGACATTTTTATCCGTTTGGCAACA
This sequence comes from Ignavibacteriales bacterium, assembly GCA_037443685.1. Taxonomy (GTDB): domain Bacteria; phylum Bacteroidota; class Ignavibacteria; order UBA10030; family BY39; genus JAHJRJ01. Next base: position 10,817 of record JBBINX010000028.1, read on the forward strand.
CACTCTTACTGTGTTCCAATATCCTCATACCATAACTGAGGATTTTTCGCTATGAATTCTGTCATCATATTGATGCAGGTTTTGTCGTTGTGTATTTCAACCTCAACGCCACGCGAGCGAAGAAAATCTTCAGGTCCTTTGAAAGTAATATTTTCTCCAACAACAACTTTCGGTATTTTATAGAGTAAAATTGTACCACTGCACATATCACACGGAGAGAGGGTAGAGTAAAGAATAGCACGTTTGTAATCCTTTACCGTGCGTCTGCCCAAATTTTCTAAACAATCCATCTCTGCATGTAGTATCACGCTGTTTTGTTGGACTCGGCGGTTATGTCCACGGCTAACAATCTTTCCATCAATTACCAAAACTGAGCCGATGGGTATGCCACCTTCGGCAAGTCCCTTCTTCGCTTCTTCGATTGCTGCCTGTAAAAATTTATCCATTATAAAATAATTTTTTTTCTAATTAATTTGTTGGGATACAATAGTGATCGGTTGAGGATATCTGAGTTCGCCAATTGGGGTTCCAAGAATCGGTTCAGCAATCAATTTTAATTGCGATGCGGATCCTTCCGTTCCACCAAGATTCAAGGCTAACTTCATTAAGTTTTCGTAACCTTTATCCTTAAAGAAATTGAGTAAATCGAATTTTATTTCGAGTGGAATTACTTTGGTTTCACCTGTACCGGGGACCGTTACCGGCGAGGTGATATTACCCGAAATGGTCTCTTTCTCGTCGACGAATAATTTCCATGCAAATGACTTAATCGAAATTTCAGTTGCCGGATACCCACTGCTACCGTCATTTGGATTTATTGCATCGACATTTAGCACAAATGTAACCGGTAATTCACCTTTTGTTATTGCGGCTGTAAGTTTAATAATATCACCCGTATTAAAATCATTCAATGATGTTTTATTATTTATGGAAATTCCGATGATTTGAAAATCCGTAACACTATTTAATTTAAATTTGAGGTGGGAGATATTAACAAACGTTTTTAAAATACTGCAGCTGGTTACACTTAATAAGGGGATTATCGCAATGATAAAATATTTTTTCATTATGTGTGTCCTTATAAATTCTTTACAAGGTATTCTCACGGTTGTTGACGAAAATAATAATGACAAATTTATTATAAAATATTTTTTTTAAACGCAAAACTTACAGATGGTACGCAAAGATACTAACTTTTTCCTCTTTTTGCGTCATTGGCGATTTCTTAACGTACTTTGCGTTTACATATTTTCTTCTTTATAGTCGACGATCCTCTATCTATATATCCACAACAAAAACTCTAACTGGACTTCCTGAACCATTTTCTAATTTTAACGGTGCTATAATCAATGTAGCTATAACAGGAGGAAGTTTTCCGATGTCGGCTAAATTTTCAAGTGCATATTTGTTTGCTTTAAATAAAATTTTGTGAACAGGGAAATCGGCAGAGTGTCCACAATCAATACTCAGAGTTTCCACACCGATACCGTTTATGTTTCGTTCGTCAATTAAAAACTTAACCGCATCTTCTGAAAAACCGGGAAAGTGCATCACTCCTTTTTCATCCTGATTTAAGTAAAGTTTTGGTTCATTCCAATATTTACTCCAACCTGAATGCATCAAAACCACAGAATTATTTGGTACAATGCAAAACCTTTTCTCCCACTCTATAATATCATTTACTGTTAAAGCATAGTCGAGGTTGTTCATCACTTTTTCCTGAACGCTGATAACAACTGCGGGATTAATTAGATTGTCGGGAAGAATTTCATCAATAGTTAATTTTCCTTCACAACTGTGAGCAGGTGCATCGATGTGTGTGCCGAAATGTTCGGGAATGTTAATCGAGCGAGAATAGAACCCGTGAGTTCGATACACATTTAAAATTTTTGTTGAGTATTTTTCTAACGGGCCATCCGTGGGCCAAATAGGTAAATTCTCGTTGACAGTGTGTGTGAGATCGACAACCTTCCTTTTATGTTTAACCATTTTTACCACAAATTATCTCTGCAGCTTTCAATGTGTTACTCATCAACATCGCAATTGTCATCGGTCCGATGCCGCCGGGTACGGGCGAAATTGCACTTACAACTTTCGAAACCGATTCAAAATGAACATCACCAACAATACGATAACCATTTTTTGCAGTGGGGTCATCAACTCGGTTAATACCTACATCAATTACAACTACACCGGGTTTAACCATATCGGCAGTGATAATTTCCGGTTTTCCGATTGCAGCGATAAGAATGTCGGCTTGTTTTGTAAAAGTGGAAATATCTTTCGTCCCTGTATGTGCAATTGTTACAACAGCATTTGCCCCGGCATGTTTTTGTAAAAGCATATTTGCAACAGGTTTTCCAACGATATTGCTCCTACCAACCACTACAACGTGTTTACCCGATATTTCAACTTTGCTTCTTATTAAAAGTTCTTGTATTCCTGCTGGTGTGCAGGGATGCAAACAATCTTGTCCAATAACTAATTTACCAACATTGATCGGATGAAAGCCGTCAACATCTTTTCTGTAATCTATTGCCTCAATAATATTTTGTTCGTTTATGTGGTTTGGTAGTGGAAGCTGTACAAGTATTCCGTGGATTTTTTCATCGTAGTTATATTTGTTGATGAGCTGAATAACTTCCTGTTCTGTTGATGATTCGGGAAGTTTTTCGGTAGTTGAATAAAGGCCGGCTTCATCACACGCTTTGTTTTTAGATTTAACATAACTTTGTGAAGCAGGATTGTTACCGACTAAAATGAATACTAGTCCGGGAGTAACTCCTTTTTCAGACTGTAACTGAAGAGTTTTATACTTTATCTCTGATCTGATTTCTTCGGCAAATTTTTTACCGTCTATTATTTTTGCTGGCATATTTGTTTTATCCAAATGGCGGAAATACAAAGCTTTCGAACTTTAGAGTTTTACCTGTTTCCTTATCAACCTGGATGAAAGCTCCACAAAATCTTACATCGTGGCTTGCTATTTCGTACTTATATGGAATGCCGTGTATGAATCGCTTTATTGCAATTTCTTTTTTTAAACCGATAACAGAGTCGTAAGGTCCCGTCATCCCTACGTCAGAGATGTATGCAGTTCCCCTCGGCATGATTTTACCATCTGCTGTTGGAATATGCGTATGCGTTCCGATTACAGCGCTGACTCGCCCGTCTAAATACCAACCGAGCGCAATTTTTTCAGCCGTCGCTTCTGCATGCATATCAACAAGAACCACTTTTGTCTGTTCGTGTATTTTCGTGATAGCCCAGTCGGCTGTTTTGAATGGGTCATCTATCGGCTGCATATAAACCCTACCTTGTAAGTTAAGGACACCTATTTTCCCTTTCTCACCTAAGTCCGAAATTACAAAACCGTTTCCTGCGTTTTCGCGTGGATAGTTTAATGGTCTAAGAATATTTTTATTTTCCGATAAAAGTTTTCTAGTTTCCCATTTATCCCAAAGATGGTTTCCACCTGTTATTACATTAACTCCTAATTTGAATAACTTCGATGCAGCCTCTTCAGTAATACCCTTTCCGTCGGAAACATTTTCTCCATTAGCTATACAAAAATCTATTTGATATTTCTGAAAGTAACTTTTAATAATTGTTTCAGTTAGGTCTAAACCGGGTTTGCCTATAATATCACCGATGAAAAGTATGTTTAAGTTTTTAAAAGACATTTAATAAAAGTTCAAAAAGTAACTAATTCTTTGTTAATATACATAAAAAGATATTAAATTAAATATCTTTTTTCTTATCCTTAATGTATTTTTTTGCTAAAATGAGTAATTTAAATATTTCATCGATATGGAAAGGTTTCGATGCGAGGAAATCAACTCCGGTACCTTTAATATCTTGAACACCCAGGTCTCTACCCCATCCTGATAACAATACGACAGGGGTGTTTGATTTAATGGTTTTAACGATTTTAGCTACTTCCAAACCGTTTAGTCCAGGCATACCTAGGTCAGTAAAAACGATGTCGATCTTGATTGATTTAAATTTTTCGATTCCTTCTTTGCCGTCGCATGCTAAAACTACATCATAATTTGCGCTTGTGAGAATTTCGGCAAGTAGCAGCCGGATTTCTTCTTCGTCATCGATTACAAGAATCTTGAACTGTTCTGTATTTAATTCTTTTTCAATTTCTGAAGTTATAAAATTGGGTTTATTTGAGTAATTGTTAACAATATTTAATTTTGGAAACGTGATAGTAAACTTTGTGCCAACTTCCGGTTTGCTAATTACTGAAATCTCACCTTGTCGTTTATTGACGAGTGTCTTAACCATTGCCAGACCCAGACCAGTACCCTTGTCACCCTTGGTTGTATAGAATGGGTCAAAAATTCTTAACCTTGTGGCATCGTCCATTCCTATACCAGTATCTTCTACTTCTATGCTGTACAACTTTTCTTGATTCAGTGTCCTAATTGTAATTGTGCCACCAGATGGCATTGCATCTACTGCATTCAATAATAGATTTGTAAGAATTTCCCGTAACTCTGCTCCGCTGCCGAGAACTATAGGAAGTCCGGCAAATTCTTTTTTAATTTCTATATAAACTCCTTTGTGTTGAGCATAGTCTTTCCATTTGGTTTGTGTAAGTTGGATTGCATCTTCAATTATCATATTAACATCAATCGCTGAGGCATTATCTTCAACCTTCTGTTTTGCAAAATCCTGGAGGCGTTTCACAGTTTCCGAACCGTCAATTGCTGCTTTAAGAATAATTTCTAAATCTTGTTTCACTTTCTGGTCTGTTGCTTTTAGGTGTAACAATTGTGTGCGTCCAAAGATTACTCCTAACAGATTATTAAAATCGTGAGCGACGCCACTAGCAAGGTCGCCGATCGCTTTCAATTTTTCACTGTGTGTTAATAATTTTTGCGATTCGTGCAACTTCTCGTACGCTTTTTTCAAATCTTCGTTGGCTTTTGTAACACTTGAGTATAATCGAGCATTTTCAAGCGCGGCATTTAACTGAGCAGAATATAGATTAAAAACCGGAATGTCCTCGTGTGTAAATTCATCAGAATTTATTAATACAGCGCCAATAACTTCGTTAAATACGATTAACGGTAATAAAATTGAATATTTTTTATATCCGAGCTCCTCGGCAATTGTTTGGATGATATTCGGTGGTATATTTGACGGCAAGATATCATAAAGACGTTCGATGGCTTTATCGTTAAATATAGTTTTCTTTTGCTCGATCACTTGTATTAAGTTAGGATGATTTTTAATCGGAATTTGTATTGAATCTAATCTGAAATTATAATTAATTTCAAGACCTCGAATTATCCCAGTATCAAAAGTTGTTCGAACTATGTTAAGAAAAATACCTTTCCTGATTAGAATTATCAAATTATGCCCTAACCGCCGGATAGCTTTTACAATGGTATTAAAAATCTCTTCGTCAGTTGTTGACCTTGCAAGTGCTTGTGATGCAACCAACAACGACAGAATGCGTTCCTGATGTTTTTTCTTCTCCGTAACATCTCTGCCAATACCACGGAATCCGATAATTGACGTACGGTCGTCATAGACCGCGGTTGCAGTCTCCATGAAAATTCTCCGTTCACCACTTTTCTTCTTAAGTTCTATTTCGAAATCAACGACATACCCCGTCTTTGCTAATTCAGATTTGAATCTATCCCGGTCGTTTGGATTTAGATATAAATCTTTAGTGATATCGATTTGAAGCATTTCTTCTTTCGAATTGTATCCTAACAAATCAACTCCCGCTTGATTTACAGAAATAAACTTACCGTTCGCCGTAGTTTCAAAGATAAAATCTTTTGACTCTTCGAAAAGCTGCCGATACTTGACCTCCGAAATATGTGCTTGTTTTTCTAGAATCTTCGGTTCTGTAATATCTTGAGAAACACCGAGTATACCACAAGCTTTACCTGTGTCATCGTACAACAATGTATTCACCAAGCTGATGATAATTTTTCTACCGTCTTTTGTGATTTCTTCAATCTCTCCTGTCCATTTACCTTTTTCTCGCAAATCTTTTGAAACTTCATCCGTGTGGGCTGTTAATGAAGCATTTTTACCTGCAAATATTGATATGTGTTTCCCGACGACTTCTTCAGTTGTGAATCCAGACATTCGAGCTTTACTCTCGTTTATGAATATAATATTATTTTCCAAGTCCGTTACGACTATCCCATCCGACGTGTGTAATATTACGTTCGACAACAGAAGAAGTTTATTCTCGTTCTCTTTGCTATCAGTAATGTTAATACACACACAGATTATACTACTGATATCTCGGTTTTGAACTATTACAGGTTCTACGTTGAGTTTAATATAGAGCTTCTTATTATTTTTTGTTAGAATAGAGATTTCACCTTGCCATCTACTTTGTGTATCGATCATATCTGCAAAGGTTCTATATTTTTCATAATTTACAAAATTAATTTTAAGAAGTTCTACAATATTTTTACCAACAGCTTCTTCAAACTTGAATTGAAATAAATTTTCGGCAGCTTCGTTGAACATTTGCACCGTTGCATTTGAATTCAATACGATTATTGGTATGTTCAATTTTTTGAGTATTTCCAAACCGATATCGGTGTTCTCATTTTTTGGTTTTGATTCAGAAATAGAAGAGTGTAAACGGAGAATTGTTTCGGGGATATCTCTTCGATTTACTATCATCGGTGTAGCGATGTTGCGGAATATATCGTAATTATTGGATTTGTCTTCGTCTTCGATAAAAATAAGGTGAGGTTTTATTCGGGACTTTGAAAAATACTCGGCAAGCTTATTTATCAGAATTTTTTCTATAGCTCCGTCAAAAACTATCGCATCAAAACTATCCTTTTGAAGTAATTGAATGACGGCAGGACTGGGCGAAAAATGTGTCAGCTCAATTTTACTATTGTCATCAAGGAACCGTTCTTTTATTTTTTCAATCTGGTTTATATCGGTGGAAAAATAAAGAATTTTTACCATTACTTTCTAGCTCACTTTTCCAGGCGGTAAATTTTATTTGTCGATACTTTTCGTAAAACAGATTGATCATCTATCATCTTTGTTCTTAATACTCTTAATGATTTTATTTGGTTATCTATTTTATTGACACCATCTTTAATAACTTGTAAGTAATGCAATTTCTTTTCTATAGTAATATCATCATTCTGAAGTTGAAAGAGGGCTAAATTTATTATTCCGAGAGGGTTATTAATTTCGTGTGTGATGTCTGCGAGGCACTTATTGATTTCGGCAAAATTCTGAAGAATTATATTAAATTCTTCGGCTTTTTTGGTCACATCGGCTTTTTTTAAAATACTGCTGAACGTCCACCCAAAAATAGGAGTATCAATTTCTGATATATTTAAGATATCATCCGCACCCCCACTTAGTTGAGCATGAGTTAAGCTTGCTTCGGCAATGTTTGTCAATTGAATAATAGGCATTCTAAAATTCTGGCTACGAAGATGTTTCGTAATCATAACACTTTTTGTTTCACTGACTTTTTCACCAATCAAAGCGATATCATAGACAATACTTTTTGCTGTGGTAAAATTTTCGAGAGATTTAAACTTAAAAAGATCCAAAATTACACTGAATTTCAGAGATTCTGAAAGCCTTTTTCCAAACTTATCAGTGTCCAAATCGGTTGGGCCAAATATTATAACAGAAATTGTATCCATATTTTTATTTTTTCCGGGTAAAAGTTATGTATATTCTATAAAAATATCAAGTATTTTGGGGAAATAATTTTATTTCAGCGCTCTATAACACACTGGCACTTGACTTTTAAGCAATATTTTATCAATTTAATAATGAAGTATATGCAGAATTTACTAATGAAATATAGCTTGTTTGTTATTATTGTTGCTATAATGTTAACACCGTTTAATGTGGTATACGGAGGAACTGGTATCGGAAAATATGCCGGCGAGTTTATCTCAATTGGTGTTGGTGGACGTGCGTTAGGAATGGGCGGTGCTTATGCAGCTCTTGCAAACGATGTAACAGCCGGTTATTGGAATCCTGCGGGTTTGTCAAAGATAAATTATCCGCAATTATCGTTGATGCATACAGAGCAGTTCGGAAGTTTAGTAAACTACGATTATGCCGCTTTAGCGATTCCGTTTGGAAGTAACTCAAGCATGGGACTGAGTGTTATTCGATTAGGTATCGATGGGATCCCCGATACACGTAATGCTTGGGTAGATGAGAACGGTAACGGTATTCTTGACGAGGACCTAATTGGAAGTAAAATAAATTATTTTAACGCCGCCGATTGGGCAATGTATTTTACGTACTCAAAAAAATATAACGACATATTTTCATACGGAGTAAATTTGAAACTTATTCGTAGAGAGATGAGTGTCGGTTCTGCAACCGGACTCGGTTTTGATATCGGTGTTCAATACTCACCATTTGAAAATATTTTGTTGGGTGCAAATTTTCAGGATGCAACAACAACATTAATTGCATGGAACACTGGAACGAACGAATTAATTTCCCCCACACTAAAAATCGGCTCAGCTTATATTATAGAAGCACTCGGTGGACGTTTTGCTCCTGCACTTGATATGGATGTCCGATTTGAGAATCGACGTTCCGCATCTAATTTAAATTTGGGTCCTGTAAGTTTCGATTTTCATTCAGGGATCGAATTTGATTTCAAAAATGTAGCAGCACTCCGTGTCGGTTACAGCGATATAGGAACTGCTAACTTCGGTGCGGGTGTACATTTGCCAAAATTCGACATCGATTATACTTTCGCCACGTCAAAGTTAACAGACAGTAGGTTCGGCAATACACACCGCATTTCGATAATATTCACTTTTGAGTCTGAACAGTTTGCCAGGAATTTGAATCAACGATGATTCAGAAATACTTTCCGTGCTTGCTGCTCCCTTTCATTTTTGTATCGTGTGCAGGTATCCCGAAATACTCATCTGACTTTCCCTTATCATCAGAAAAAATAATATCGATAGATAAAACATTGCAAGCCCAAATCCCATTTGGATGGTTTGTTCCTATTGACACTTTATTAAGTCAAAAACTTCTTTTTTTTATCGTAAGCGAGAATTATACTAGCACGATCTCGCTGCAAGAAATCATAGTTGATAGCGGAACAGAAAATCGTATAAACAATGAAGGAATAAAATTACTTGCTGCAATCAGTTCGGTTTTTAAAAAAGCTTCAGCACCATCTTACTTCTTCTGTACTAAAGAACAAATATTTTCGATCAATAGTCAAGAATATTGCGGTTATGAATACTATGACGATAAACTCAGCAACAGGACGCGAGTTGTCGTCTTTCGAATTGGTAATAAATTTTTTGAATGTTCTGCTACTCCAATCTCGGGTCCTTGGTACGAGACCGACCTCAAGAAGTTGTACACAGCAATGCATGCTTTCCTAAAATCACTGCAAGTTGTGAACCACAATGATATAAACTAATACCCATTGTTGTAAATGGAAAAAATTTTTGGTATATTATACAGCTATCTTTAAATTCAATCGAGTTTAAAAATCAATTCTGTTTTTTTAAATAATCATATGTAAAATCATTGACAAGAATAATCAATTCCGGAGTTTAATCATGACTAGAAATAAAGTTACAATCGACGGTAACGAAGCAGCTGCATATGTAGCACACAAGACTAATGAAATAATTGCTATTTATCCTATTACACCCTCATCCAATATGGGTGAGTGGGCTGATGCCTGGTCGTCTGCCGGCGAAAAAAATATCTGGGGCGTTGTCCCCACAGTAATTGAAATGCAAAGCGAAGGTGGTGCAGCGGGCGCTGTTCACGGAGCTTTGCAAACCGGTTCATTAACTACGACCTTTACAGCATCACAAGGATTGTTGTTGATGATACCTAATATGTTTAAAATAGCAGGCGAGTTAACACCAACCGTATTTCACGTTTCTGCACGTTGCGTAGCAACTCACGCTCTCTCAATTTTCGGTGACCACAGCGATGTGATGTCGGTTCGCTCTACTGGCTGGGCACTAATAGCTTCCAACTCGGTTCAAGAAGTAATGGATAATGCTTTAATTGCACAAGCGGCTACACTCGAAGCACGTATTCCTTTCTTACACTTTTTCGATGGCTTTAGAACTTCGCACGAGGTGATGAAGGTTGAACAACTCACTGATGACGATATCAGAGCGATGATAGATAATGAACTCGTAATTGCTCATCGTAATCGTGCGATGACACCTGATAGGCCAGTTCTTCGTGGAACAGCTCAAAATCCGGATGTATTTTTTCAAGCGCGCGAAACTATAAATCCTTTCTACGAAAAAGTTCCTGAAATTGTACAGAAGACTATGGACAGGTTTGCTAAAATTGTTGGCAGACAGTACCACTTGTTCGACTATATCGGCGATCCGAACGCAGAACGGATAATAATTATGATGGGTTCAGGTGCTGAAACTGCTGAAGAAACCGTAAACTTTTTAAATGCACGCGGAGAAAAAGTTGGACTCATTAAAGTAAGACTATTCAGACCTTTTTCAGCTAAACACTTAATCAAAGCAATTCCACAATCTGTAAAATCGATTGCCGTACTCGATAGAACAAAAGAACCTGGAGCTGGTGGCGAACCACTTTACAAAGATGTTGTTACCGCAATTAGTGAATTGTTCTCGCAAGGGTCTACTACCTTCAAATCATATCCTAAAATAACAGGCGGTCGCTACGGTTTAGCATCCAAAGAATTTACACCTACTATGATAAAAGGTGTTTTCGACGAACTTAAAAAAGAAAAGCCGAAAAATTACTTCACTGTTGGAATTAACGATGATGTTACAAACTCCTCTATTGATTATGACCCGCATTTTACAACTGAAGACATTTCAGTTAAACGCTCCTTGTTTTACGGCCTCGGTGCCGATGGTACTGTAGGTGCTAATAAAAACTCAATCAAAATCATTGGCGAGGAAACCGACAATTATGCTCAAGGTTATTTTGTTTACGACTCAAAAAAATCGGGTGCAGTTACTGTATCGCACTTGCGTTTTGGTCCGAAGCCTATTCAATCAACGTATTTGATTAATAAAGCTGACTTTATTGCTTGCCATCAGTGGGTGTTTTTAGAAAGATACGATATGTTAAAAGATGCCCTGCCAGGCGCAACATTCCTCCTCAACACTCCTTTTGATCGAAATGAAGTTTGGGATAAGCTTCCACGAAAAGTTCAGGAGCAAATTATTGAGAAAAAATTAAAGTTATTTATCATTGATGGGACTAAAGTTGCCGAACAAACTGGAATGGGTGAACGTGTTAACACAATCATGCAAACCTGTTTCTTCGCCATATCAAATATTCTCACGAAAGACGAAGCAATTCAAAAGATTAAAGATACTATCAAAAAAACTTACGGTGCTAAGGGGGATCAAATCGTCAAGATGAACTATCTAGCAGTCGACCAGACTATTGCTAATCTGCACGAGATAAAAGTTCCCGAAAAAGCAACCAGTAAGATCGAATTTGTTCCGGTAATGTCCGATCCGAGAGCTCCCAAGTTTGTACGAGATGTTACTGCTAAAATTTATGGTGGTTTGGGTGATACGCTACCCGTGAGTGCTTTTCCGGTCGATGGCACTTTTGAAACCGATACAGCTCAATGGGAACGGCGAAACATTGCACTCGAAATCCCTGTTTGGGATCCTGATGTATGCATTCAATGCAATAAATGTATACTTGTTTGCCCACACGCATCTATTCGGGTAAAAGTGTATGACGAAAAATATACAGTAAAAGCTCCATCTACATATCAGTGGACAAAAGTAAAAGGAAAAGAATTCGAGCCAAATATGGTTTATACAATTCAGGTTGCACCCGAAGACTGCACAGGATGTGGAATCTGTGTTGAAGTTTGTCCAGCAAAAAATAAAACTGAAACCCGTCTTAAAGCTCTCAATATGGCCGACCAACTCCCATTACGAGAGGCTGAAAGAATTAATTACGACTTCTTCTTAGATTTACCAGAATACGATAGAAGGAAAGTTCAAATTAATACTGTGAAGGGTTGTCAACTTCTCGAGCCGTTGTTCGAGTATTCAGGAGCCTGCACTGGCTGTGGCGAAACTCCTTATGTAAAACTTGTAACACAATTGTTTGGCGATCGCTGTTTAATTGCTAATGCCACAGGTTGTTCGTCTATCTATGGTGGCAATTTACCGACAACTCCATTTTCAAAAAATAAAGACGGCAGAGGTCCAACGTGGTCAAATTCTCTCTTCGAAGATAACGCTGAATTTGGTCTCGGATTTCGTCTAACACTCGATCAACAAAATTTATTTGCGATTGAGTTGATGAAAAGTCTATCCAGTGTTATCGGGACCGATTTAATAGATGCAATTATTAATGCCGATCAATCTACCGAAAGTGGAATCTACGATCAACGCGAACGTGTAGAAATTCTGAAAAAGAAATTAACAAACGAAAAATCAGCCGCGGCAAAACAACTGTTAGCAATCGCAGATAATTTAGTAAAAAAGAGTGTTTGGATTGTTGGCGGTGACGGATGGGCTTACGATATAGGTTACGGCGGGCTTGACCACGTAATCGCATCCGGTAAAAATGTTAACTTGCTTGTGCTAGATACTGAGGTGTATTCAAATACCGGTGGGCAAATGTCGAAAGCAACACCCCGTGCCGCAGTAG
>JBBINX010000029.1:0-23341 GCA_037443685.1 Ignavibacteriales bacterium
TTTTAATTTCAGGGATTTCTTTTTCAGTGATTTTAAAACCTTTGTGCCAATCCTTCCCCGGATATGGTTTCTCTTTGATAACTGCTTTCATTAATTGCATTGTTGATCCTTAATATTTCTTTGTTCGACATTCATCTGTTAACCGACGGATTTTTTATTCGAAATTTACATAATTGTTAATTATTTGTCTGACATTTGGGTAGATTTTACAAGTCGGACGGCAAATGTTCCATCCATGTGATGTTTGTGAGGAAATGTTTCGACGCAGCCGAAATTATTAACTAGTACATGATTAACATATTTCTTGGCATCATCGATTGAAAACTCAGGATGTGATTTTAAAAATTCGTCGATTATCAACATGTTTTCTTCAGGTTCTGTTGAGCAAGTACTGTACACAACCACACCTCCGGGTTTTGTTAATTTCGCTGCATTTTCTAAAATAGATTTCTGATAACCGATTAGTCTGGTAATGTCTGAGAAATCTTTTCTCCATTTAATATCAGGTTTTTTTCGTATCACTCCTAAACCGGAGCAAGGAACATCAGCCAATATTTTATCGGCAGGTTCGACTTCTAATTCACTTGCGTTTGAAACTTTACATTTAACAATATCGATCCCAAGCCGTTCACAACTTTTTTTAATTAGATCCAATTTATAATCATACATATCGACCGCAAGGAGATCGCCCTCATTTTTCATTAGTTCAGCTATATGAGTTGTTTTTCCGCCCGGGGCAGCACACATATCTATTACTCTTTCACCCGCCTGGGGATTCAACAGTAAAGTCGGTTGTGCGGCGCTTTCATCTTGTATTGAAAAATAACCTTTGTGAAATAAATTGGTTTCGATTAAAGCTGTTAAATCATTGATTTGTAAGTAATAATCAAGATATTTGGATCCTTGATATCGAATTGATCCTTCGTCCAAAACAGATAAGAATTTTACGGGTTCGCATAATAGCTTGTTTATTCTGATTGTAACTTCTGGGTTTTGATTATTTATTGTAAGTAACTTTTCAGTCTCATCATAGCCAAATCTCACTAGCCATCTTTTAACCATCCAACTTGGATGAGAATAGAACACTGAAAGATAGTGTATTTCGTCTGTCTCTTTTTCGGGATATTTTATCGAGTCGAGATTTCTTATGATTGTACGTAAGACGGCATTAACAAGATTTGCCGCCTTCTCACCGTTCAACCGTTTAATGAATTCGACTGCTTCATCCACTGCTGCGTGATTTGGAATGCGTTGGAGAAAAACGATTTGATAAGTAGCAACCCGAAGTGCGTTCTTCAAATTTATTTCTATCTTATGATAGTTGCCGTGATAAATACCATTGATTATCCAGTCAAGACGGTTTTTCCAACGAATTACACCGTGAACAATCTCATTGAGTAGTCTTTTGTCGGAATCCAAAATATCTTTTCTGTGCATTTCGATATCTAACAGCTTATCGAGATATGCGTCGGTTCGCTCGATTCTGTTTAATATTTTTATAGCAGTTCCCCGCGGACCTTGATAGATATTATCTTTATCGTCGAATTCCATTAAATAATTTTTTCTCGTTCTCTTTCAGAAACTGTGAGCTTGAAAGTCTTCCTAAATAATTCTTCGTAGGATCTATGATATTGAAAATTACGTCTGCTCATAGCAATTCTTGCAGTTTCTATCGCCATTTCAATCGAATGAGTTCTGAGATGTGTAGCGACACTCCCTCGAACAAAAGACGGGATAAACCGCGGAGGCAAACCACAGCCGTAAAGATTACACGCTACACCAATAACAGTTCCTGTATCAAACATCATGTTTATTCCGGTTTTCGAGTGATCGCCCATCAGCATTCCAAAATGCTTCATTCCCGTGTCCGTTAATTTTCCGTTTAGCATCACTTTAACATTTGTGTAGTTGTTTTTTAAATCGCTGTTGTTCGTATCAGCTCCTATATTAATCCAACTACCTAAATATGCGTGACCAAGATACCCATCGTGTTGTTTGTTGGAGTATGAATGGATAATTGATGTATCCACTTCTCCGCCTATTTTGCAAACTTCACCGATTGAAGTATTTGGATAAATTTTTGAACCAATTTTTACGATTGTATTATCACCGATAAAAGCAGGTCCAATAATAACAGCATTCGGCATTACATTAACATTCGTCCCGATGATTACAGGTCCTTGAGTTGCATCTAATACAACCCCGGGACCGATTTCTGATTCTCTGTCGATAATGAGATCTTTTTTATTCAGTAGATGCGTACCACTGTGAATATTTCCTAGTAATTTCCTGCCCTTCATCTCTTTCGATATCAAAATGAAATCGTTCTTTATTTCTTCACCGTTGAGTCGAATCAAATCCCAAGGGTACTCAGCTAATTTCACTTCACAATCCTGCATCTTAATATTTTCTTCAGAAGCGATACTCCTCAAGATGTTGGTAGTGCTGATTGGATTGTCGTGCAAACGTTCTCGTAACTTTTCAATAGTCACCGGGCGTAAATATGCAGCAACAATTGAATCGTTCGTAATAAAAAGTTTATCTTTTTTCTTATCGAATTGCAACTGCTTAATAAATTTTGAATCTGCGATTATTCTACCGTTGATAAACAGTGAGAAGTCGTGTGAGAGTGTGTTTATTTTATTCGTTGGATAAAGTTCTTTTAGTGCTGCCGACAAACTCTCCCTACACAAAAAATTGGAGTTCTGTGTGCCCAAATGTTTTTCGATTTTTTCTTTAAGCGATAGAGCACCACACTTTAAATCAAAAACAGGACGGAAATAAACAAGCGGTAAAAATTTTTCGTACCCCTCATCTTCAAAGACATATAATTTCATTTTAATTTCCTCAAATAAAAAAAAACGGAATGCAGGTTATACATTCCGTTTAATAATTCGAATCGAATCAATTCCTACTAAGCTGTTGTTGTTTTGGTTGAAACTTCCTCCGTGGTCAACTTATATTTCTTATTGAACCTTTCGACTCTACCCGCTGAATCGAGCAGCTTTTGCTTGCCGGTAAAGAAAGGGTGACAAGCCGAACAAATTTCCGCTTTAATATTACCTACAGTAGAACGAGTTTCAAAGGTATTACCGCAAACGCAAGTAACAATCGCTTTTTTATATGTAGGATGGATACCGTTTTTCATAAATTTTCCTTAAATTTCTAATATCTTTGGTTTAAATATATTAAGAATCTGTTAAAATTGCAAACTGCTAACATAAGTTTGTGGGCTTAAAAGTTGAACTGATGGTTGGACTTTTAGCTAAAAGCTCATCCAGATTAGCATCTGGCAAGAGAACCGATGATCAATCCGGTTCCGAATAATGTTCGGAATTGAGATTCTCGCTTCGCTCGTAAAGCCTGACGGAGTGATTTTCCCCTGAATATTTAGAGCTGGCGGTCGGAGTTTGCGCCAAAGGCGCATCAGCCTCCGGCTGAGAACCGACGACCTATTTTATTCCGAATAACATTAGGAATTATCTTGCTCATAAAGCGGAAAAAACGATTTGTTCCTAAAATTTTTGAGCTGGCGGTCGGAGTTGAACCGACGACCTGCTGATTACGAATCAGCTGCTCTACCACTGAGCTACGCCAGCTTAAATAAAATTTTCGAGACTGCTCCTCCATTGAGCTATACTGGTTTATTATGAAATACAACCGTAAAAGATGGAAGTTCTCGTAAAGAATATTGAACCGTAGTATGTCAAACTATAATAAACCAATTCAAAATTAAAGAATTAACAATCGTCTGCCATAGATGGATTCGATTTTCAAAAAAATAAAAACAACTTCACATCAAAATTATTTTCTTTTATTTATCCCCGATCCGCTCTAAACCTTTCTTAGCGTCTGGATTATTCGGGTCAAGCTGTAGTACTTTTTTATACTCTTGCCGTGCTTCTGCAGTCAATTTTTTATTCATCTCGTCTTCTCCCTCAATTCGCAGGAAGATTAATCCTTGAGCAAGCCAGAGATGCCCTTGAACACTCTTTTGGTCAAGTTCAATCGCTTTACGAAAATGCTTTACAGCTTCTTCCATTTTCTTTCGATTTTCATCCTGGTCGTCGCCTCTACCAAGAATTAATGATTGTCCGAGCAACACTCTAATTTGACTACCATCTGCACCTGAGTTTATTGCTCTACGTGCCCAATCTGCCGAAGATGCATATTTATTTTTTTGAAAGTAGAATGAAGCAATCATGTTATATGCTTCACTGAGTTCGTTTTTGTATTTAGATGTTTGATCACCAATTAACGCTAACACTTCGTCATATTCTTGCTTAGCGGCATCTAGTGAATCCATCAGAGCATAAGTTTGAGCAAGGCGTAATCTCGAACCGATATAATTAGGCATTAACTCAATCGCACGTTTCAGTAACTGTCTGCTCCGTCCATAGTTTTTAAGCTGGACATAGGATGCTGAAGCGTTAAGATATGCACTGATTGAGATCGTATCGGCAGCAATTTTTCTCTCGTACATGGATGCGGACTCTTCATAACGTTTCTGACGCATATATAAAGAACCAAGGTCGGTAAATGCATCGACTAAAGTCGAATCAAGTTTTAGAGCAGTTTCCAATGATTGAATAGCCAAGTCCTGTTTGTCTTGACCGTTCTGGGCTTTCCCTAAATTCAAATAATCCTCAGCAGTTAGTTCAGTTTTTTCCTTCAATTTTAATATGGCTGCTTCAGCTTTTTTATGGTCCTTACGCTCTACATAAGAAGCTGCGATGATACGATATGCTTCTAATTTTGTGGAATCTAATGCTAATAAACTTTCGGCTGTTTTTACAGCATTTTCATAATCTTTGATTTCAAATAACGACTTTAGGTAAAATACTTTCGCGTCAATCGAGGTCGGACGCAATTCTGTAAGTTTTTTGTACATAGACGCTGCATTTCCGTATTGTTTTGCAAGAAAATAAATATTTCCTAATTCATCGTACAAACTGGTATTAGTAGAATCTAACTGGATGGCAGTGAGGTAAGAAGCTGCCGCTTCGTTCCATTTACGCATTTTTTTATAAGCATATGCCAATTTAATATGTGCATCTATCAACCCTTTGTCGATCTCGATCGCTTTTTGATATTGGCCAACTGCAGCAGGAATAATATTTTGTTTAAAATATATATCACCGATGTTAATATAGATTTGAGGATTCTTACTATCGAGTTCTCTTGCTTGAGTAAAAGGAATAAGGGCGGCATCTAGTGAATCCATTTTCATATATGTCGTACCCATAAGGAAATACAACTCGGGATTTTTCTTGTGCTTCTTCTGAGCATTCTTAAAAGCAGATAATGCTTTTGAATAGTTGCCCTGTTTCAATTCTTCCTTGCCGACCTCTAAAGGATCTTGAGCATAAACAATGACATTAAACACAATCAAAAAAAATATAACGAAGTAAATTGCTGATTTAAATTGATTTTTCATTTTTATTCTCCTCGATTTAACTGAATAATTCGAACTGGCATAGTTGCCGGAACGAGACCATTATTTAAAACTATCTTTTGACCTTGTACACTTGATATAAAAGAAATAAATCCACTTGCCAATCCGATACTTTTAATATTAGAGTATATATAGACCGGGGTGTATAACGGATAATGCTTGCGGTAAACGAATGCTTGAGCTGGAGGAAAGTACAGGCCGCTCACTCCAAGAGAATCGCTGAGTTCTGTTCTGTCGCTCAATTCTAAAAATTTTATGCCAGAATAAGTAGTATCGTAATAATTCAATCCAATCATACCGATCGCATTACTCGTAGTCGAAACTGCTTTAATAACTGAATCTGTAGAACTCAACGGTAAAAAATATTTCGGTAATGCTCTGCCAGGTGAAAATTTCTTCTGCATCGATTCGTACACATCTGAATTTCGATCGGGTATAAAAAATTTGATCAATGCTTTTGAATTCTTCCAGCCAAGTTCACTCCAACTAATTATCCGACCGTTGTAAATGCTATCCAACTGAGAAACACGTAATTCTTTTACAGGATTTTGCTTATTTGTAAGTACAATAAATCCACTTACTGCTATTTCGACCTGTCGTATGTTCAATCCGGCTTTATCAATGACTGATTGTTCTTCTTCGTTGAGTGTACGTGAGATAATAATTATTTCGACACTATCGTTAAGAAGATGCACAATGGCTTCGCGAGCAGAAACTACATTTAAATCGATTTTCGAATCCTCATAAATGTTTTCAAACTTTGCTGCCATTTGTTTTGCCATCGGAGCAATCGATTCGGAAACGGAAACTACTAAGCGCCCTCTCGTCGGTGATTCTTTTTCTTCACGAGACTCGCAACCGAGCAACAGAACCGTGAGAGCGAACAGAATGAAGTATTTATTCTTCATCTTCTTTCATTCGTTTATTTTTCGTCCATAAAGTGACGATTCGGAAGACTCCGTATAAAATAAAAACCGCACCAAACAGATATCGAAAATTGTCGGGTATATAACCTGGTATAAGTAGTCCGGTAACTGTTATAATACCCACAACAATAACAATCGAAGCTACTGAATAACCAAACCAAGTTAAATATTGTTGAGCTTTATTTTCCAAATGCTACTCTACTTGTGCAGTGAATTATTAGTTTTTCAACTTGAATTTAAACGGTATTGCCACCCACACAGCCACGGGTCCGTTATTCATAATAGCGGGTGTGAATACCCATTGCATCGCTGCACTGACTGCAGCTTCGTTGAAAATTTCTGCGTCGCTTTTGATTACGACAGCTTTTTTAGCTTTACCTTCTTTATCGACCCAAATCTTTACCCAAACAGTTCCTTCCATATTAGCACGTTGAGCAAGGTCTGGATATACTGGAGTTACTTGCTTAACCGGAACGGGTTGTTTTTCGACAGGGACAAAATCAGGTGGTGGTCCATCGTCTTCGATTCTGATATCTTGTTCAATTTGAATTCCACCTTCGCTAGCGGATCCTTCTAAGACGAGCGGACTCATTTGTTGACTCATCTCTTGTTGAGTAGCCATAGTCTGTTCAGGACTCACCTCAGCATCGGGAACCGGAACAGGCACCCCAATACTCGGTTTCGCAGTTGGAGCAGTTATTGCCAACGGTGGCGCTGCTTCGGTGTTAGTTATCGAAGGTGGTGGACCTAAATCTGTATATTTCATTATCCGCATCGTATAAACAGGTTCATCTTCTTGTGATAAAAAAATGCTCAGGTAATATCCGCCTATGACGCTCAAGTGGATAGCTACAGCAATTGCTAATGCCATTCCTGCGTAACGAGCCGATAGTGCACGCAATTCCTGCATTCCATAATGCAGCGCTGATGATGATACTTTTGTCATTTTACTTTTTCCTTTCCTAAGAAGAAACTTTTGCAAGTACTTTAAAATCAGTTTCCTGCATCGGAGCAATACTAAATCTGGGCATTCCTGCTACATTAAACTCATCGATAATATCGACCATCATTTGGTATTTACCTTTACGGTCAATCTTTAGTAATACAGTTATTTTTGGATTCTGTTCGTACCGTTCTCTTAAAAGCGCTCTAAGGTTATTAAATTCCACTTTATTAGGACTCTCGATACCGAGATTCCAAAACATCGACCCATCTTCTTTAACGCGTAGAGTCATTAAATTACTTTCGGCAATCTCTACTTTTACATCTGAAGAGGGTGGTAGATTTATTTCCATCGTTTGTGGTTTCGTCATCGTTGTCGTTAACATAAAAAATGTTAACAGTAAAAAAGCGATGTCCACAAAAGGAGTCATATCAATTCTGATTCCTGTACGACGGGGTTTTCTGCGTTTGCCTTTTTTCTTTCCATGCCCTCGAGGGGCAGCACTGTCAACGGCGCCCATAGTGTTACTCCTTAATTATGTTCAAAATTTGTTATTAAATTAAAACGCGTAATTTGGGTTTTTTGTAAAATATCCATTACATCTTCTATCACACCATAATTAGCGTCCTTATCTCCTTTAACCACAGTTCTCAATTTCGGGTTTGTAATACGTGCCTTGATGAGCAAGTCGGGTAAATCTTTTATTGTCACCTCGACGCCCGGTGCTAATTTTACCATCGCCTCGGGTGTTTGATATTGTTTTCGAATATCCTCTGAATAAAATTCCCAATTTCGTCTTACAACATCGCTTAAAACACTGACTTTAACCCTTTGAGCATCTAACCCGAGAAATATTCTATCATCTTTTGTTAGAGTAATCATCATTACGTCCGACTCAGGCAGTTTAAATTCCGAGTGTGATTGTGGTAGCTCGATCACGACTTCTTCGGGTGGTTTAAATTGCGTTGTCAACATAAAAAATGTAAGCAACAGAAAACCGATATCCACAAACGGTGTCATATCGATTCTTATCGCAATACGTGCCTTTTTTATTCTAGGCATATTGTTTTCTCCTTGGGTTAATTATTTCGATTTCGACATCAGAATTTGAATAATATTGTAGCCTGCTTCGTCTATCATATATGTAAATGTATCTACTTTATTAACAAAGAAATTGTATGCAACAATTCCAGCGATGGCTGCGAACAAACCCCCAGCAGTGTTAATCAGGGCTTCTGAAATCCCGATAGAAAGCTGAATAGCATCGGGTGCGCCTGCTTGTGCTAAAGCACGAAATGCACGAATCATACCTACAGTTGTGCCGAGTAAGCCGACCATCGTGGCTGTTGATGCAATCGTTGATAAAGCAATAAGATTTCTTTCTAAAACAGGCATTTCAAGTGAAGTTGCTTCTTCAATCGATCGCTGGACTTCAGCCATTTCTTTTTCGGCTTCCCAGCCTTTACCTTCTTTTGAAATAACTTTATATCTTTCTAAACCTGTCTTCACGATGTTCGCAAGAGAACCCCTTTGTTTGTCACAAGCGACTATTGCAGTATCAATATTTCCAGCTTGTAAATCGCGTTGCAATTGGCGTACGAATATTGCCATTGAGCCTTTTCCTTTAGCTTTACCCAACGAAAATATTCTTTCGAATACGTAAGTAACTACTAATATCGAAAGCATAATTAAAACTGGAACGAAAATACCACCAACAAATACAGTTCCGAGCAGTGTTGTGGGTTGATGCCTTGCTTCACCGTCTTTAAAATTTGCTGGGTCGCCTAAAATAAACCACCAAATTGATACAGATATGACTGCCGCAAGGACAAATATAATTATTGAAAACATGTTTTGTTTCATATTTTTAATGCTCCTTTAAAACGTTAATTGTTATTGATTAATTTGTTATTGATAAAGAGAACTTATTTACAGCATCTTCGAGTTTAGCTTGAATATCAAAGATTTCACTCAGTTTTGTGATGATAAAAACATTCTTTACAGATTTGTTAACTCCGGTCAGAACAACATCGCCGCCACTTTTCGAGAAATTTGTATATGCTGAAATCAATGCCCCAATCCCAGCACTATTTATGATACTAACTCGTGATAAATCAAGTATCAATTTTTTATTCCCCTGTTCAATGAAATCGGTAATCGCCTCGCGTAATTCATCAATCTCTTCATCACCGATAAGCGAAGATCTGATTTCGATAATTCCGATAGTACCATCTTTTGTTGTTCTGGCTTTAATTGCCAATTTTTTATCCTTTATATACTATTATTTAGTATAGTTGCAATATCAGTGCCATTAATATTTTATCATTTTGAAGGTTTTGGATGAATTTATAATATATCAAAAATTACAAAATGCAATGTCCTATTTTCCTATTTTTAAATTCTGACTCTAACTCCGTTAATAGATATATGTTATGCTTAAATTGCAAAATGCAATACTCGGAATCAGTAGTATGCTATAGGTTGTATTTTTTTCGCTTCCTCCAGAGCGTAACAGGGTCAATGTTTAATAGGTGAGCTGCTTCATCGAGGTCGGCAGCAACACCAAGAACATGTTTTATATGTCGAATTTCCATTTGTTCTAAAGAAAGAATGCTGGCTATATTTTCTGTTACTTTTTGAATTTCTTCAGGTAAAAAATCAGATTTGATAATTCCATCTTTGGCAAAAACTACCCCCCGTTCAATTACATTTTCCATTTCTCTAACATTTCCTGGCCAGCGATAGGTTATGAGTAACTTTAGTGCTTCTGCAGAAATTTCAATATTTCTATTTTGAGAATATTTTTTGATAAAGTTTTGGATTAAAAGCAGTATATCTTCAGGGCGTTCGCGTAAGGGAAGTAATTCTATCCGAACCGCATTCAATCTATAATATAAATCTTCTCTCACGGTTCCATTTTTAATTGCTTCGATCAACTTCCGGTTTGTAGCCGCGATAACTCTAACATCTACTTTACGCGTAATATTTTCACCAATCCGTTCAAATTCTTTACTCTGCAAAAAGCGTAATAATTTTACTTGCACAGTTTGCGGGAGTTCACCAATTTCGTCTAATAATATAGAACCTCCGTCGGCAGCTTCGAATCTACCTTCACGGTCCTTGACAGCGCCCGTAAATGAACCCCTGATATGTCCGAATAATTCGCTCTCAAGTAAAGTCTCTGGTAAAGCAGCACAACTTACTTTCATGAACGGTGCATTCCGTCGAGAACTATGATTGTGTATAAATTGAGCCATCATTTCTTTCCCCGTTCCGCTCTCTCCTTCGATCAATACGTTGAGATTTGAGTCAGCAATCTGACGGGCCAAATCGAGTTGTTTTAGAACGGACGGACTCCTTGTAATAAATTCGGTTTCGGGTTTTGTTTCTTCAAGCTTTTGTTGGAGGTGCTTTATTTCTCTCTTCAAACGATGGTGCTCATTTATCCGTTCAGTAAATAATTGGAATTCTTGCATATTGAATGGTTTCTGTAAAAAATCTTCCGCACCCGCTTTAATCGCCTCTACAGCGCTATCGATAGAGCCGTGAGCGGTGATGATTACGACTGTCGTGTCGGGTGATTTCTGCTTGCAGTCTTTTAAAAGTTGCATACCGTCTATCGGCGACATCTTCAGATCGAAGAAAGCAATATCGAAATCTTTCTCATTTAAACAAACGCTTGCATCAATTGGATTTAAAAACGATGTTACGTGGAAACCTACAGATTCAAGATAAATTTTTATTGTTTTAAGAATATTAGGTTCGTCGTCGACTACTAGTACTGTTCCACGTGGTGTCATTTTTCTTTCTAAGTTTTCGTCTCGATTGGAATCGTGAATGTAAATGTGCTTCCCTTGTCGATTTCGCTTTCGACCCAAATTCGTCCACCGTACATTTCTACAACTTCTTTTGCGATAGCAAGTCCCAAACCTACGCTACCCGGTGTACTTTCTGTTGTTTGTTTTACTTGTTTAAATTTATCGAAAATCTGATCTAATAGCTCAGACGGAATTCCCCTCCCACTGTCTTTTACTTTCACAATTATGTAGCTATCTTCGTTTGACGTGATAATTTCGACTGTACCACCTTTTGTTGTGTAACGGAGAGCGTTCGTTAGTAAATTACTAACTACCCAACCTAATTGTTGAGAGTCGGCGTTGATATTTGGGAGATTCTCACCCAGTGTCAATTTTAACTCCACTGCTTTTTCTTTGAATTGAAGTTGAAAATGTCGAACCGTATCGGTAATGACCTGATTAGTAGATACTGATTCATTCCGCAATTGTAGTTTCCCGGATTCGAGTTTTGATAATTCTAGTAATTCACGAACCAGTTTTGTCAATCTATCTGCATCTTGCTTCGTAGATTGTAGTAAGTCCTGCTGTTCCTTATTCATACTACCGAGTATTCCTTGATTCAAGATATCTACACTCATATTGATAGATGTTAAAGGTGTTCTGAATTCATGAGAAACCGTCGCCATAAATTCAGACTTCATTCTATCTAATTGTTTAAATTGTGAGACATCTTGAAGAATTAAGACGGTTCCCAACGTTTCGTTACCCGTAAGCGGTATCTCAGATATTCGGGGTCTTATATATACAGACTGGTCATCGGTTTGAAAGAGTAAGAATGGCTGCTGTAAATATTTTTCGGTGCGTGGATTTAAAAGAATATCTACAACACGTTCGTCCTTAATGATTGAGCGAATATCGAAACCTACAACATTTGGAGTATTAATTTTGAAAAGTCGACGAGCAGCATCGTTTATCAAAATTATTTTATGGTACTTGTCGGATACAACTATAGCGTCAGATATATTTTGAACTATCGTCTCGGATTTTTGTTTCTCTTCTAATAATTTTTCGACGTTCAAAGCTTCGAATTTTCTCAACCGTTCAGTCATCTTATTAAATTCACGGCTCAACTCACCGAATTCATCGTTCGATGTTATATCGGTTTTAAGGTCAAGCCAACCGCGCCCTATTTTACGCACGGTTTCTGTAAGTCGTTCGGCGGGTTCTACTAACGAACGTGTAAATTGAACACTCGCTAAAATACTTAGCGTGACTGCTATTAGTGAAGCAATTAATACAGCGTATGTTGCCTCGCTCGATATTTGTCTTGCACGCTTGTCTAATTCAAACATTTCCTGCTGGTTAAAATCTATCAATCTGAAACAATATTGTTTGAGATTTTGGTTAACCGGACGAATGGCGTTGTAGTGATACGTCCTAGCAATTTCATTTAGTTGTGGGTCAAATATATACATCAACAAAGTATCGGCTAACTCTAAGTAAATTCTGTGTTGCAGCCTGATCGTATCCAACAAGGTCCGTTGCTTTTCCTTTACAACGCGGTCGAGTGCTTTTTGGTGCCATTGAAAAAAATCCAACTTAATCTGGTTATATGTATCTAAATATTTTTTGCTCTGGTAAGTTATTAATGCTGTAAGAGCGTTGTCTTCTGCTTCAAGTGAGCGTGCCATATTTTCTGCAGCTACCACGCTCAGATAATTCTCTCGAATGATTTGGTCAACCGAACTGCCAAGTCTGTTAAAGTTAATAATAGCCCAAATCGCAATAAAGATACTAATCCCAACTAAAATAAAGTAACCGACGGAGAGCTTGAAGCGAAGACTATTGTAGAATAGTATTTCCATTATTTATTTATTAATCGCGCAATATTTTGGCAAGCGCTTTTTGAATTTGTTCCATATCGATGGGTTTGTTGAGTATTCCAAAGAGTTTGTCGTCGTGTAAATTTTTAAGAATTCGGTTATCCTCAAAACCGCTAATAAAAAGAAAAGGGATATTCGAGAATCGAGGAATTTCTCGAATCTTGTGATAGAGTTCGAGACCACCAACTTTAGGCATCATTATATCGGATATAACGAGATCTGGTATAATTATATTTAGTTGATCTAACGCTTCCTCTCCGTCGTTTACGAGGATAACTTCATAGCCATCCATTACAAGTAGGTCACGCAAGATTTCGGCAAAGCCGACTTCGTCATCAACAAGGAGTATTTTCCGCCGCTTATTTGTGTTCATTTATTATTCCATACATATATATATAAAAATATAGAGAAACCCATTTAGAAAATCAAGTATTGATTTTCTTTTACTGTTTTACTATGTTTTAATAAAAAATGAAGACAACCGAAGATACATCTAAATTTGAAAAATTCGTAGATATCGTCAATAAATTAAGGTGTGAATGCCCATGGGATAGAGAGCAAACTCACAAATCAATTCGCCATAGTTTGATTGAAGAAACTTAT
Source organism: Ignavibacteriales bacterium (assembly GCA_037443685.1). Lineage (GTDB taxonomy): Bacteria > Bacteroidota > Ignavibacteria > UBA10030 > BY39 > JAHJRJ01. The sequence goes on from JBBINX010000029.1 coordinate 13,608, forward strand.
GAGGTTATAGAAGCGATAGACCACAACGACAACAACGCATTACAGCAGGAATTAGGCGACCTGCTTTTACACATTGTTTTTCACGCTTCTATAGCCACTCAATTACAGGAATTTACTTTGGTCGATGTGATCGATGGAATTATCGAAAAGTTAATTAGAAGGCATCCCCACGTCTTCGGTGATGTAGAAGTGAGCGGGTCTAAACAAGTAATCTCTAATTGGGAAAAGATTAAATTGACTGAAGGAAGAAATTCAATAATGGAGGGAGTCCCAAAAGAATTACCCGCATTACTCCGTGCGCACCGCTTGCAAGATAAAGCCTCAAAAGTTGGATTTGATTGGGAGAAAAAAGAAGACGCTTGGAAAAAGGTGGACGAAGAAATGCACGAACTTCACCAAGCGATCGAACACGGAGACCAAGAAAAAGTTGAAGGAGAGTTTGGCGATTTGCTTTTCGCCCTCGTAAATTATGCAAGATTCATAGATGTTAATCCCGAAAATGCCTTACGCGAGGCTGTAGAAAAATTTATTACGCGCTTTCGGTTTATCGAAAATAAATTAAAAGAAATCGGCAAAGACGTACACTCATCAACACTAGAAGAGATGGATAAGTTGTGGAATGAAGCAAAGAAGAAAACGTAGAAAATAATTTATTTTTGATTGTCTGTTTTGTAGTCAGGTTCGTCTTTCCCGTTTGAACAAAACTTATCATAAGCATCAATTATTTCTTTTACTAACTTGTGACGGACAACATCGTTTCTATCGAAGTAACAGAAAGCAACCCCGCCGATTTCTTTTAGTATTTGTTGAATTTGGACGAGACCGGAAATTACCTTAGGCGGCAAATCTATTTGAGTGATATCTCCAGTGATAATCGCTTTTGAATTCGCACCGAGTCGCGTCAAAAACATTTTCATTTGTAAACTCGTTGCATTTTGAGCTTCATCAAGTATTACAAATGCATTGTTCAATGTTCTCCCACGCATATATGCAAGAGGTACTACTTCTATCACTCTTTTTTCAATGTAACTTTTTAGTTTTTCTAGAGGTATCATGTCATCGAGTGCATCGTACAAGGGACGCAAGTACGGATCGACTTTTTCCTTTAAATCACCCGGTAAAAACCCCAAACTTTCACCCGCTTCAACTGCCGGTCGAGCCAGCACTATTTTCATTATTTCCTGATTTTTTAAAGCGGCAACAGCGGCTGCAACAGCAAGATAAGTTTTGCCAGTACCGGCAGGACCGATTGCAAAAACTATATCGTTTTTTCTTATTTGGCAGATGTATTCACGCTGTCCCGGTGTCCGAGCACGTATTATTCCATTACGTGTATAAAGAACTGCTGAATTAAGTTCTGCTTCAGAGAATTGTTGGGTAATTGTTTTAGGCAGAGCAGCTTCACCGTTAACAAGAACTAAATCTATTACTGTCCCTACGTCGTTTGTGGAAAGTGAACCGGTTTTACTTAGGATATAGATGAGTTCATTAAAAATTTTTTCTATTTGATTTACTTTTACTTCGTCTCCCTTGATTTTGATACTATCTCCACGAACTACAATGCTCGCATCGAATTTATTTTCAATGATTTGAAGATTTGCATCATTCAAACCCAAAAGACTGAGCATTTCTACACCTTCAGCTTTTATTTTCTTTTCAACCAATGAAAGTTGTTCCCCTTCTAATAATTAATTAAAAAAGCCCTCTTCACCGTTGAGTGAAAAGGGCTTCATGAATATACAAAACTTACAATTTTTCAAATGAAAAGTTTGATATCGCTATTGTTATTCGCCTGGAGCTGCCGGAGGTGCCGCTTTCTTTTTATAATATGAATTTGCGGCAGATTTTTCTTCTTTTGTTAACTCGGTTCCAGCTGGAATTTTAAGTACCCATTTGGGTTTAATAAGATCAGGGTTTTTTATCTTATCACGATTACCTTGCCAGATCTTAGGCCATAACCAAGCGTTGTTGTAAATATCTTTCTTTTTGGCTATGTTCCACAAGCAATCGCGGTCTTTTGCCCAAGTACCTACTGTATAAGTTTTCGATTTATCTAAAGTCTTCATTAAGCTGGCAATATTATCTTGCAATTTTTTAAGCCGATCATTTATTCGTGAAATTAATGCCATCCTATGTTTTGTCATCTCATTAACACGACCGCTCATGTTAAGAATTTCATCACGATATTTCAGAAGCTCTTCATCCGATAGCCGCATTAATTCGTTTACGCGCGATTCGTAACCAATCAATTCATTCATAAACGCATCGTATTCAGCTTGAGTAATTCCTAATATTTTTAAAAGCGCATCATTACAAGCTGTGAAATCACCATTTAATTTAGTAGATTCACTTTGCAAGTCTTTAATACCGCTGTTTAATTTATCTAATTTCGCTTTTAAATCATTCCGCTTAGCAGTAAATTGACTCATTTCTTGTTGCCATTGGTCTTTAGTCATCTCTTGAGCGAGTACACTCGGCATGTCAATGACAAGTAGTATCGCTACGATTAATATCATTAATAATTTTGATTTCATTGCAGTATCTCCTTTTTGTATTTAGATTTTTATTGAGATTCAGTTATTGCCCTAATGCTTTTTTAACAGCCTCCAAGTCGCTCTGACACCGTTGAAGCTTGGCATTTTTCTCAGCTATCTCCTTCTCTAAATTTGCTTTCTCTTTTTCTTTATCGGCAATTTGTTTTTCTAATGAGACCACCTCGGCTTTCAGATTGTTAAGTTGACGAAGCTCATCCTCTGATGGTCTGCTTGTACATCCGAGTAAAAATAGAGAAGTTGAAAAAGCAAATATTGCAATAAATATCATTAACTTACTTTTAAATTTAAACATGGAACCTCCTATTTTGTTATTCATTTTACGTATAGTTAATCTTTAAAATTCTATTTCTGAGTGTAATAATAGCAAAATAAAATGTGTTTGTCAAGTGATTTTTTAAGAAATTTTTAAAAACCTATAAAATTCCTCTTTCTACGAAGCTTGTAAACGAATTTCCTGCTAAAATGATGTGATCGTGTATCGGAATACCGATAATTTTACTTGCTTCCACTAATTGCCGCGTTATTTGAATATCCTCGGAACTCGGTTCTGAATTACCCGACGGATGGTTATGTAATAGCATAATTGCTGCAGCTGGCTCGATAATCGCTGCATTAAACACTTCACGCGGGTGGACTAATGAAGAATTCAGAGTCCCCCTTGTAATTTCGACTTCTTTCAATAAATTATTTGCACTATCGAGTAATAATGTAATGAAAACTTCCTGCTTTAAATCGCGCATTTGAGAAATATATCTGTTTACGACGTCAGTTGGTGAAACTATTTTATATTTTCTACCAGAATTTGATATAGCTGCCCGTCTACCAATTTCAAAAGCAGCCGATAGTGCTACAGCTTTAGCATTCCCGATACCTTTGTATTTTTTGATATCAGCAACTGAGCGGGTAACTAACCTGCCAATCGTTCCGTAATCCTTTAGCATGGTTTTTGCTATATCTACAGCAGTATTTTTCTTGGTTCCTGACCTGATCAATATGGCAATCAGTTCTGCATCGGTAAGTATTTGAGCGCCATACTTTAATAATTTTTCTCTCGGCCTTTCCGTTACGAGCCATTCAGTAATTTTACGGTGGTACTGCGCAGGTTCTCCTACTTTCTTTGATAAATTTTGACCAATCATAATACCTCCTCAAATTATATAGAGTTAATTAGCTTGGACGCTTACTTCACCGATTTTAATAATTTTTCCGTTAAGATATTTAATAATTTGAAGTTCACTGTTGACTCTCTGGTTTTGCAAAGTGATTTTCGAACGGACACCTTGAAATCCTTTTACTCTGGAAAGTGAAAGTCTTAACCTTTCCCGTGTTAACGAACCTTGTTTGATTTCTTTTATTATTAGCACCATCGCATCATAGCCGAATAAACAATTATTAGTTGGTTGGGTACCTTTCTTTTGTTGAAATTTCAGGATAAAGTCAGACACAACTTTAATACGATAGTCAAGAAAGCTTTCCGTAAAAATAATTGAACCCTCTGCATCTACAGCGTTCTTATGAAGTTCCCTTTCATCATACCATTCACTGCTGCCTAATATTTGAGTCCGGATATTATAATAACTGAGTTGCGGCAGTATAGTACTTATTTCTTCGGATGATGATACCGGAAAGAAGATGCCGTGGATAGAATTAACAGGTATATCCATACTATCAACTCTTGTTGACGGTAAGTAATATTTTAAATTAAGTGAATCGGCGATATGCTTTCCTCTTTTTCCGAAAAGACGATTAATTCCAATACTACCACCGGCATTTAATAGAGAATCTACGAGTCTAGGTTCTGCGCCGGCCTTGAGAATTACTATTTTATCCTCTGTAGTAAACCTAGAGCCGAACGATACCATCGGTTCATTAACAGAAGCTAATCCTATTTTCCGTAGATTTTTGAATTCATTACTCAAGTCGGTTGAACCCTTCTGATACCATTCGATGGCAATTACATTTCCGCCTAATTTTCGAACCTCTGACATAAAACTTTCTGCCATACTTTTGTTGGACGGTTCGTTAGGCGATATGACTGCCAAATTCACGAGACCTAAATCCTTTATAGCAAAAGTTGCCATCAACTTCCCGCGAGTGATAAAATCAGGGTTCATCTGAAAAGTAAATACACTTGTTGCTGCCAACCCATTCGCAGTAGCTGTAGGGGTTATAAGTGGTATTTGGTATTCATCAGCGAGGGGTGCACAAGATTGAACTTCATTACTGAACACAGGCCCTATGATGGCTAACAAGTCTTTCCTGTTCGATAAACTTTTGACAGCATTAGCTGCTTTTTCGAGATTCCGTTCAGTATCAATCACTTCCAACACAATTCTGATATCAGTATCGTCTCTTGAATTAAACTCATCTACGGCAAATTGTATTCCGTTAAGCAACTCCTCCCCTATCTCGCGGAACGGTGATGCAGGCTGAGATTTCATAAGTGGGAGTAAAACCCCAATTTTTATTTCAAACCCTTTTTCAAGTTTTTGGGCAAACGATTTGATTTTATCGTGATATTTTGTATCAACACCTTCCCGAATCAGTGATTCTAATGTTTTTTTTGCTTTATTAAATTCAGCTAACCTATATTGTTTGCTCGCTAAAAGTAACTTAAGCAAAATCCGGTTTTCGTGATTTGTTTGTTTTGATATCAATGACGATAGTGTTGGTTGGGAGATTTTTTCAATGATAATTTGTTCGAGGTGGGAGAGGGCTCGCCGGCTTGTGTTCGAATCGTTTGTAAGTTCCAATGTAGTCAGAAAAGCAGACACCGCTTCTTCATAATTCTTAATTTCCGAATATGCAATCCCCAAAGTATAATTTGCAGCTTCAACGTATTTACTTTTAGGGTACTGATGTAAAAATGTCTTCACAGAATAAATCGTTTTTTCAGGTTGGTTTAATCGCAAATAAGTTTTCCCGAGCATTATGTACGAAGCGGTTATCCTTTGGTGAACCGGAGAATTGATCAAGTTTTCAAATGATAAAGCAGCGCTAGTATAAGCCTTTCGTTCATATGCCTTAATAGCATCAATAAATTTTTTTTCTGCACTCTCGTTAAACTTATACTCACTTTGTCCTTGCAATAAATTCCAACTTAAAAGAAAAAGGACGATTAAATACCTAATACTTTTTAGTGTCGTTCCCATAATCTTAATGTTATATTAATAAATATTTGCAGAAAATTCAACCTAAATTTTTAATAATCTCTTTTTAATGATTTAATTCCTAATATCAACGCAGTAGCACATATGAGTAATGAGAAAATACCAATAAAAACAGCCGAACTAATTGTATGTCCTGCTAATATTTCTGCTGCCAGTAGATTTGATTGTTGAAAATGCTGAAAAGTAGTTACATATACAGCACCCACAATTATCACTAAGTAAATTAAACTTAAAAGAAAAATTAAAGATGCACCTTGTGTAGAAGCAATTCTGATTGGATTTTTTTCGTTGAAAGTTGAAAAAAAACTTCCCCCGCTTATGTTTACAGAAACCAAAGTAAATATTATACACAGCATACTAACCAGAGTTACCACCATTAAATAATATTCATGTCTAAACTGCCAGTGAGAAAAGAGTGAAAGCAAAACACCGATAATCAATATAGGCAGCAAAACAAAGAATAATTTTGTCCAAAAGATTAAGAAAATAGAAACAGGTGCGCTTTTAACTTTCCAAAAATTATTCGCTTCCATGCTGATTATAGGATATACAAATCTTATAGCCATCGAAGCAATTAAAAAAGCGGTGAAAAGATAAATTACCGTGTAAATTACAGATTGTAAAAAAGGTTGAGCCGATTTAATTTCTAATTGAGTCATACTAACAGCGAAAATTGCCATGAATAGAATCAAAATTACAAAATGCAACCATTGTCCCGGTTCGCGGGTGAATTGCAATAATTCTTTTTTATATAGTACATCAAGCTGTTGGTTACGAAATATTTTTTTTTGGAAAATGTTCCAAGAACGGACTATTTTATTCTTACGTGAAAATTTTAATTCTATTGAAACGATCCAGCTTTTTCGATAATACTTATTCGCTACAACTACTAATAACATAAAAGTTATTACCGAGACCATCACTAATAGATAAAGATTAAATAAGCTGTTTGTTGATTCGCCACGTATTGTCCAATATAAAAAATCCGAAGCCCAATGATTTGGTAAGTATTTTAAGAACACCGGGTCGAATTTGTCAAAATAAAAATCAATATTTGGATAATACTGGAGAACTTCATCGATGAGACGGTAAGGATTTACAATTTTGAAATAAGCATAAATTGAACTAATGTACCCAACAATTAGTCCCACTACAACAGTTACAATACCGGTTCTTGAAGCTAATTTCATTAAACCAAATAGTAACAAAACTGCTAAACTTGCTGAAATTAACAAAAAGGGAATGAAAACAAGAAACAGCACGATAAAATAGAATGAAACGGGCATCTGGAAATAACTTCCATAACCAGCGATAACTGCCATTCCGATTAAGAACAGTGTAGTCGAGCTATAAAAAAAGTTATCAAAAAATTTTATGATAAAAATATTTGCAAATGAAACAGGTTTAGTAAACAGAAATAAGACTTCATTGGAGCGATACAACGTCGAGTACGAAACAATTATATTGCCTAAATTCACGGTAAGAAAAAAAACAAAAAGCACCATCGAAAGAAATCGGTGGAGCAAAAACAAACCGAGATGAATTTCATTTAAAAGATATTGCAACGTCGCGCGTGTAAAATAGAAAGTTCCTACCACAAATAAAACATACAAAAAAACTGAACCGATGTTCTTAACTAGACCTTGCGGTGTTAATTCGACTGTCAACTTGAGATTGGATTTTAGCTTATAGAATAAGATATAAATTAATTGCAACATTATATTATTCCGTAAGTTCAAGGAATAAATTCTCTAACTTTCCGTCGTACTTATGTTTGAAAGATTGCAGCTCATCGTGTGAATAATCGAAAATAATCCTTCCATTATTGATAATCGCTATTCTGTCGCACAATTCTTCAGCAACCTGAAGTATATGTGTTGACATGAAAACCGTTGCACCCTTTTCACATTTTTCTTTTAGAACCTTTTTCACAATAGAAGCGCTCCTTGGATCAAGACCAACCATTGGTTCATCAATAATAATAATAGGAGGCCCGTGCAACAGAGCCGCAGCGATAATTAATCTTTGAGCCATCCCTTGAGAATAATTCTCGGCTCGTTTATCAACCCACGGTTCAATTTCGAACAGTTTAATAATTTCTTTAATCTTGCCTTCCAGTGTTGATTTAGGCATCTTAAAAAGTCCAGCACAAAAATACAAGTACTCACGACCGGTTAGTTTTTCATATAGGTACGGTTGGTCAGGTATGTACCCGATCTGTCTCTTAACCTCAAGTGGATTTTTCTTGATATTAGAGCCATTTAGGAATACATTCCCAGAAGTAGATTCGTAAAGCCCTGTCATCATTTTTATTGTTGTAGTTTTACCCGCTCCGTTGGGTCCAAGAAAACCAAAAAACTGTCCGGATGGAATTTCCAGTGAAATGTTATCTACTGCGGTAAATTTACCAAATATTTTTGTCAATTCCTGAAGTTTTATCATTAGCAATTTTAGATCAATTTACGACCGACAGCTACGGCAATCTGCTTAAGCTCTTTCATCAAAAAAAATAATTTCTCGGGCTTAAGCGATTGTGCCCCGTCGGAAATTGCATCCTCCGGCTTTGGATGCATCTCTACTAAAAGGCCATCCGCTCCCGCTGCAATTGCCGCGCGACTCATCGGAATAACTAAGTCGTACCGACCCGTACCATGACTCGGATCAACGATAATCGGTAAATGTGATATATTTTTAATAACTGGAATCATATTCAAATCGAGTGTATTGCGTGTGTAATCAACAAAAGTCCTTATTCCTCTTTCGCACAGGATTACCTGATCGTTCCCCCCATCTAATAAATACTCTGCACTCATTAAAAATTCAGTTAACGTTGCAGAAAATCCTCTCTTTAACAAAACTGGTTTTTTGATTTTACTCACAGCTTGTAAAAGTTTTACATTTTGCATATTGCGAGAACCTATTTGAAGAATATCAGCATACTCTGCAACGATATTAATATCTGCATCATCCATAACTTCGGTAACTATTTTGACTCCCGTTTCTTTCTTTGCTTTGGCTAATATTTTCAACCCCTTTTCTCCTAAACCCTGAAAAGTGTAAGGACTTGTTCGCGGTTTAAAAGCACCGCCTCGTAGGACTTTAATTCCAGCTTCCTTTACAATTTTTGCAGACGTCAGAAGTTGTTCCTCACTCTCAACCGAACAAGGTCCAGCCATCACTACAACATCATTACTTCCGACCTTGATCCCATCTACGTTAACTACTGTATCCGTATTATGGAATTCGCGACTAACTAATTCATACGGTTTTAAAGTGGGGATGACAGCTTCTACATTTGGAAGAATATTTAATTGTTCACTATCGATTTGACGATCGTTCCCAGAAATCCTGATGACGGTCTCCTCATCATCATTTGTAGTGTGTGGGTTAAAACCTAAGGATTTTATTTTAGTAACAACTCTCTTAATATCGTCGGAAGTTGCACTTGATTTCATAACTATTATCATATTGCGGTAATTTGTAACTTCATTTTATATAATTTGAATTAAGTATAATAATACATAGCTTGAAAATCAAGTTTACCTTAATCGGGCATTTAATTATCCGTTGCTTAATATTACTAGTTTGATTATCTTGATGTGTGAGTACAGAAAGTAAATACTTTTCGGATCAGGTTGCAAAAATGTTCAACTCCATTGCCCAAAGTTACGATTTTCTAAATCATTTCTTGAGCGGTGGGCTTGATTTTTACTGGAGGTGGCGTGCCCTGCGGTTGTTAAAGAAATATAACATAAAATGTGTTTTAGATGTTGCATGTGGAACTGCCGATTTTTCGATAGCGTCTGCAAGATATGGCGTAGAAACAATTTATGGCATCGATATAGCTGAAAAGATGATAGCCATCGGTAACGCGAAAGTTAAAAACAAGGGCTTTTCGCAACGGATTAAATTGGAAAAAGGCAATGCTGAAGCGATCCGATTTGATTCCGAATATTTTGATGCCGCTATTGTTGCTTTCGGTGTACGTAATTTTGAAAATCTTGAAAAA
>JBBINX010000030.1:0-23230 GCA_037443685.1 Ignavibacteriales bacterium
AGAAAAATGATATAAGCAAAGTTGTCTTAACCCTCGACTCCATAATCCATCACTTAATATATCAATAATCCAGAATTATTTATACTGCCTTAAGTAGGCTAAGCGCTCCTTCAATTTTTCTTTTGGTATCAGTAATTTATCCTTCTCATAAAAAGCTTCTTCTTGACTGAAGAATGTAATTTCAAAATCTTTACTCATAACGATCGCTTCTTCTGGACACGCTTCTTCGCAGAACCCACAGAAGATGCAACGTAACATATTTATCTCAAATTTAATAGGATAACGTTCCTTGGCAAGCTCGGTTTCAGATGCCTGAACTTCGATAGCAAGCGATGGACAAACACGTGCACATAACCCGCAAGCGACACAGCGTTCCCGACCGTTTTCTTCAACCAGTACCGGCCTCCCCCTAAAAGAAGCAGACGGTTCCCATCTCTCCTCAGGATATTGACGTGTAAACTTAGGCAGGAACATTTGCTTTATTGTTATCTTCATACCCTTTAGTATTTCAGGAAAATAAAGTTTCTGCCAAAATGTTAAATCGCTTGTTTTTGTAATTTGCTTATAAGTATTATCCATAATTATCTAAACAATAAAATGAAAAATGCAGTTACTATCACGTTTGCGATAGCGAGTGGAAGCATGAATTTCCACCCTAAATTCATCAACTGGTCGTATCGGAATCGCGGAACAGTCCATCGGATAACAACCATAAAAAGTATGACTAATGCTACTTTGAATAAGAATGTAAACACTTGAATTATGCTTACCCAAAATTCAGGTAAACCGAAATTTTGCAGATATGGAAATTGCCATCCACCCAAATATAGAGTCGTAACAATGGCACTTGCTGTTATCATGTTAGCATATTCGGCTAGGAAGAAAAGTCCGAACTTTAAACCAGTGTATTCAGTATGGTATCCACCGACGAGCTCTGGTTCAGCTTCAGGTAAGTCGAACGGAAGTCGGTTAGTTTCAGCGAAGACAGAGACAAAAAACGTGATAAAACCAATCGGTTGAAGCAGAATATTCCACCGCCATCCGTATTGAGCTTCGACGATTTTGTCCAACTCAAGAGTTCCCGAGATGAGTATCACTCCGATGATAGATAAACCCATCGAAAGTTCATAACTAATTATTTGAGCAGAGGAACGCAGTCCACCTAATAAAGAATATTTATTATTGGAAGCCCAGCCAGCGAGTGCGATACCGTAAACTCCTAAAGATGTTAATGCAAGAATATATAAGATGCCCACATTCACACGAGCAATCTGAAAATAAATTTCTCTCCCAAAAAGAATAATCTTATCGCCGAAAGGAATTACTGCAAATGTTGATAAAGCAACGATGATGGCTATAATGGGTGCGAGCCGATGCAGGTATTTATTTGCCAATTTGGGAACGATATCTTCCTTGATGACTAACTTCAACACGTCAGCTACTGGTTGAAGTAGTCCTTTGTATCCTACCCTGTTCGGCCCAATCCGGTTTTGAATAAAAGCTGAAACTCTTCTTTCAACTAAAACTAGATACGCAACTGCACCTAATAGGGCAAAGAAAACAACAACAATTTTAATAAGAATAATTAATAGATCCATTTTTTTAAATTTTTGTATTTACCAATACTTTTTGATGAATTTTAGCACCTCTATTTCCTATTTTTTTATATGTTAACCCTCTGAATGCTTCGACTGATAAAGCTATTTCATCAAATACTCCCTCGACTGAATTATATTTGAATTTAGAATTTATTGCGCTACCAATCCGGCTTAATATTCTCCAAGTTTGGAGCGTATCTCTTTTATTCCATCGCATCCACCTGTCATTTGGAGCCCCGAATTTATCTAATCTACTCATAGCCATACCGTCCTGCGACCTATCTAACTCGACTGTCGTAACTGCTGGTTTAATTCGTTGAACGAGTCCCTGGAAGTTTGTAAAAGTTCCGTTCATTTCGGCGTACGTTGAAGAAGGCAGCACAATATCTGCCATAGACGTAAGTTTATTTTTACTAGTGGCATGAATGATGAGATAATCGATATTCCCAAGTGCCGATGTAATTTCTTCCGTTAGTGGAATTTGGTCGTCAATCAAATAAAGACATTTGATAATCTTTGATTCTATTGCTTTTATAATTTGTTGAAAGTTCAATCCATTTGACGTCGGAAATACTCCGACTTCACGGGTACCTAAAAAATTGGGAGTTTTATCGGCGTGAATCAATAAATCATCTTCCTCACCTTGTTTAATGTAAGATAAAAAATCAACGTTTGGAGTCCCGATTATATTCTTCATCAATTTGGCGAAGATATAATTGTCTTCATTCGTTCGGAAAGGTGAACCGATACCCGCAACTTCAGTTTTATTAAAAGTGTGTAGTTTATTAACAACTTCTGCAATTACTTCTTCCCATCCTACTTCTAATAAATCACCATTTCGACGTAAAAGTGGTGACTTGACTCTATTTTCAGAATTTACGAATTTGAATGTGTTTAGTCTACCGCTATCACACATCCAATAGTCATTTACATTGGGATTGAATCTCGGAGTCAATCGTAATATTTCATTGTTCCTAACCCATACATTAGTGTTACAACCACGCGCACAACCTATGCAAATACTTTCGGTCGCGGACATTTCCCATACACGGGCTTTAAAACGAAAATCTCGACTTGTTAATGCGCCAACAGGACAGAGCTCAATAATATTTATCGAGTAAGGATTATCAAGTTGTTCCCCGGGTGCAGTCGTTAATTCGACTCTATCGCCCCGTTGAGTAAAAACTAATTGTGGTTTGCCTACAATTTCATTTGTGAACCGAACACACCTTGAACACATGATACACCTTTCAGTATCGAGCATCACATTAGGACCAAGTTTAACTCTTTTGGGTTTGCGAACTTTTTCGTCTTCGAAACGAGAGTATCCTTTGCTATATTTATTAGAATAATCTTGTAGCTTACATTCGCCCGCTTCATCGCAAATAGGGCAATCAAGTGGATGGTTAATCAGCAGAAACTCCATTACCGCTTCACGAGCTTTTATCACCCTTTGATTTTCGGTGTAAACAACCATACCGTCAGCGACTTTGGTTGCACACGCAATTACGAGCTTTGGAGTTTTATCGACTTCAACCAAACACATGCGACAATTTCCAGATATGGAAAGCCGGGGGTGCCAACAAAAATGTGGTATTGAGATACCGGCTTCTATTGCTACTTCGATAATAGTCTTAGATGGATCCGTTTCGATTTCTTTCCCATCTATTTTGATTTTTACCATTGAATATCTTTTATTTTTTGGAGAAATATTTTAGATTCCGAATATTTTCTGGTACGATACAAGTGCTAATTTAATGATTTCTAACGAACGTTTAAGTTCGACTTCATTTAGTGTATAAGCAATTCGTATTTCATTGCTTCCTTTTGCTGGTGTGGCGTAGAAACCTTGAGCAGGTGCAATCAAAACCGTCTCGTTTCCATCTTCAAATTCTTCGATTAGCCATTTTGCAAAATGTTCCGAATCTTTCACTGGTAGTCCAATAACGATGTAAAATGCACCTTCAGGTTTATAAAAAGTAATTCCGGGTATTCCTTTTAAACATTCATAAAGGATATCTCGTCTTCGTTTAAACTCTTGAACGATAGGTTGAACAAATTTTTCCGGCGAATTCAGAAGCTGTATTATCGCGTGCTGTTCAATAGTTGCAACGGAGAGGCGAGCCATACCAAATTTGAAAGCACTCTGTATAACTTCACGGTTATGGCTTGCGATAACTCCGATTCTTGCACCACAAACGTTGAAACGCTTTGAACAACTATCAAGCAGGATAGCGTTTTCACGAATTTCTGAAAATTCCATTACGCTGTGAAATTCCGCATCGAATGCAAACTCTCTGTAAACTTCATCTGATAACAAAAAAATGTTGTTCTTCTTTACAACATCTACCACACTTTGCAATTCTTCCCGGGAATAAATTGTTCCTGTAGGATTAGAAGGATTATTGATTAGAATTCCACGAGTCTTCTTAGTAATATACTTTTCGATTTCAGATGAAGGAGGCAAGTGAAAACCGTTACTGATATTAAGAGGAACTGGACGTAGATTTACATTTGCAATAGTAGCAAAGCCATTATAATTAGTGTAAAAAGGTTCGAAGACGATAATTTCATCGTCGTAATCACAGATAGCAAACATTGCAAACATAATTGCTTCAGAGCCGCCTGTAGTAATAACCATCTCATTTTCGTCAAGTTGGATACCTACGTGAGCGAAATAATTTTTCCAGGCGCTTAATGCCGGACTAATCCCCGCAGAAGGAGCATAAGCAAGAGTGAGATGGTCGATGTTCCTGATTGTCTCAAAAACTACATTGTCGGTTGGAAGGTCGGGTTGACCAATATTAAGATGATAAACTTTGATGTTTTTTGTTTTACGTTCTTCGGCTGTGGCAGCTAATTTCCGAAGGGGTGAAGCTTGCATAGAAATGGCTCTGGTTGAAATGTGCGGTATATTTTTCACATACATATCATTTTTTACAGTTGACTTTGTTAAGGTGTCTTGCATATAATTAATTTTTTCTAATTAACATATTCTGATGGTTTAAAAATAACCACTGAAAAATTTTCCGGATGTAAATATTTATTCGCAACATTTAATAGATCATCGATTGAGACTGCTTCAATCCGTTTTATAATTGAATCTAAAGTAGTGCATTCTTTAAAATAAATTTCACTCGTTGCAAGGCGCATCATTCTACTCGATGTGCTCTCTAAACTCAGCATCAATGAACCTTTTAGCTGAGCTTTTGTCCGATTTAATTCTGCCTTACTAATTGGTGATTTTCGGAGTTTTTTCATTTCAGAATTTATTAATTCTATAGTTTTGGGATAATTTATTTTTGATGTTCCAGCGTAAACACCTAAACAACCACAATCGCTGAGCAAGTTAAGAAAAGATGAGATAGAATAAGTATAACCATATTTTTCTCTGATAGTTTGGAACAAGCGTGAACTCATCCCGCTTCCGAGTAATGTGTTCATAACTAATAAGGGAAAACGATATTTACTCTTCATACCCCCAGTAACAGTTCCCATGCAAATATGCGATTGTTGGATTGGCATTGTTTGCTCAACAATTTTTCTGTCATTTTTTGAATTTTTAAAAGTATTGTTCAAATGAACACGATTTTTCTTCTGAATCTTTTCAAACCGGTTTTTTACAAAACAAACCAATTTTTCGTGTTTGATATTGCCTGCCGCGGATATTACTATACGGTCAGCTGAATAATAATTTTTGATGTGATCAAACAATTGACCTCTTGTAAAACCGCCTATATTTTTTGCTTCACCAATTACTGAATATCCCAGCGGATGTTTGCCAAACATGGTTTTATCGAGATAGTCGTGAATATAATCTTCAGGATCGTCCTCAATATTTTTTAATTCCTCGAGTACAACAGTCTTTTCTTTCTCGATTTCTTTGTTGTTGAAAGTGGGGTTGAGTACCAACTCGGATAAAACATCGATTGTTTTTTCGACGTGTTCATCTAAAACTTTGCCGTAATAGCAGGTATTTTCTTTGCTTGTAAAAGCATTGAGGTATCCGCCATATTGCTCGATACTTTTTGCTATCTGCATTGCATTGTATTTTTTAGTGCCTTTAAACACCATATGCTCTAAAAAATGAGAAATCCCATTTACTCCTACCTTTTCATTCCTTGAGCCAACATTTATCCAAACACCGATGGAGACTGACCGCACGTAAGGGATAAATTCGCTCACAATGCGAATTCCGTTATCGAGTACTGTTTTTTGGTATGCCTTGGATGTATCCATTAAATGTTTATTTTGCTCTTTTTTTAATTAAATTCTTGAAAAATATAATAATATTAGGTATGATAGTCAAGACAGCTCGCCTAGCCACGAGTCTGCGGTACGTATCATCGTTTTGATTTTTGTAGCTACCATATCAATCGCAACTGCATTCTCCCCGCCTTCTGGAATAATCACATCTGCCCATCGTTTGCTCGGTTCTACAAATTCGAGATGCATAGGTTTAACTGTAGAAATATACTGATGGATTACCGATTCGATATTCCTGCCCCGTTCAATCAGATCACGACGTAAGCGGCGAAGTAATCTTTCATCAGCATCAGTATCAACGTATATTTTTATATCCATCAAATCGCGTAAATCTTTTTCTGCAAAAATTAAAATACCTTCAACAATGATAATATTCCGCGGTTGGATGGTGTTAGTTTCTTTTAAACGCGTATAAGTTTTAAAATCATAAAGAGGTTGTTGTATCGGTTCGCGGCGGCGTAGTTGCTTTAGATGTTCGATCATTAGTTTTGTTTCGAGAGCGTGTGGATGGTCAAAGTTAACCTCCGATGGAGTAGCCCCTCCGAAAGCAGAAATATCTTTATAGTAAGCGTCGTGCTGAACAACAATCACCTTATTGATATCTAATCTCTCTAAAATTTTGTAAGTAACCGTGGTTTTACCTGACCCCGTACCCCCAGCAATTCCAATAATTAATGGTTGGTTCATAATATTTTATTTTGTTATATTAAAACGCATTATTTTATTTTAGAAAATATAACAGAAACATTTTGGATTTGCAAAAACATGATAATAGATTACCTTTTGATAATCGCAGGAATTTTATTTACGCTTGAGGTCACAGGTTTCCTCTGGGGGCTTTATAAATCCCAAAAATTAAGACGTAATGAAGGATTTGAACCGTTCGTATCCATAATCGTGGCAGCCCGGAACGAGGAAGAAAACATTACACCCTGTCTCGAATCGCTTGCGTTGTTAGATTACCAGAAAGATAAAATTGAAATCGTAATCGTAAACGACCAATCGCAAGATAAGACGGAAGAAATAATTAGGGATTTCATAGAATACAAACAACACTTTAAATTAGTAAACGCTCAACCTGGGAAAGGTAATCTAAAAGGAAAAGCGAACGCACTATCTCAAGGAATTGAAGTTTCAAACGGCGAGATAATTTTATTTACAGATGCTGATTGTATCGTACCAAAAACTTGGGTAAAAGAAACTGTGTCATTATTTACAGACAACGTCGGGATTGTTGGAGGATTTACATTGTTGCAAGCAAAAAATACATTTGAAGGAATTCAATCTCTTGATTGGCTTTACGTTTTTGGCGTGGCATGCGCAACATCGTCGTTAGGCATACCTCTAACTGGAGTAGGAAATAATTTAGCTGTACGCCGTTCATTATATAATAAAGTGGGTGGTTATAATCAAATCCATTTTAGCGTTACAGAAGACTACGCATTAACCCGGTCAATTTTAACCAAAACTGGTTATAAAATGGCTTTCCCATTTAGTCGGAATTCTTTGGTGATAAGTTCACCATGTTTCACCTTCATTGATTTATATCGTCAAAAAATTCGCTGGGGAGTTGGTGGATTAGATATGATCACGGCAGGATTTGTAATATTCGGTGTCGTGTTTGTATTTAATATTTTATTAATAGTAGGTTTAATTCTTAAAATGGGTTTTCTACTCGTACTTGCTGTACTGCTGAAAATATTTATCGATTTTTCATTTATATCGTATTTACTAATTAAAATGAATAAATACAGTTACATACGATATTTTATTGCTTTCGAGATCTATTTTTTCATATATCCAATTCTGCTTCCATCATTAGCTTACTTTACAAAAAATGTAAAGTGGAAAGACAGAAAGCTATAATAAAAAGCCCTTCGTATTGAAGGGCTTTTTTAGATTTTGTCTGCTAAAGACTGATTTAAAAAAAACTTAACGCGTGCGTGAGCTCGATACTCCGAGTCTTTTTAATTTATAACGTAAGGTTTGCTCTGTCAAACCCAGAAAATGTGCGGCTCTTGATTGATTGAATCCAAATTTGGCTAAAGCTCGCTCTATAATTCCTTTCTCAATTAAATCTAACGAGTTATCCAAAACAAACTCCTGATCAGTCTCGATGTTGTTGATCATTTTAACAACTTCTGTTTTTTCATCTATTAATTCCTGTGGCAGAGTGAATCTTCCACCGGTAGAGAAGAGTACTGATTTGTCTATGACCGCTTTAAGCTCGCGAATATTTTCTTTCCACGGCTGTCTGACTAAAACTTCAATCGCGTTTATATCTATAATTAGTTCACCAATGCCTAATTCTTTGCATATTTCACTACTGTAATGTTTTACTAGAAGCGGTATATCTTCTGGCCGCTCGCGGAGTGGTGGAATCTCAATACGTTCAAACTCCATGAATTTGTTATAGATGCCTTCAAGCAGTTTTCTGTTTTCAAATAATTCTTTGGGATCTGCTTTCATCGTAACAATCAGCCGTATATCTACTAGTTCACCTTGAGTACTTCCAACACGACGTGTAACGCGTTCGTTCATGAAAGATAAAATTTTCATCTGGTTACGAAAACTAGCTTCCTCGATCTCTTCTATTAAAACGGTTCCATTATTTGCGATTTCGAACAATCCTCGTTTTGTTGAATATGAAGAAATTCCCTCGGCTCCGAGGCTATGACCGAAAAGAATCGATTCCAACTCACGGTCATCAATTACGGATAAGTTTAGCGAGGCAAATGGGAGATCTTCGCTCATGTCTTGAGATAGTGAATGGATATTTTTTGCGATAGCTCCTTTACCTACCCCAGGTTCTCCTATTACAACAACGTCCCTTCTTGATTTTGATAATCTCGAAATCTGTTTCAGTAATTGGTCAACCGCTTTGCTCTTCCCGATTATCGGATATTCGAGTTTCCCGTTTGATTTTTCCTCGGTTGTTTTTGTTGTTTTTTCTTTTTCCATGACTATTTTTTGTTAAATTTGTTTTAATTAACTGGTGATCGTTCAAATAATCTTGTTTTAAAATCTTTCGAACTTGTAAAATGGTTAAGAATGAATTTATCGATACTGTCGATCCATCTGGTGATTTTTTCTGGATTCATTTGTATTTCTGTCTCATAAAACTCACCAGTAACCGATTTAATAAATCTTAATCTCGCATAAAAGAAAATAACTAATGCAAAGAATGCACCTGTTGTAAAATACTGTCCGATACTAAATAATTTCCAATATGAGCCAAATTCCACACTCTTGATTACCGCAAATTGGTGGAAAATATCTAAACCTGCGATTAATAAAAATATATACATTATCTTATCAATATAAGCGCCTTGTGGAGGATCTTTACTATATTGGTAGCCAAAATATAAGAAAATAAAAAGTAAAACAAAAACATCCATATAAATCAGATTATAATAGAGCGGCTGCCAAATTAGAACTAAGTAATTATCTACTTCTGTATAGGGAAGGTAACTTTTAATTTGTTTAATATTTTCTTCGGGAAAGAGTATTCCGACTTGTTCTCCGTTATTCATAGCAGGTAGTGTGATGAGAGCGGCTAACTCTTCGGCAGTTGGATATTTTTGGTTATCAGTGAAATAAGAATCTCGAGCATCTCTTACAATTTTAAATTTCTGTATATTCTCTGTAGTATAGATATATTTTGGATTTTCAAAGAAAGGTAAAAAGTAATATAAGAAAACTATAAGAACCACAGTGGTCGATAATAAATATTTTTGATATATCTTAAAATTCTTGAATAAAAGATCAAAAACTAAATATGCAATTGCAAATGCTTGAAAAAATATTATGGAAGCTTGACTATATTGAAATGAAATAACAGACGCAAAAGGGTGACTCGTAAAAATTGAATAACCAACAAATTGATGAACATATTGCAAAATTGCAGTTGCGAAAAAAATGGAAAAATTTAAAAATAGGTACTTATATCTTTGGGTTGGTTCGTTGAAAAAAATATAAAGAGAAATAAGAAAAAGTAAAGATTGAATAATATTATTTAGGAGCCCTGCAACATGTGCTTCTCGGTGTGGAAGGGTAACATAGGCGATTCCAAATAGGAGGATAAAACTTATCCAAATTATCAATATTTTCTTTATGTGCTTCATTTCTTCGTTAAATTTCTGTTAAAATATAAATAATTAAAAATTCACTGTCAAGTATATTCGCAATTTTTTTTTAATAAACGCCGAACTTGTGATACCAATCACCATAATATATTCGCTATTTTTTTTATCACGTTAATATGAAAATTATTGCGTTATTTCGATTGTTTTCATAGATTTCTACCGAACTTTAGCAGTAAACATTTAATACATTTTTTAGAAAATCAATAAATTTTTAAATAAACGTCAATAATTCACTAATTTAAAGGAAATAATATGTTACGCAACGCTTTGAATAATCGATATTTTAAACGTATTGGTTCTGTGCTAATAGTTCTAACAATGACATTTGGAATCAATAGTGCTATATCTTACGCTAGCGGAGATACCGGCAGAGCTACCTCATCATTATCAATCCCAAGAGACACACCAAGACCAAAAGCTACTAGCTCATTGGCAATACCAAGAGACACACCAAGACCAAAAGCTACTAGCTCATTGGCAATACCAAGAGATACACCCAGGCCGTAAAAAATAATAAACATATTTCATTTATTAATGACATTAAGTTTTTAATAACTTAATGTCATTTTTTATTTTGTCCAAAATTCATTATTTTCTTTTGTAATTTAACAGGAAAATAATTGGAAAATAAAATAAAGTATTACAATCAATTATTAATACATCTTTCACTCTTTCTTCTTACATTTTTTACGACGACATTAGCCGGTGTAATGTGGCTAAATATTGATCCGTTTGACCTGCAAAATTTTTATCTAGGACTATCGTATTCAATTCCACTACTTGCTATCCTTACAGCTCATGAATTCGGACATTATTTTGCAGCTCGATACCACAAGGTTGATTCTACATTACCATATTACATTCCTGTCCCTCCTTTTTTACTAAACCCATTCGGAACAATGGGTGCTGTTATTAAAATCAAATCACCCATTCCGAACCGGAATGCACTTTTCGATATCGGAGCTTCAGGTCCACTAGCTGGGTTTTTTGTGACACTTATAATTTTCATTTACGGAGTCCTTACACTTCCACCCATTGATTATATCTACTCTATTCACCCCGAATATAAAATGATCGAAACACTCCCCGCTACCGGCTTAACATTCGGTAATTCATTATTTACATTGGTAATGAGAGAATTATTTTCAAACCATGCTTTCTTCCCTCCGATGAATGAGATATACCATTATCCTTTTTTATGTGTGGGGTGGTTCGGTCTTTTCATAACTGCACTGAATCTAATTCCTATTGGGCAATTGGACGGGGGACATATTTTGTATGCTATGATTGGTAGGAAACAAGGTACCTTTGCACGCATTTTTTTCGGATCATTAATTATCATTGGTTTATCGAGCTTTATTCCACTACCATATTTTTCAATCCATGCAGGGACTGTCGGTTGGCTGGTTTTTGCCTTAATACTCTTTTTCTTCATCAAACTTGACCACCCCCCAATATACGACGATGCGGATTTAGACCCAACCCGAAAATTCATCGGCTGGATCACTGTTGCTATATTTGTTTTTACCTTTTTACCGATTCCATTTTATGAATTAATCCCCACTTAATAATTGACTTTTTATCAGCAATTTCGTAGTTTAAAAACAAAATTAAACAACAATTTTAACTATCTGTGAAATTTTCCAGTTTGATTTATCCATATATCGTGTTGTTCTTAGTGGTTTCTTTTTTTTTCATCTCATGTGAAAAAGATATATCTGGGACTATAGATGCCCCACTAACTCCTCCTTTTCTATCTGAATTACAATTAGATAACTACTCAATCAACGCAGATACAATTCTATCTATTTCTGATACGATTTATGTCTCAAATCGAATTCAAGTAAAAGTTTCTGGTGCTGACCGTCAAATTAAAATAAAATATGTTCGCTATCAGATATTTCGCCAAAATACACCTCAGCCCATAGTAACTGCATACTTAAATGATGAAGGGACGAGTGGAGATCTTATTCCTAACGATGGGATATTTTCGAGCAGTTTTTCATTCAAAACATCCCGACAATCGATAGGAATGTTTACTATCCAAATCCGAGCCGAGGATAATACTGGATTGCTCAGTAATACACTTTTTCAAAATATGATTGTTTATACCCAGCACAAACCGCCAATATTATACAATCTTGCGGCACCCGATAGCGTAGCGCTTCCTATTTCTGGTTCAACGCTTATCCAAATGAGTATCGCTGCCTACGATTCCAACGGTTTGAGCGATATCCAAAATGTATATTTTCGAAGTCTCGATTCGTCCGATCCAACAAAAAGATATTTTATGCTCGATAATGGAAATATAATTGATTACGGCGACACTGTTGCGGGAGATGGTATATATTCTATAAAAATAGAACTCCCATTTAATATGACTCCGAAACCATATAGATTTGAATTTGAAGCTCAGGATTTTTCAGGATTATTTAGTAATAAAATACTTCACACACTCTTCGTGGTTCAACCTTGAAAAAAACTTATCAAATATATCTTACATTATTTATGTTTTTTCTCTCACATTTGGAGTTAAACGCACAAGAAGGTTTGCCAATATATTTCAAATTCTCAAAAGTTTTAAATGAGAACTCTCTACTTCCAAGTAACAGTGTATCACAAATGGCAATTCGAGATTCTATTTTATGGATTGGAACAAGTAAAGGTTTGGCTAAATCTACAAATAGTGGTAGAGGTTGGACAAATTTTAGAGACAAACCTGAATTTGCGAATTATGGAATATATGCTCTTGATGTTGTTAAGGATACAATCTGGACTGCAACCGGTTATTTAAAAGAAAAAGAAAATAATAAAATACAAACAGGTAGTGGTTATACATTCTCAACGGACGGTGGGCTTACCTGGAGTTACATTAGTCAAACCTTAGACCAACGAGGCGATAGCATCGAAATATATGGTATCAATACAATCAGAATTTTACCCGTAATCGTACCGGAACAAAATGTTACTTTCGACCTCTCACTTGCACGAGGAAAAGTATGGATTGCAAGTTGGGCAAGTGGATTACGGTATTCAACTAACAACGGCCAAAAATGGAATCGCATAATCTTACCGCCGGACAATCTATCGAGCATCAAACCTACTGACACTATAAATTTCTACTACGACCCGAGAAAGAATAACAATTTTCTTGCTTTCTCTGTATTAGCGATAGACAATGACACAATTTGGTGTGGAACCGCAGGCGGAATAAATAAATCGACTGATGGTGGTATCAGTTGGAAAAAATTCAACCGACAAAATCAAGACTTTCCTATATTAGGCAACTGGGTTATTACTACCAAACAACAACGCTACAACAACATCAACCGAATATGGACTACGAATTGGAAAGCTGAAGACCAGCGTGAAGAGTTCGGAGTTAGTTACACCGAAAACGGCGGGCAAACTTGGACTAATCTTCTACGAGGTGTTAAAGCTTACGATTTTGCTTTCAAAGATTCAATTGTTTATATCGCGACCGAAATAGGTATATACAGAACGGCAGACTTAGGTTTATCTTTCAGTCGGTCAAATGTGATTATGGATAGCGAAACGCGTCAAATTATCACCACTACCTCAGTTTTTTCTGTGGGGGTTCAAAATGATACGGTTTTCATTGGGACTGGCGATGGTATGGCTATGAGTTTGGATAACGCTGAAAATCCATTCGGCGCAAAGTGGAAAATATTAAGAAGATTCGAGCGGGTAGGAAACAGTAAAAACACTTACGCTTATCCAAATCCATTTGCTCCTGATGATGGATACACTCGTATTCATTACAGTACGCAAGGTAGAGACGCTTTGGTTAGCATAGATATATTCGATTTTGGAATGAATAGAGTTAGAACAGTAATTCGAAATGCCTCACGTTCGGGGAAAAATGAGCACGATGAAATATGGGACGGTCGCGATGATACCGGAAGATTCGCTGCCAACGGAGTGTATTTTTACCAAGTTCGAATTGACGATGACGAACCCACCTGGGGGAAAATTATGGTGCTTAAATAGAGAAATGAATTAAGCTTGTGAAAAAATATATTTCATATATCCTTTTAGTTTTATTTGCAACCAACATTACTTATTCACAAATTGGTGGATATGCAGGCGCCTTCGGACGATTGGGTTTTGGCAGCCGAGGAATTGGAATGGGTAATTCGATGACTGCAATTACAAGCGGCGAGATTAGCAGTTATTACAATCCTGCTTTAACTCCTTTCGCTGAGCAGAGAACTGCAAGTATATCTTTAGGATTTATGCCATTCGACAGGTATATAAACTTTTTAAGCTATACACAAAACATCAAGCCGACGGCTGGATTATCTTTTGGTATTATTAATGCGGGTGTAAGAAACATAGATAGCAGAGATTACGATGGTTATCATATAGAAGATTTATCGACTTCCGAGAATCAATTTTACCTCGCCTTTGGAAACAGAATTCATCCGAACGTTTCATTAGGTATTACTATAAAACTTTTTTATTATAGCTTGTATGATAAGGTGAGCTCTACTACCGTCGGTTTTGACCTCGGCACCTTAATTAAAGCAACTGAAAATATTACAATCGCACTCGCATTTCAGGATTTGGGTTCTAATTACAAATGGAATACAGCTCCGATCTACGGACAGTCCGGTGGACAAACAACTGATAAATTTCCAAATATGCGACGATTGGCTGTTGCTTATAAACTACCTGACCGATTAGGTACTATTGCAGTTGAATTCGAAAATACTTCTGTAAAAACTAATCATATTCGTCTAGGCAGCGAAATTGTGCTTCACGAGTATTTTACAATTCGCTCAGGTATTGATCGATGGGATGTGAATAATAATACCTTAGGCATCAAACCCACTTTTGGTTTTAGTATCAACAAACCGTTTGACGACTGGACTCCAATAATCACTTATGCTTATGTTCTGGAACCATTCTCAATAGGTGGTGTTCATTTAGTATCACTCTCAATAATTTTTTAATATGACAAAATATATTCTAATCTCTTTATTATTTTTAACTTTACAGGAAAATGTTCTACCGCAAACTGGACAATCAGGTATGTCATTTTTAAAATTAGGAATTGGTTCACGTGCTATAGCTATGGGCGAGGCATTCGCACTTGATGAATCCAATCCTTCGGGTATGCATTATAATCCGGCTACTCTCGGTTTATCCGATAAAACACAAATCATGCTTATGCACCGACAATGGCTGCAAGACACACGTTCTCAATTTCTTAGCGTTGTTATACCTATGGATAAATTTCGTTTCGGTCTAAGTTTTAATTCCACAAGTGTTGGGGAGATTCCAATAAGGACTGTGCCGGGACCTTCTCAAGGTGCTTTTACTTCGCGAAACTTAGCCATCGGTTTATCGACAGTCTATTGTTTCGATAACTTTAATGTCGGGTTAACTGGAAAATTCCTTTACGAAAAAATCTTGGTAGATGAAGCATCGGGTCAGGCTTTCGACTTTGGTGTCGTTTACAAAACTCCATTTGATTTTAACGTTGCATTTTCGACGACACATATCGGTTCGATGAACCCACTGAGAAATGAATCTACTACTCTCCCAACTACATTGCGATTCAGTGCGACAAAATCGCAAACTATCCAATCTCTAAATTCAACGATTACCGGTACTACCGACTTAGTAAGAATTTTACCAGAGAAAAAAAATCATCTAAACATTGGTGCAGAGTTCGAATACGATAATACTTTTGCTTTACGCTTGGGATTTCAAACCGGCTACAATGCACGTTTTTTGTCTACCGGGTTGGGCTTCAAGTATAATATTTTTATAGTAGATTATGCATTCGTACCGTCCAGAAACGACTTCGGTGCAGTCCATACTTTTTCAATTACGATTAATCTTTAAGTAAACAATTAGAATGACTGTAGATACAACAGATTCTGATACTGTTCAAACAGTGTATATTTCCTCTTTTTCAGTAACCCACGACTTAGTCCGCCAAAGGCGGATTGGGTTAAATTAAAACCTATTTGTTAAATACCCGTTTCTAAGATTTTAAATAATTTTTTACAGAATAACTTATTAACCAGCGTTCTTAATTAATTCTGCACATTTAAACCCGCTCGAAATTGCCCCTTCTATCGTTGCGGGTAAACCTGTGTTCGTCCAATCACCAGCAAGAAAAAAATTATCAATGTGTGTTTCTGGACCTGGACGAAATTGTTCAACTCTATTCGTCGCTGAAAAAGTTGCACGCCTTTCCTTAATAACAAGTGAGTGTCGGACTTTTATTTGTTTGGTACTGGGAAATATTTCTTGAAGCTCATTCTTTGCAATCTCAATTATTTTTTCTTTGGAAAGATCGATATAATCATATGCAGCGCTGATTACTGCTGAAATATAATCACCACGTTTTCCTTCTTCACCAAATAGTCGCCGCCGATTAAAAATCCACTGAAGATTGCGTTCAATTAAACCCATAAATTCGATATGCATAGAAGTATTGGTGAATACTTCCTTCTCATACCAAAGGTGTACGGATATAATGGGTGAGGATTCAAAAAATTCAAGCACTGAGAACCTTTCGTTTTTCAATAGTTCTTGAGGAAGGAGATTTAATAATTTCCAGTGCGGGATCGCGCTCACCACATATTTTGATTTTATTTTCAAACCTCCATCGACTCCTACAATTTTACTATTATCAATAAGTAGTGAATTTACTGGAGTACCCGTTAATATTTTTACACCATTTTTTTTCAGCATCTCGATTACATTTATTACATATAATTCTGTTTGGCCAACTTTTGGAATCAAGATAGCTGAATCGCTTTTACGTTCGAGAAAAGTTTGTTTTAGCGAACGGGCAAATAATAATGCCGATGCTTTTTCCGGCGTCTCATTCATAATAGATAGAACCAAAGGATACCAAAAGTACTTTCGGCTTTTTTCGGATTGACCGAGGGTCGATAACCATTCCGCAACACTTAGTCGCGATAGTTTATTAGTTAATGTGTTATCCCAGCTATTCAATTCTAATCCTACTCTCAATAACTTTCGACGATCACTCATAGGTAAAATTTTAAACTTAAGCATTGCTAATGTAAAGTCGAATGGTTTTGGAAGCTTGTCAATCTCAAAAGTATGAATTCCTAATGTTGGATGATGAAAATGTAAGCGAGATTGTTTGTGTGAGCTAATTAAATGTCGGGTCCCGATTAATTCAAGATATTTAATAGTATTATGGTAAGCCCCTACAAGAAGATGTTGCCCATTATCTACTACGTCGCCTGTAGTCTTATCGATGAATGAATATGTGCGACCTCCGAGGTGGTTGTTCTGCTCGCAAAGGATTACATCTGCGCCTGAATTCGATAATTCAAGCGCAGTAGCAAGACCACTTAATCCGCCGCCTATTACAACAACATCACCTGTCATATGATTTTGAATATTCGATGTTTGAATAAATATTTTAGTGCAATAAGAAGTTGTAAAAATTTTGATAGCTTAAGCGACTTAGCATATACGTTGTATTTATTCGCTTTAATACGTAGGAGAGTATGATAATATATTCGTTCCATTACTTTGGGAGCGAATAAAAACTTTCTATCTTCGGGTTTTAGGGATTCTTGCGCGATTTTGAAAAATTCTTCTGCTCGACTAGTCTCGAATTCCATAAGTTTAATAAAATTAGAATTGTAAGTTGAATTAAATATGTCATCCTCCGAATATTCGAACCTTTTCATATCTTCTTCTGGAATGTATATGCGGTTATATTTTGCATCTATTTTGATGTCGCGAAGTATATTTGTAAGTTGTAAAGCGATACCTAAATTTTCGGCATACTTCAAAACCCGATCATTCGATGTACCGAATATCTTAATGCTCATCAAACCGACTGAGGAAGCCACGTGATAACAATACTTCCGCAATTCTTCGAAAGTCTTATATCTGTTTTTATTCAAATCCATCTCAACGCCCTTTATCAACTCGTAAAAATGTTGAACAGGTATATTGAATTTTTTTGCAATAACAGAAAGTTGATTCAGAAGTGGATAATTCGAACGGTGCTTTATAGCTTTTCCAAGTTCCATTCGCCACTTCCTTAGGAGTATAGCTTTTCTGCTTTCGTCCTGTTCGTTATCTACAATGTCATCAGTCGTTCGACAGAAAGCATAGACTGTATTCAATGCGGAACGTTGTTCTTTTGGTAAGAAAGAGAATGAATACTTAAAACTTGTTTGACTGCCTTTAGTGATTGAAGCCGCTAAGTCAGATCCCATATATTGCGTTTCCTGTATTTAGTTAAATCGTTATAGAATAAGCTTCTAAGAAAAATAAATATTTTGTCTAACAGATGTAACTTAATTCTTTTTGAGAACACGTTATATTTTTTTCGCTCAATCTTTTTTAAAACTTGCATACCGCCAAACCATATCAGTTTTAACTCTAATTGAAGATCCCTATCCACGAGTGACGGTAATCCTGAACCGGCATAGAAATAACCACGTGCACGGTCAATCTGTATCTTCATCAATGATACAAAGTTCTTATTGTATTGCGTCTGATATAATTTCTCTTCACTATAGTCAACCGATACAATTTCATTTTCTGGAATATAAACCCTATTTTTTTTTAAATCAATAGCTACATCCTGATAAAAATTTGTAAGCTGAAGTGCTGTGCAAATTGAATCGGAAAGCTTATAATATTCATCATTCTTATAACCAAAAATCATCAACACCAGGCGCCCGACAGGATTAGCCGATAATTCACAGTAATGGATTACTTCATCAAAATTATTAAAACGGTTTTTTACGACATCCATTTTAAATGCCTTTAAAAGATTCGCTAACGGATCAATCGGGATGTTGAGGCGCGAGACGGTTTCTTTCAGGGCAACAAATACTGGATGGTCAGCTTTACCTTCATAACACTCTTTCAGCAATCTTTCCCACTCTTCAAGTTTTTGCAGACGTGTTTGCTGATCGACATTTTCATCGTCGGCGATATCGTCTGCGATACGAGCAAAGGCGTATATACTCTGTATGTAAGGA
The DNA here is from genome assembly GCA_037443685.1 of Ignavibacteriales bacterium. Lineage (GTDB taxonomy): Bacteria > Bacteroidota > Ignavibacteria > UBA10030 > BY39 > JAHJRJ01. The sequence continues at coordinate 19,033 of JBBINX010000030.1, forward strand.
CGTTTTTCTTTTGGTAACAATAACGATGCAACGGGAAAATTTTCGTAATGCCGATTTGTAATCTCAGCACAGTATTCGAAAGCTTTATCAATTTTTTTTGTATCTGGCGTTGTCATACAAATACAATATAATAAAATCCTTGCATTTTTTACGAATTTATTCTATATTTTAAACAATTATTTGGCGGGATAGCTCAGCCGGTTAGAGCGTCGGAATCATAATCCGTAGGTCGTGGGTTCGAATCCCTCTCCCGCTACAACAGAAAACCCTGTTCAAGTAATTTGGACAGGGTTTTTTATATACTTAGCTAAGTGCTACTTAATTCCCTTAGTGAAGCGATATTGAAAGTGAGTCGTTCACTTCATAAAGATTACCTCAACAACATTATCCTTTTGCCCTCGTTATCATTTCGCTGCCCCCAATCTACCAGAGCACCTTCAAAATTTGCAGGTTTTCGAGTCTACCGGTCTGACTAACTCAGAACGGGAAGAATCGAAGGAACCGATATACAAAACTTTGTATTTTACTTAACAAGAGTTAGTTTACGCACTTCAACATTTTTTCCGCTTTGGAGTTTGTAGAAGTAAAGTCCGGTACTTAATTCAGTGTTATCAAACTTGATGCTATATATTTTACCAGCTTCGGCGTCGCCGCTAAACAGTGTGGCTACTTCGTTACCGAGTACGTTATAAACTTTTAAAGTAGTATAACCGCTGATAGCCACCTGCCAATTGATAACTGTTGACGGGTTAAACGGATTTGGATAATTCTGATATAACTTAAACAATGCAGGCACCTGCTCCATATCTCTTACGTTAGTTGGATCCTTGAATACGGTAATTGGTCCGAAATAATTAATCAGACCATCATTGTCAACTTGTTTCAAGCGATATTGGATTTCATTTTCTAATGTGGACTCATCCGTCCAGGTGTAGTATTGTGGTTCTAACGTGTAACCAGTACCTGGCTGGAAACTTTCTTCGATTGTTTCAAATCCATTAACTGATAAATTATACTTTTGTACATAGAAACCGTAGTTGTTAATTTCACTGATTGTTGTCCATTCTAATTTGACGTTGTTATTAGTGACGAGTGTTCCAATAAAGGACAAAAGTTGAACTGGCAAAGGAGGATTTCCTCCCCAATTATAGTAACCAGAAACTGCTAGGGTCGTTCCTGAACCGCTATTACCTGAAATATATCTGGTTAGTATTGTTTGCGGGCTGCCTGATGTCCGCCATGCTAAATCAGGAGTAAAAGGTAATAAATTATCAGTACTTGTGAACTCAACAGTCATTATTTTTATTGAATCTCCCGGATTTAAAATCGGTCCACCATTTGAATTCGAGTTCGCATCCCATCTTAATTGCCCAGGCGTTGTTGATGTTACTACAGTTGGATTTATGGGTCTAAATGCTGTCGGAAGGTCGGATGATAAAATTGCCATGCTTCCGGTCCCGCTACCTAATATATTTTTATTAAAATCGAAATGATATTGTCCTGCAAGATAACCAAAGCTTAGTCCACCTGTATTTTTCAGATAAATTGAAAACTGGAATTTTTTTGGATCTGTTTGAATTGTGTTCTGAATACTTAATGTTCCCGTTGGCACCATTCCTGTAATTACCAAAGAGACGATCTGCGAACTACCTGACAATGTTCCTTTGTGTGAAACTCTGATTGTATAAAAACCAGACGATGGTGATGCGATATGAACTTGCTCAACGTTGTCGCGTATATTGTTACCTGTTGTAGCTGCAGCAGATGGATTATTACGATCCAAAATCCAAGGATTATATGTTGTAGCTCCACCAATAATACGAAGGTCAATATCGTTGACAAGCATAATATCGGGTGGATCGACTGAAGGTATAGGTGGTGTGCCGGCCGGGTCAGTCCAGCATATTGTTGCACGCAGTGGTTGTGTTCCATCTGAGTAAACAGGAATATCAATGGTTTGGCCCTGGCTAAGTGTTAACTCGCGGATGTATTTGTTTAAACCCTGCGCCGAATCTAAATGCATTACCTGAGCGGCTTTGTGTGTATTCATTAAGCCCCAACCAAAGACATAATCCGGACCTAGATTCGAGCCAGCTTCATCGGCTGTGTGGATTACAAGTCCTTTAAGTGTAGATGAGCGCATAGGATTGTTACCGGCAATTATTTTTCTATATTGGAGTAAAAGTCCAAGCGAGCCAGTAACGTTTGGTGACGACATTGAAGTACCACTGGTTATGGCATAAGTATTATTGGCTTGTGAGTGACAGGAGTATAATTCTACACCATTTGCCACAATATCTGGTTTAATTCTTCCATCGTCTGTAGGACCCCAACAGCTAAAGCTCGACATGACAACATCGCTTGGTTGCGAGTAACCATTTACAATATCGTCAACTGCACCGATAGTAAATATATTCTTGGCAACACCCATATTACTCGTACAATCATATCCGTTTGGACCGCCATCGAGGTCGTGTACACATGTGTAACTACCGCTACCAAAATGTGTATGAGTAACAGGTTGCGATGTAGGTCCTTGTAAACGATCATTTCCTGCAGACTTAACCATTAAATAATATGGAGCATTTCGAGCGATATTATCCCACGCTTGAGCTTCAGAATCGTAAAAACCAAACTGGTAATCCTCAGTTGTACTGACAGAATAATCACCATACCAATGCCAACCTCCACTATAATACCAACCTCTAATATAGCCATAGGAATGATTTGAAGCTCGTAAGCCTGCTGCTGCAGCAGTAGCCATCTCGCTTTGATCACTGTTCCAATCATAAGCCCTTATTCGACCTTGATACGACATACCTTTTGCAATTGCCACTACACCCGTTGCAATCATCGTTCCTGCAACGTGTGTAGCATGGGCAGAGAGACTTGAAGCTTCGTCGCCTAATATTACCCTTCCTGTCAATTCTTGATGAGTATCGCGTACTTTCCCTCCATCCCAAATGCCAAGCGTATCTGTAGAACCGGTCAGTGAAAACCCACCACCTCCACTGGGCCAGGTTTTATCGGTCGAAATAGTTTTTGCCGCATTTAGATTATCAGTTTTGTAATACTGTGGTAATCCAAATTCGAACCTCTGCAACTCAATCACCGAACCGTCAGGATATTCCTGCCGGATTGGAATATTTAGTACTTTTGCTAAACTTTCGGCATATGCACGTTCGTAATGCCATTGATTTGCCTTTTCATCAGCAAATTGCCTAAGCCATTGTCGCTGTTCTACTGTTTGTGCAAAAAGTGTTTGAGTTATTATTATACAAAAGAAAAAAACTATGAGTAAATATTCTTTCATATTTGTTTTATTCTCCAAATTGTTGAGTTTTTTTACTATAATGCTTAATGTAATACTACACGAACAAACACACCTCCCCGCCGGTCCAAAGTCACAAAGGGATCCCCTTGGGAATGTGCGTCGGACAGGCAAGGATCCTACGAATTTATCCGTTGCATCAGCGAAAATCTGTGTTCTATTAAACTTTTTTACTTCAAGAGAAGCACTTTTCGGACTTGTGTGAATGATTTTGTCGGATCGGATAAGTTAGTAGCTTCTAATTGATAGAAATACGCTCCACTTACTAGTCCGCGTGCGTTCCAATCAACCGATTTGTAACCAACAGATTCAACACCATTCACTAATGTTGCAACAACTTGACCGAGTAAATTGTATATTCTCAAAGTAACTTTGCTTTCGAAAGGTAGTTGATATTCAATTTTTGTTGTAGGGTTGAATGGATTTGGATAATTCTGGTCGAGATAATACGATTGAGGCGGACCCGATATATCCTTCACTCTTGTTAGCAATGGTGCATCTGAATTAGTTAAAACAATCGCTGTAGTTCCACCCGTAGGATTGATAGTGTTAGCACCACTTGGCCAAATACCGTCTGCATCAGTTGCGAAAGAAACTATTTGTCCAGTAATTAATGACCTACGCTCTACACGGCGGATTCCGTTAGGTAACAGATTAGGTAAGACTACACCGTATGCTCCGTCAACTCCATTAACGTTATTGGCATAGAACGCACTATAATTATTAGTCGTCGTGTTATCAGTTCCGTCACTTTCGATGAAAGATGCCGATATGGGTCTTCCGCTTCCGGCAACGTTATCGTACAACAACACAAAATCTTTTGGAGCTGCTGAACTTAAACCGTACAATCCCGTTCCAGTGCTATCG
>JBBINX010000031.1:0-22697 GCA_037443685.1 Ignavibacteriales bacterium
GATGAAATTTTATAAGTTCATTTTGCTTATCCAAGAATTCATAAAACTTAGGTGTTTTATTGTGGTTGAGAATTGTGGCTGACTTACCAATCTTTCGGAGGAACTGGGCAAGGGCAAGCTCACAGCCGAGGCTATCGCCATCGGGGTTGACGTGTGAGGTTATTACGAAATTAGTATGATTTTGAATTATTTTCTTCACCTTCACACTCTCAAATTTGAGTTCTGGAAATGGAGGGAAATGTTTTCCGATCGAATTTGTAGTCTCAATTGTCATATTTTTATAACAAATATAATTATTTTATTTGTTAAAAACAGATATTTTTTGTAATTTGAATCGTTAAAAAAATCCCGCAATTTTATGAGTTGTGGGGATGATTAATTGTCGATTGGTAATTGCTAATAGTCAATTGCTGATTAACCAGTAGTTATTAATCATAGACTATGTAGTATGCGCCCGTAGCTCAGTTGGATAGAGCGACAGCCTCCGGAGCTGTAGGCCGCGCGTTCGAATCGCGCCGGGCGTACTTTTAATCCGACAAGGCTTATCGACTATTGGCTAAGATAAGTCTTTTATCGGATATAGAAATATTTATTAAACCAAAAAATCATAATTAACTGAAAAGGATAGAAGGATGCTTAAACCTAAAAAGAAAATAACTAGAAAAGAGATGAAAGTTGACCCTTTAATTTTGACCTATACAAAGGTAACAAATTTCTACTACAATAATAAAAAGTACATCTCGTACGCAACTACAGGTTTAATAGTTATTATAATCGCCGTAATATTTTATCTTAATAACGCACGAAAGAATAATGAAATTGCCGCATCTGAATTAGGAAAGATATTTAATTTCTATGATAAAAACGACTATCATTCAGCTATTGATGGTCAACCCCAGAAAGGAATAAAAGGTTTGAAGAGTATCGTGGAAGAATATGGTAGTTCTAACTCTGGAAAATTAGCCCGCTACTACTTAGCGAACTCGTATTATATGATAGGTGAAACAGATCAGGCACTCAAGGAGTTTAGCAAACTTAGCTTGAGTGATCGATCGCTTCAAGCTTCTGCTTATGCTGGTGAAGCTGCTTGCCACGAAAGAAAAGGCAATAATTTAGAAGCAGCAAAGTATTATCACAAAGCTGCTAACGAGGTATTAGATCAGTCTCGAACTCCAGGATACTTGAATTTGGCAGCAAAAAATTACGGGACTGCGGGAGAGAAAACAAAAGCAATCGATATTTTTAAACGAATTAAAAATGAATATCCGAATCATCCTGCTGCTCGTGAGGTTGATCGGTTTATTGCCTTATATTCGTACTAAATCAATTTTCTAAAAATATTAGACATCTTTTCGGTTGAATAACCGTATGAAGTTAATTCCCGATAAAATAATATTTTCCGATATAATGGTTATCGCAGTACCAATCGTAGGGGGTTTATTTACACAAATGATCTTATCATTGATAGATACCGCAATGGTGGGAAGATTGGAAAATTCAACAATCGCTTTAGCGGCACTGGGTATCGCTTTTTTAGCATCCTGGACAGTTACAAGTTTTTTCTCTAGTATGAGTACGGGTACACACGTCCTTATTGCGAGAAGACAAGGCGGTGGAGATGTAACAGGTGTAGCGGATGTCCTTAATAATTCATTAACTCTTTCTGTTACGTTGGGAGTATTATGTGCTGTAATCGGTTATTCTTACGCATATGAGATAATGGATTTCTTTTCTAAAGATGCTTTTGTGGCTAAGGAAGGTGCGGAATATTTAAGTTACCGTTTTTTAGGATTACCTTTCTTTTTAATGATAGTTACTTATCGAGCTTTTTTCTACGGTATTGGTCATACAAAAATTTTTTTTTGGTCAGCAATAATAGTTATGATCGTACACATTATTAGTAACTTTTTATTTATCTATGGTAATTTGGGATTTCCGAAAATGGGTTTGGCGGGTGCTGGTATCTCATCATTTTTTAGTATGGTCATCGGTTGGTTATTTTTCTTTATTGTAACATTTCTAAAACAATATCGAATTACATACGGTTACTTTAAGCGATTTCATATTTCAAAAGAAATAATTTTTCAAATACTTAAAATATCAATGCCGGTTTCGCTACAAAATATTCTGATTTTGTTGGGATTTTTAATTTTTATAGCTGTTGCGGGTATTATTGGCACTTCAGAACAAGCTGCAAGTCAGATTGTTACGAGCGCATTGTTTATTTGTTTTATTCCGTGTTTCGGTTTGGGGGTGGCTGCTCAAACTTTGGTAGGACAATCTTTAGGCAGAAAAAATCCTTTACGTGCTCAAATTTACGGATTCGAATCAGCAAAATTGGGTACTCTCTTTGCAATATTCATAGGAATATTATTCAACGGTTGTCCAGATGTAGTTTTAAGGTTTATTACAAATAACAACGAATTAATTAATTTGGCTAGGCCTCTATTGCGTATTGCCGGTATCGCTCAAATATTTTATGGCGGCGGAATCATACTCGCTAACGCTCTGCAAGCAGCCGGAGCTACAGTTTATGTCATGGTTGTAGAAGTTGTTACCCACTGGATAATTTTTTTACCTTTAACATATGTATTCGGCATTTTGTTGGAAGGTGGAATAATCGGTGCTTGGGGTGCGTTACCTGTTTATGTTTTATTGTTCTTAACTTTTAATTATCTTAAATTCCACTCAAAGAGTTGGATGAGTATCAAAATTTAAACTATGAAGCTTCCGACTCCATATCCGGTTCGAAAACTATTCTATCTGATTACAGGTATAAGTTTCTTAATGTTAGCTCTCCTCTTGATTATTATTCAAAAGAATATCGAAATGGGAGATTATGCGATAACTCTTTTCAAGGATATTACTATAATCATCGGCTTCATTGCTCTGTTTCTGTTTATCAAACTTTACTGGAAACGAGAATCTTTTCCGCTCAAGCGATTAGTTGCTATATTGATTCTTACTGTTTTGGTGTTCATCGTATCTTTGCTTATTTCACAAATCTTACCGGCTGAATTCGAAATAAAAAGTTTCCAACTTAATCCTATAAATTTTTCCTCAATAATTATTGCTAACGTTCTTAGTGCGGTTCTAGGAGTTAGCGCTATAATTATTCTTCTCTTGCTCAAGGATGTTATTTTTCATAAACGTCGCAGTTATACAAGTAGGAATTTTTTGTTTTTAATTATTGGGTTAATAGCAGCGTCCTTATCTACAGTCGATTTAAATCCGTATGAATCGAGAACGGTCTCATACATTCTATATGTCGTTTTAATTTTGTTAATTTTACTTAATTCCTTTAGGTTATCATGGATTGTATATCTTTCAAGAAAAGAAAAAATATTAACCATTGTTTATAGTTTATTTTTGTTAGCACTTTTTATTGCCTTGAAATTCAATATTTCGGAATCGGCAAATATCGGAAAATATTTGTTGTATTATTCTTTTCCGTTAAAAACTTTTATCGATGGTACATTTTTATTCGGAGCGATTTTTTTTGGAGTAGCATTAATCGGAACACTATTTCACTTGCCAACCGCTGAAGCTTTCGACAGGAAAAGGAGCGAGGTTTCTTCTCTTCATTATTTAAGCAAACTCGTAACCCAAGTGTTCGATTTTGAAGAATTAGTGAATTCGGTTACGAGTATGACACTACAAGTGTGTGAAGCAAAATCATCATGGCTCGAAATCATTCAGACTACAGCAGAAACTAAAGGATACAATAATGGCTTTATTGATTCAAATTATTCAGTTCAAGTCGTAGCAAATCGAAATATTGCCATCAATGAAATCGAAAATTTTATCGCAATACGGAAAGATTTAATCGGCGGAAAAACTCCGATAGTTATTGATAATACTTTTCAAGATAAAAGAACAATGCATATAAAAGACGTTGATATTAAAATTGGTTCGATGTTGGTTGTTCCTTTGATCTCGCATGAACAATTGATCGGAATATTATATACTACTAAAGATATAGAATACGGATTCGACAAGGAAGATGTGGAGGTTATTTCAGCATTTGCCGACCAAGCAGCGATTGCGATTGATAATTCAAGATTAATCGAGAAGTCATTGGAGCGAGAACGGTTGGTTCGTGAAATGACTGTTGCACATGAGATGCAGAAAAAACTATTACCTCAAAAATTACCCACTTTAAATCAGATACAGCTTGAAGCCCTATCGACTCCCGCTTTTGAGGTTGGCGGCGATTATTACGATTTTGTACTACTCGATAATAACAAATTAGCGATCGTCATTGGTGATGTTTCTGGTAAGGGTGTTTCTGCTGCTTTCTATATGGCGGAAATGAAAGGTATTTTTCAATCTCTCTGTAATATGTATCCTTCACCTACGGAGTTTATTACAAAAGCGAATCAAGCAATATCTACTAGTATCGATAAGCGATCGTTTATAAGTTTGATATACGCTGTCCTCGATTTACAAACAGGTATATTGAAGAGTGCACGCGCCGGACATTGTCCGATTTTAGTAGCTTCAAAAGATAAAATCTGTTATCTAAGGACTGAAGGAATCGGTATCGGTATGGGTGTATCAACATCATTTGAAAGATACATCAAGGAAGAAGAAACTCAGCTTCGGTATGGCGATGTTTGCGTATTTTACACTGATGGGATTACCGAAGCTATGTTACCCGAAGGAGACGAATTCGGTTATGCCCGATTGATGGAAGTCGTCCGGAAAAACTATCATAAATCGGCACTCGATATTCGTGACGAAATAATTCATGCGGTGAATCAACATATGAATAACAAATCGCCTCAAGATGACGTCACGTTAATAATTTTAAAGTGGTTGAAAAGTTAAATACAAAAGGATTTAGATATGAGGAATTTCAAAATTAATTTTAGAGAAGGTCCAAACGCTAAGATAGTCGACCTAAAAGGTTACCTCGATGCACACACAGCACCGGAGTTAGAAAACGCCTTACTGAAATTAGTGAACAGCAAACAATATAACATCGTCGTGAATTGTAAAAACCTCTCATACATAAGTAGCGCGGGGTTAGGTGTTTTTATGGCTTATATAGAAGAAGTGCGCAAAAATAAAGGAGATATTAAACTGACTAATATGTCGCCCAAAATATTTAACGTCTTCGATATTCTTGGCTTTCCGTTGCTATACGAAATATACAACACCGAGATGGAAGCTTTAAAAAAATTCGTAAAACATTGAGTAAGAGTACGAAAAATATTAGTAAACAGCTTAAACTAAAAATTTTTAGCAAAACAGAAAGTTTAGTAAAAGTGCGAAATTTTGTGAACAAAGAGGCTCTCAATTTCGGTTTCGACGAAGATACTGTAAACAAAATTGTATTAGCTGTTGATGAAGCGTGCACGAATATTATCAAACATGCGTATAAGTACATTCCGGATAAAATTATTGAGATTGAAGTTAAGCCGAACAACGAAAAATTCGAAGTCAAGCTCACTGACTACGGAATTTCTTTTGACCCTGAAGCGATAAAAACTCCCGATATTAAATCGTATATAATGAAATATCGAAAAGGTGGCCTAGGTATGTATTTGATAAAATCATTAGTCGATAAAGTAGAATATAATGTAAATCAAACCAAGTGCAATACAGTCCGGTTAATTAAGTATAAAAATTAATCTACAAATGAAGACCTCAATAAATCTATTCGACATAAATTCTCTTTTCGAATTCAGTCGAATCGTCAATAGTTCTACAGATATAAAATTCATACTTAATCACTTTTTGTTAACTGCTATGGGGAAGTTGTTGTGCTCAAGTGGAATTATTTTATTGAAGAATGAAGAAAATTCTTATCGAGTGCAGGTTGCGAGAGGATTTACGCTGCACACCCAATCGTTAACTATTAAAAAACCTCCTAAAGGTCTTATATATCTTACTCCCAAAGAAATTCAACGGGGAAAGTGGGTTAAATTATTGCTTCAAAATAAAATCAATATTTCAATACCATTGATTTCTAAAAACAATATCGTGGGGATTGTAGGAGTCAGAAGAGTTACGAAGAAAAAATTAAGCAAAGACGAAACTACATACTTCAAATCGTTGGCAAACATCGCTTCTACAGCTATCGAAGAGAAACTGAATATAGATAAGCTTAAAAAGATAAACCGGGAATTAGACAGAAAAATTCACGAGTTGAATACTCTGTTCGACTTAAGTAAAGAATTCAACATCGTATTAGACCGCGAGAAACTTATAAAAATATTTACTTTATCTCTAATCGGTCAAATTGGCACGTATCAATATGCGATTTGTTTGAAGGATTCAGAAAAGTTGGAAGTAATTGCATCGAGATTAAAAAATCCGTTAAACAAACAAATATTAGAATATTTCGGTGAAATCGAAGCACCAACATATATATCTTCGATAAAGCTTTCTAAAAATATTAAAAGTCAATTACATGAAATTGGTTTAAAGATTCTTGTTCCTATTCATCTTCATAACAAGGTAAAAGGAATTATTGCGTTAGGAAATAAAATGAATAACCAGCTTTATTCACAAAGCGATATGGAATTCTTATATTCATTAGGAAATCTGGCGATTATATCTCTGGAGAATTCACGTTTGTTTGAAGAAGCCATAGAAAAACAAAAAATGGAAGATGAGCTATTAATTGCAAGGGATATTCAATATGGTTTATTACCAAAAAACCTACCTAAGTTGGATGGCTATGACGTAGCTGCAATCAATATATCATCGAAACAAGTTGGTGGTGATTATTACGACTTGATAAAATGCAGCGATAGTAAATATATCGTTGCGATAGGCGATGTCTCAGGTAAAGGAATGCCGGCATCTCTTTTAATGGCTAATTTGCAAGCAATGATAAGAGCTTTAGTGCCGTTCGATATTTCACTTTCTGAGTTGACCAAAAGAGTAAACGATTTAATTAACGAAAGTACAGGGAACGACAGGTTTGTAACTTTCTTTTGGGGATGTATTAACACACAAAAGAAAATATTTTCATATGTGAATGCAGGCCATAATCCTCCCTTTCTGCTCCACAAAAATGGAACGGTGGAACGTTTACAAAAGGGGGGACTAATTCTAGGAGTTATGAAAGACCTGATGCCGTATGAAGAAGAAACTGTTAATCTCCAACCTGGCGATATCTTGCTCCTTTTTACAGATGGTGTAAGTGAGGCGATGAATCAGGATGGTATTGAGTTCGGCGAGGAAAAAATTCTATCACTCATTAAATCGTATTCGAAAGAATCTGCCAAATACATTCTTGATCGCATCGTGGAAATAGTTAAAAACTACAGTGGTTCGTTCCAGTCGGATGACATAACGTTAGTAGTTGTGAAAGTAGTTTGATATCACCATGCTTTAATTAATTATAACCTGTTAAAAAAAATATGACACAGAAAGATGCTTTAAACTTAATGCACGAATACACAAAGAACGATGCTTTGCGTAAACATATGTACGCAGTCGAAGCGGCGATGCGAGCATACGCAAAGAAGTTCGGTGAGGACGAAGAGAAGTGGGGAGTAGTTGGTATTCTGCACGATTTTGATTATGAAATGTATCCAAACATACCCGATCACCCGTTAAAGGGTTCGGAAATATTAAAAGAGAGGGGAGTATCTGAAGAAATCCGCACTGCAATCCTTGGGCATGCATCATTTACAAATGTTCCACGCGAAACGTTAATGGCTAAAACTCTGTTTGCGGTGGATGAATTATGTGGTTTTATAACTGCTTGTGCATTAGTCCGTCCTAATAAAATTTCCGACCTGGAAGCATCATCGGTCAAGAAGAAGATGAAAGATAAGGCATTTGCAAAGAATGTAAATAGAGATGAGATTATACAAGGGACAACTGAATTAGGCGTCGAATTGACTGAACACATTAACTTTATTATCAATGCTATGAGATCGAGAGCTTCTGAATTAGGTTTATAAAATATGATTGAAAGAATACTAGAACCCGAAATAATGGATACAATAGAAGATGCACTCGAGTACGATGCAATGGATTTTACCGAGGTGAACACTTCGTTTGCTGAACGTGCTGTTGAATTACTTCCATTCGAAGGTTTGATTTTAGATTTAGGAACAGGGAGTGCGAGAATTCCAATTTTGATATTAGAACGAAATCCTAGACTAAAAATTATAGCTGTCGATCTTTCCGAAAATATGTTAAAGGTTGGAAAGTTGAATGTCGATAAATGTATTTTTTCATCGAACATTAAATTGGAGATGGTGGATGCAAAAAATTTATCCTATCCCGATAACTATTTCGATGGAGTAATTTCTAACAGTCTATTACATCATATTCCGGATCCTCTGCCTGTATTACAAGAAATAAATAGAGTATCAAAAAAGAATGCTGGTATTTTTATTCGTGATTTAATTCGCCCTGAATCCTTAAGCATTGTAGAAAAACTTACTCAACAGTATGTTGCCGATTGCGACGCTCGTCAGAAAAAATTATTTCGTGATTCTTTGAAATCTGCATTTACAATTAAAGAAGTAAAAAAAAATGTGGAAATATCTGGAATCACTAATGCCATTGTGGTGCAATCATCCGACCGGCATTGGTCAATCGAAAGAAAGTGGTGAAAAATCGATTATCGAAAAATTCAACACTTTTTTCACCTTTGAATAATTGTCTTTTCAATATTTCAAAATTGAGAGAACAGGAAAAGTATTATCGGGGGAAAACCTCGATATTACGCATTTTGGGCTAAACTTTTCCTCAAGCGGCTGGCATATATGTTGACCATATAAAAAAGTTATAAATCCTTTAATATTAAAGATAAATTTATTAACTGATATTACTTTTCGGTTCAGTCTTTTGCGTCAAACTTTAGTTCTCTACAATTCGGTTTTTTTCAATATTTTGTAAATATGGATAAAGATACAACTGTTATAATAGGTCTTGGCAACGAATATATCTCCGACGACGGCGTTGGGATTCATACTATTCGGGAATTAAAAAAAATTATGCCTTTGAATGATTATAAGATCGAAGAACTATCGATAGGGGGAATTGAACTGCTCGATTACATAAGCGGGTATGATCGAGCAATTATCGTAGATGCATTCATCACTCACACTCAACCGCCCGGAACAATATACAAATTTGTTCAAATGGCTGACGAGAACCTAATGAAACTTAAATCATCACATCAAATAGACTTACAGCAAGTTTTAGGTTTGGCAAGAGCGTTAAATATAGCAATACCAAATGAAATAATTATATATGGAATAGAAGCGGACGATATTACAACATTTAGATGCAAGTGTACCCCAGAAGTCGAAGTAGCTATTCCTAGATTAGTGAAATTGATCCAGCGTGATATAATGGAAGATAATCTAATATCAAATAAAGGTTGTTTTGAGATTGTAAATTAAATAATGGATTTAAATTTTATAAAAAAGAGAGAGAGAATAATACCAATAGCCAGCAAGCTGATGCTGGGTTTTCTAATGATCGTTGTTATCACAAGTGCTGTTTTTAGCGTCGTGGGTGTTCGGCTAATTGGTGACCGCATAGTATCAGAAGCCCAAGAAAGGGTACGCACGGATCTCAATTCCGGTCGAGAGATATACTTGAACAAGCTAAACCAGGTTAGCGATGTAGTTCGGTTTACCGCAGAAAGATTCTTTCTCAAGGATGCATTATTATCCGGAAATATAAAACAAGCCGCTGATGAACTGATCAAAGTAAAAGATAGGGAAAGACTTGATGTATTAACTATCACCGACCAGTATGGTAATGTTTTATTACGAACCAGTAATTTGAAGCTATCAGGGGATAATCAGAGGCATGATAAAATTGTCCATGCTGCACTTATTTCAAAAGAACCGATCAAATCAACGGTTATTATTTCTGCTGACGATTTACGCAAAGAATCTCCGCTACTGGCTGAGAGAGCTTATTTTAAATTTATTGAAACTCCAAGGGCAAGAACCAGAGCAGAGACGGAGGAAACATCAGGTATGATGCTGAAGTCGGCGGCCCCGATTTTTGACTACCGAAACAACTTAATCGGTATTATCTACGGCGGAATTTTATTAAACAGGAATTTCGAAATTGTTGATAAGATAAAGCAAACAGTTTTTCAAAATGTGGTGTATGAGGGTAAGGATATCGGCACGTCAACGATTTTTCTCGACGACGTGAGAATTTCAACCAACGTGAAAGATGAATACGGTTTTAGGGCAATCGGAACACGCGGTGCAGAAGAAGTCTACAATCAGGTAGTGAAAAAAGGTAAACCTTGGATTGGACGGGCTTTTGTAGTGACCGATTGGTATATCACAGCATATGAACCTATCAAAGATATTTGTAACCAAATAATAGGTATCCTGTATGTTGGTATATTAGAACAAAAGTACCTTGACATCGAACGGCGAACTATAATTATTTTCTTAGCAATCACAATCACGGGTGTACTTGTTTCGATGACATTATCTTACTTTATTTCTCAAAAGATTTCCGGCTCTGTCCGAAAGTTGGTAACAGCATCTAAAGAAGTAGCGAAAGGTAATTTGGATACAAAAGTAGAAATCAAATCAAAGGATGAACTTCGGGAACTAGCAGACTCTTTTAATTCCATGGCTTTTGCGTTAAAAAAAAGAGATGAACAGTTGAAAGACTTTGCAAGAAAAAAAATCATGGAGTCAGAAAGACTTGCGATCATTGGGCAGTTAGCTGCTGATGTGGCTCACGAAATCAATAACCCACTTCAAGGGATTGTAGCTTATTCTCACTTGTTGCTCGAAAAGATGCCTAATGAAAACTCATTGAAAGGATCCGTTCAAAAAATTGTAAACCAAGCTAACCGATGTACAGATATCATCCGAGGATTATTAGATTTTTCTCGTCAGAGAAAACCTCATAAAAAACCATCTGATATTAATCATATTTTGCAAGAGTGTGTTTCATTAGTAGAGGACCAAGCCCTGTTCCATAATATTAAGATCATTAGAGATTTGAAGGAAAATCTACCTCTTGTCGTTATTGACCATGCCCAAATACAACAGGTGTTTATGAACATGATTATTAATGCAGCCGAAGCTATGGATGGGAATGGCCAACTTACTTTGATTACTAGATTAGAGACTGCTTCGCTTTCCTCGCAAGGTGGGCAAGTTGAACCTATCGAAGAATTCATAGAGATCGAATTTACAGATACAGGTCATGGAATCATTGAAGATAATGTAGAAAGGATTTTTGATCCTTTTTTCACAACCAAGGAAATGGGTCATGGGACAGGATTAGGTTTGGCGATTAGTTATGGAATCATCAAAGAGCACGACGGTACTATTTCAGTTCAGAGCGAAGTCGGTAAGGGAACAACATTTATCGTCAGGTTACCGGTGACAACAAAGGAGCGGGCTTGAAAGTGGATAACAAGTACAAAATATTAATTATAGACGATGAAGAGATTGTTTTGGATTCTTGTAGCGAAATTTTAACTAGTGGTGACTATCATATTGCAACCGCAATGAATGGAACTGCTGGGTTGGAACTTTTACAGGAATTTTTACCAGACCTTGTTTTTGTTGATCTTAAAATGCCTGGAATTTCAGGTTTTGAAGTACTGGAGAAAATCTCCGCCTCTGATCCTACTATAGTAACCGTCGTCATTACCGGTTATGCTACAGTGAGTTCTGCCGTAGAAGCCATGAAAAAAGGTGCATACGATTTTCTTCCGAAACCTTTTGCTCCAGAAGAACTTCGATTGATCACTAGAAGGGGGCTTGAAAAAAGGAAATTAGTGTTAGAAACCATCGCTCTCAGAAAAGAAAAGGAAATGCTCAAAGAACATTTTGCTGCCATCGTTTCCCACGAGATGAAAGCACCTCTGAGTGCTATTCAACAAAATTTGTTCGCGTTGATGACAGAAATATCGAGCAAATTAACAAAAAATCAGAAAAATATGTTTGAAAGGATGAAAACTCGTATCGAAGATCTTCTGAAACTCATTCATACTTGGTTGAGAGTAATTTCCGCAGACATCCAAAAGATCAAAGAAAGCTTTGAACCGATTTCTGTGGTTCCCTTAATATCAAAAGCGATAGAGAGCGTCCAAACCCATGCAATGCGCAAAGATATTGAAATTTCCTCTTCGGTCAAGGAACCAATAGATCTCGTTCGGGGTGACGAGGGAACTTTAGTAGAATCATTAGTAAATATTATTGGTAATGCTGTCAAATATTCTCGTGTAGGAAGTCAAATAATTGTAAAAGTTGAAGAAAAAGAAGACACGATCTTAATTTCTGTAATCGATAATGGTGTAGGTATCTCAAAGGAAGATATTCCCTTCATCTTTAGTGATTTTTATGTTGGTAAATCAAACCAAGTCTCTGAAAAAAGTAGTGGATTAGGATTAGCCATTACAAGGCGCATTATCGAAGCTCATAATGGCTCAATAATAGTAGAGAGCGAGTTAGGTAAAGGAAGCACTTTTGTGATTTGTTTACCAGCTCTGAAAAATAATTTACATAATAAACTTGCTTTTGATACTGAAAACTTTTTAAATTCTCAAAAAGGAGTTACTTGATGAATAAACAAAAAAAAATATTGATAATTGATGATGATCCAGATTTTGTCGAGGGTCTCAAATCAATTCTAAAAACTGCTAATTATAATGTTGATGTTGCTTACAATCCGAAAGCAGGCTTTCAAGCTTTACAGACCAAGCACTACGATATTTTATTACTCGACATTATGATGGGGCGAGGTGCGGAAGGCATTATGTTAGCACGGAAGCTTAATAAGGATCCAATATTGAGAGAGATTCCCGTGTTAATTATTACCGGTATAAGAGAGCAGATGGCTTTCTTGTTCCCGGGTCAGGCAGTACACCCTCACCTTCTACCGGTAGATGAATTGGTGGAAAAACCTGTAGAGCCAAAGTTACTATTAGAAAAGGTCAGTACTCTACTGAAAACTGCTGAAACAAGACAAGCAAAAACTAAAAAACAGGAACTATGATAGTGGATAAACCAGCTTTTAGTGAAGAGATAGCCGGTCTCTTATACGCTACACATGCAAATCCGGTCAAAACCTGCATCCAGTGTGGGACTTGCTCTGGTAGTTGTCCTGCTGTAAAATTTATGGACCACTCACCACGTAAAATTATAGCTATGATCACAGCAGGTCTGAAGGATCGCGTACTCAATAGCAATACCTATTGGTATTGCGCATCCTGTTACTATTGTACTGTTAGATGCCCAAGGGGAATCGATATAGCAGAATTAATGTATGCTCTGAAACGGTATTCAATATGGAAGAACCAATACAAAGAAGGATTAGTGGGACCTGTATTCTCAGAAGCTTTTGTGAAGACGATTTTAAAAAGTGGGCGATCGTACGAACCTGTTTTGGCTACCTCTTATCTTTTTACATTTGGACTTCAGGAAATGTTAATGGAAGCGCAAACAGCTACAAACCTTATGTTGAAAGGTAGAATTCCTGTTCTTCCTCCAAGAATCAAAAGACTTGAGAACTTCAGACGAATGATTAGAAAAATTATACCTCTAGGAAAACCATGATGAAGAAATACGCTTATTTCCCCGGCTGCTCTTTAGAGAAGATGGCAAATAGTTATCACATTTCTACTTTGGAGACTGCAAAAAAACTTGGTGTGGAATTAAAGGAATTGGATGACTGGAATTGTTGCGGTGCAACGGCTTACTTCCATGTCGACGAATTGCTCGCACATACATTATGTGCCCGGAATCTGGCAATTGCTGAAAAAGAAAAGTTAGATTTGGTAGCACCTTGTAGCGGGTGTTTTAAAAATATGTACTTTGCGAGTGATCATCTTAATAAAGATCCCGAATTAGCCGAACATATCAATAATGCCCTGCAAGAGGATAACTTGCATTATTCAGGTAATGTTAAAGTTCAGCACCTCATGGAGGTTTTTGTTAACGATGTTGGATTGAATGCAATAAAAGCAAAAGTTACACAGCCTCTTAACAATCTTCGTGTTGCTCCCTACTATGGTTGTCAAATATTAAGACCGAAGAAAGATAATGAAGATGTGGAACAACCACGATTTTTCGAGGATTTATTATCCTCAATTGGAGCAATACCCTCAGATTTTCAGCTTAGACTTCGATGTTGTGGAGGTGCATTAATTCTTACAAGTCGCACTGCTGCATTAAGCATGGTGCGTAATCTGCTTCAGAATGCAATCGATTCTGGTGCAGATGTAATAGCAACTGCCTGTCCACTTTGTCAGGTGAATCTTGAATGCTACCAGAAACAAGTCAATCAAGAATTCGGCACAGAGTTATCCATTCCAATTATGTATTTTACTCAACTTATCGGATTGGCTTTTGGGATTCCTCCCAAAAGTTTAGGAGTTGGAACTGAATTGGTTTCAACACGTCCAGTATTAACTTATACTGAAAAATAAAACAATTGAGATAAAACATCAATAAGGAAGTAATTTATGGACATAGTCGTTTTTCTTAAAATGGTACCGGATGTCATCGAAGAATTGTCGATAGCAGATACAGGGAAGTCTCTCGACACTCAGTTCTTGAGGATGAAATTAAATGATCCTGATGATTATTCATTAGAAGAAGCACTTATTTTGAAGGAGAAATATGGTGGAACCGTTACTGTAGTAGCGATGGAAGCTTCGGAAGTGGATGAGGTGCTATATACAGCTTTAGCAAAGGGTGCAGACAGGATTGTGAAAATCCCTGGAGATTGGACAAATATTCAAGCGCCTGGCATTGCAAAGTTACTTGCCTCCTATTTTTCTTCGACAAATCATCAACTTGGTACCGATACATTAGTACTTTTAGGTTCACAAGCTATAGACGATTTGGAGGGAGAAGTTGCTCCTTACTTATCAGAAATATTAGGCACACCCTACATTGGAGTTATTACCGGAATTAGTCTGGATGCGGAAAAGAAAAAAGTCAACGTTATAAAAGAATTTGCCGGTGGCCTTCGAGGCGAATTTGAATTGCCTCTTCCAGCCGTGATTGGAATACAGGCAGCAGAAAAACCCCCACGATATGTACCGGTCGCAAAGGTTCGCTCGATTATGAAAACTGCCAAGATTGATATTGTAGACATCATTCCACCCGATATTGCACCAGCAATATCGATCGAAAAAATGTTTATCCCTGAAGTTGGTGGTAAAGCGAAGATGTTAGAAGGTCCACCCGAACAGATATCTTCTCAGGTAATCGAATTATTAAAAGAAATCGGAATTATAAGGAGATAAAAAATATGCACGGACCTATTCTTATATTAGTTGAACACCTAAAAGGAGAGATTGCAGATATTACGTATGAAATGTTAGGCATAGGTAGGAAACTTGCTGACGATTTAAAAGTTCCTCTACATTCTATTGTGTTTGGAAAAGATGGCGAATCCATCGCTTCACACTTAGGGTCTGCAGATTTAGTGTTTGCATTAAATAATCCTCAAATGGATATTCCATCACCCGATGTAGCGAGCAATATCCTAAAAAGTCTTATTGAGCAGAAAGCTTATTCTCTTGTGTTGATTGGAGGAACGAATGTTTCTACCGGTATTGGGCCGAAACTGTCTTTCCGTAGTAGTCTCCCGTTTATCAATTTCTGTAAAAATATTTTTGTTAAAGATGGTATTGTTTGTTTTACGAGCCAGCTTTTTGGCGGAAAGATTCTATCGGATATTAGTGTACGTGGCAATGGCGGAATAATCAGTATCTACCCTGGTTCTTTTCCGAGCAGTGCAGGGAAAAGTGATAAAAAACCTCCTATTGAAATACTCGATATCCCTCTCGAAGAAACAAAGGTTGTATTTAAACAATATATTGAACCAGAGGCTGGCGATGTGGATATTACAAAACAGGATGTTCTTGTTTCGGTTGGTCGAGGTATTTCCAACGCAGATAATATCGCAATGGCAGAAGAATTAGCTACAATACTCGGAGGTGCTGTATGTGCCTCGAGACCAGTGATTGATCAAGGTTGGTTGCCACTGAGCCGACAGGTTGGTAAATCTGGAATGACAGTGAAACCAAAACTCTACTTCTCTTTGGGTGTGAGTGGTGCACCTGAGCATACAGAAGGCATGAAAGATTCGGGACTGATTCTCGCTATTAATACTGATCCGAATGCCCCGATATTTAGTGTAGCACATTATGGAATATGTGCCGATCTTTTTGATATAATTCCGCCACTTACGGAGAAACTAAAAACTTAAAAAATTGATAAATTTGTAAATGGATCCGATACAAATAAAAATATTAGGCATTCCTGGAATTATCCTTTTCTGGGTAATTACAGTTATTGCTTTCGGATTATTTGTGAGGCGAATTATTACCCTCATCAAACTCTTAATGTGCGCAAAGCCAGAATATCGATTCGATAATCTAGGGAAACGAATTTTATCCGTGTTTACCTTCGTACTTGGTCAGAAACGTCTCCTCCATGAGTATGTTATCGGTGTTGCACATTTTTTGATCTTCTGGGGATTTTTATTATTCGCTGGAACATTTGGCTGGAACCTTCTTAAATGGTTATTTCCTTTTTTACCATTTCCTTATGCTGATGATGTAGGAATTCTTAGAATATTTTTTTTGCTCTTCTCTTTCTTAGTTATACTCAGCTTGTTAGTAGCAACGATACGCCGAATATTCTTTCCACCTGCACATCTCCAAAAAACAGCAGATGCCTACATTATCATTACTCTGATTTCTTTAGTTGTGCTTACAACATTTTTTGGGTTAGGGTTTCGTGCAATTGCTGTAGGACACGA
The DNA here is from genome assembly GCA_037443685.1 of Ignavibacteriales bacterium. Classification (GTDB taxonomy): domain Bacteria; phylum Bacteroidota; class Ignavibacteria; order UBA10030; family BY39; genus JAHJRJ01. The sequence continues at coordinate 16,753 of JBBINX010000031.1, forward strand.
GGAAGCAAGTTTGAATCCAGCGGATAATTTTCTTTTCTCTGTCTTCTCATGTGTATCGGAAAACTCAGCAAGTGGATTGTTCCTTTTAATGATGTGGATGCACCAAATAGTTGTGCTTGGATTCCTTGCTTACCTACCTTATTCAAAACACCTACATCTTCTTGCATCACCATTTAATGTATTCTTTGCAAATACAGATCGGGTAAACAGTTTAGATATAAAAGGCTCGAAAGAAGAAACAACATCGGGTGCTTCGCGATGGGATGAATTTACTTGGCGTCAGTTGTTAAATAGCTATGCGTGTGCTGAATGTGGGAGGTGTGATCGTGTTTGCCCCGCTTTAACTTCCGGTTTCAAGCTGTCACCGAGAGAGATTATTCATCACCTTAAAGAACACATTCTCGAGGCTGGTTTTAAAAGTAATGGTAACAAAAAACCCAGCGATAAAGTCATACGTCCTCTCATTGGGGGGATCGTATCTGAAAAAGAATTGTGGGCCTGCACTACTTGCTTATCCTGCATGGATAGATGCCCGGTGCTAAATGAGCATATCCCATTAATTGTCAATATGCGTCGGTATTTAGTAAGTCAAGGAACCATCGATAACACTTTACAGGACGTTCTCACGAAGATGGGCAGATACGGAAATTCTATGGGGCAATCGGATCGGATGCGTGCTAAGTGGACACAAGGATTAGATTTTAAAATCACGGATGCACGAAAAGAACCTGTTGAGTATCTCTGGTTTGTTGGCGATTATGCTTCTTATGATTCTCGAATTCAGGATATAACGAGAAGAACTGCAAAAATATTCGAGAAAGTGGGATTAAATTTTGGAATTCTTTATGAAGGAGAAAAAAATTCCGGCAATGATATTCGCCGAGTTGGTGAAGAAGGTTTATTCGATATTCTGAAAGAAAAAAATCTGCAAGCGATTAATCAATCAAAATTCCAACACATTATTACAACGGATCCCCACACATATAATACACTGAGAAATGAATATATTTTGAACGGGGAAGCGAAACGTAATATTGGTATTATGCATTATACCGAGCTATTTGATCAATTAATTCGTAATGGACGAATAAAACTGAATAAAAAAATAAATTTAACAATTACATATCATGATCCATGTTACTTAGGAAGATATAATGGTATTTACGATGCACCAAGAAGAGTCCTCGAAGCAATTGGAACAAAGTTAATCGAAATGCCAAGAAACAGAGCAAAAAGCTACTGTTGTGGCGCAGGAGGTGGACGAATCTGGATGGAAGATGAACCAGGTATAAAAGAACGTCCCGCTGAAAGCCGTGTCCGAGAAGCAGTATCACTTGCCGGAGTTCAAGCTCTTGTTGTTGCTTGTCCAAAAGATATTGTAATGTTCCAAGATGCGTTAAAAACAACTGGAAAAGAAGGAAAGGTTGGTATTAAAGATATTTCCGATTTAGTATATGAAGCTATTTATTAAAATAAATAAGGATTGAATAATGCCGCTCACAGAAGAATTTAATACTGCTATTTGTGACATCACCTTAAAGAATTTAACTAAAACTCCCGAGGGAAGACAAGTTTTGACATGCATTCAGTGTGGAATGTGCGCTGGAACCTGCCCATATGGTGATTATATGGATTATCCTCCAAGGCGTATCATTGCATTGTTGCGCATCGGAGAGCTTGAAGAAGTCTTTCACTCCGATCAACTTCTAAATTGTGTTGCTTGTTATTCGTGTATGGCACAATGCCCAAGAGGCATTCGTTTGACTGAGGTCCTCCTCACTTTAATTAAAGAGGAGACGTTTGTTAATCTTCCTGAAGTTCCAGCTGAATTGCAAACGGCTCTTCAGAACACACTTCGTTACGGAAACCCTCAGGGATTATCACCGAAAAAACGAGCTGACTGGGCAAAAACCGTGAATGTTCCAGTCCACATTCTTCCTATAAATCCTAAACCGGTGGACATTCTCTGGTTTGTGGAGTGTTATGCTTCATACCATCCAAGGGGACAAGACAATAGCCGTGCCGTGGCAAAACTATTTCATGCTCTCGGTGTAGACTTCGCAATACTTGGCAATGACGAGCAATGCACAGGAGAATGTGCACGTCTTGTCGGAGAATCAGGATTATTTGATAAACTTCGAGAAAAGAATATGAATGTACTCCGCAAGTATAAATTCAATCAAATTGTGACCGGTGGAGCGCATGCTTACGATGCGTTTAAATACCTTTATCCATGCCATGGATTTAATTATCCTTTAGAGCATACAACTACTTTTTTTGCAAAAAAAAGAGATGAATTAAAGCCCAAATTGGTGAAAAAACTAAATTACGTTGTTACATACCACGATTCATGCGTTTTAGGTCGTCACAACAAATTTTTCGAAGAACCACGAAATCTTCTGCGAACCATTCCTGGTATTAAACTTACAGAAATGGCTCACAATCGTATCTGTTCGCTTTGCTGTGGCGGAGGTGGTGGTGGAATGTGGCTTGATACTTATTACAAATCCAAAAATATGGAACGGCTTTCTGAACGGCGTATCAAGGAAGCAATCGCAACTGGTGCAGATGTTCTTGCGGTTTCTTGCCCTTACGAGATTTCCCGGTTTGAAGACGCTCTGAAAGTAATGGGTTACGAAAATAAAATGATTGTTAGAGATATCGTTGAACTTTTAGCAGAATCTTTAGGAGAAAATTAATATGAAAACTTATCAAGATAAAATTACATCACTCATGGAGGTACAATATGTATAAAGAAACAACACAAGATAACAGTCAGGTAAAAATTGGCGTTTACGTTTGCCATTGCGGTGTTAATATTTCTGCGACTGTCAATGTAGCCGAGTTGCGTGAATTCATATCTAAGCAACCCAATGTAATAATTGCAAGAGATTATAAATTTATGTGTTCCGATCCCGGGCAGGACTTGATAAAACAAGATATAAAAAATCTTGGTGTTAATAGGGTCGTTGTTGCGGCCTGTTCTCCGCTGATGCACGAGCTTACTTTTAGAATTGCAGCAGAGACGGCTGGTTTAAATCGTTATCTCGTTCAGATAGCAAATATTAGAGAACACTGTTCGTGGATCCACGACGATAGGGTTGCGGCAACCGAAAAAGCGATAGCATTAGTCAACGCTGCTGTTAAGCGTGTTGCTTTGCACAAGCCGCTACAAATAACAAAATCGCCCGTAAACAAAAATACATTAATTGTCGGCGGTGGAATTGCTGGAATACAAGCCGCACTCGAAATTGCTAATGCGGGTTATCATGTTTACCTTGTTGAACGTGAACCAACTATCGGCGGTAAAATGGGACAGTTCGATAAAACTTTTCCAACTTTAGATTGTGCTGCATGTATTTTGACACCCAAGATGGTTTCAGTCGGTCATCGTAAAGATATTACATTACTAACATATTCCGAGGTCGAAAGTGTATCTGGGTATATCGGTAATTTTAAAATTAAAATTCGCAAAAAAGCTCGCTACGTTGATACTGAGAAATGTACTGGTTGCGGCCAGTGTTGGAGCAGTTGTCCTGCAACACGAATACCGGTAGGCAGGTCAGTTGTAATTGGCAATCAGGTGATTAATGAGATTTCAACAAAGCCAAAGGAATAGTACGAATGACTCTCTATGAGATTTCTAAATTGTTAAGGTGTGAAGTATTTAACGGCGAAGAGATGTTAAATATGGAAATCCAATTCGGTTGTGCTTCCGATTTGATGAGCGACGTTTTGGCATTCTCGAGGTCGGGTGCTTTATTACTTACAGGTTTAGTAAATACTCAAACTATCCATACAGCATTCATCGCAGAAGTAAATGCTGTAGTATTTGTTCGCAGGAAAAAACCGAACAGAGATATGGTAGATTTTGCTCGTGAAAAAAAGATTCCATTATTAGGAACTCCGCATTCAATGTATGAAGCAGCCGGGATCCTTTATAAAAATGGTTTAATTCCCACAATGGAATGTATCTCAGAAAAAAATGATAATGGATAGATCATATTCACAGTCATTTGAGATTGTAGGTAGTAATTTTATCGACGCCGGAAAAGCCGCAACCGAGGTTAAAACTATATTGAAACAACTAGGTATTAATTCGGAAATAGTTAGAAGGATTGCTATCGCAACCTATGAAGCTGAAATGAATGTTGTAATGTATGCAAAGCGTGCATTAATGAATATCGAAATATCACAAGAAAATATAAAGATTGTAGTTGATGATGAAGGACCGGGTATAAATAATATTGAGCTTGCTATGAAAGAAGGATACTCCACTGCGACGATAGAGATGCGTGAGATGGGTTTCGGCGCCGGTATGGGGTTGCCAAATATAAAAAGAAATGCCGACAATCTTAAAATAGAATCGGAAGTCGGAAAAGGAACGCGTGTTGAATTTGTGATTGATTTAAAAGAGCCCATTAAAAGCGAAAGCTATCACCAGTAACGATTAACGAACGACGAATGACGAGTAACGAATAACGAATTATGCACGAAGATTTTAGGTCAATAAAGATTGAAAACGAGAGATGCCAAGGCCGGATGGTTTGCCTACGTGTTTGTCCTACACACGCGATACGTGTGCGCCATAAAAAGGCAACTATCCTAAAAGACCGTTGTATCGATTGTGGTGAGTGTGTGCGCGCCTGTCCAAACAAGGCAATCCTTCCGCAGACAAGTTCATTTAGCGATTTTTCAAAATTCAAGTGCACTGTTGCAATACCATCGCCGGACCTTTACTATCAGTTTGGAAAGGATATTTTACCATCAACGATTTTAGCAGGACTTAAAAAAATCGGATTCGACGATACTCACGATGTAGCTTGTTCGTCCGAAGCGGTAAGTATTGCGTTGCAAGAGATGCTCGATTCGGACGATCTTCCACGTCCTTTAATTTCACCTTTCTGTCCGGCAATCGTGCGTTTACTTCAGGTTCGGTATCCGAATTTATTAGATAATCTTGTTCCGATTGAATCACCAATGGAAATAGCAGCGCGCGAAGCAAAACGTGAGAAGATGGAAGAACTCGGTTTAAAAGAAACCGAAATTGGCGCAATATACTTAACTCCATGTCCAGCAAAAACAGTTGCTATAAAAAATCCACCTCGGAAAAAACACTCATTTATAGATGGAGCAATTCCGATTTCAGAAATATACTCGACATTGCTCCAAGCTTTGACACTTCTTAAAAATGAGAGCAAACACGAAAAACAAGTTCGTGGCATAGGCTTAGGTTGGCCGATTGTTGGGGGACAGGCTTCATCGCTAAAAAGAGAAGATTGCCTCGCAATTGCGGGTTTAACAGACGTAATGAGAATTTTTGAAGAAATTGAAAATGGTAAACTCAAAGATATTCGTTATATAGAATGCCATACCTGTCCGACGGCGTGTGTTGGCGGATCATTAAATGTCGAAAACCCTTATATCGCCCGGGGTAAAGTACTTCGTCTGTTAGAAAAATATGGTTCTAAACCGTGTCAACCGCGCGAAAAAATTAGAGAGTTGTACAAAAAAAAATATTTCTCATTACCAGGGAAAATACCCGCGAGTCCTTCTGAACCATTGGATGAAGACATACAGATCGCAATTAATAAAATGAAAAAGAAACAGGATATATTTGATTTACTCCCCAATATCGATTGTGGGGCATGCGGAGCTCCTACCTGTATGACTTTTGCTGAGGATGTTGTAAAGGGACACGCCGCAGCTGACGATTGTGTGTTCATCGCAATGAGAAAGTTCGAATCGATATCCAGTGATTTGCTGGAGACTGTTCTTAAACATAGTAGAAAAATTCGTGATAACACAAAAATAAATAAATATGAAAATTAAAGAATTAGTCGAAAAATTAAGTTTGATAATCAGATGCGGTGAGAAAACTTTAGACACTGAAATCACCGGCGGTTATGTAAGCGATTTACTGAGCGACGTAATTGCTAACGCGC
>JBBINX010000032.1:0-22624 GCA_037443685.1 Ignavibacteriales bacterium
TCGAATATATCCGAAATCAGATATATTTAAACCCACATCCGAAAGAATTAATGCTGAGAAATCATGTTTGATTTGGATATTTAAAATCAATAATCAAAAAATGAACACGTAATTTAAATTTTTTAACATATATCAAAGACTTCGACTAGCCTAATGCACAAAATACTATTTGCTTTTAGACAATTTTGTCGAAATTCTTCGTCAAATATGCCGACCTTGAATAATTATTTCTACAAATAATATCTTTTATTTCAAATATATTCATATTTCATTAATTAAAACTCATCGGCATAATAATTGTACTTAACTTATAGAATTTAGACCTTTCAATGACTATACTACATTATGCTTAGCCAGATTATTAAATCGACGTTATTTATACTTATCCTTCTATTCGTGTTTCAAAGTATTGGAAACGCAGAAAACAATATCAAAAAAATACTTATTGTTGTTGAGGGTTCCAGCAAACTCACAAATCTTCCAATGGGAGACGGAAGACAGCTAGCTACTCTTCTCGGACACTTCAGTACATCAACTGACATCAAGGGTGTCGACGATTATATCCCAAACGAACTCAACAATTATGATTTTACCTTCTATATAGGTTTCCATCATAATAATATTGTTCCCGATAAATTCTTGATTGACTTGAACCGATCTGAAAAACCAATTATTTGGTTGAATACTGGTTTCAAAGAATATTCCGAAAAGTACGACCTTACGAAAGTGTTTGGATTTTTTGTAACTGAATTAGATACCTCAACTTATTTCAACTATGTAAAATCATCAGGAAGGACTTTTACAAAAGGTGAATTTAACTTAAACATTGTCAAAATATCTGACGTCGGTCGAGTGAGTGTGTTGGCAAACGCTTATTCATCGAGTAAGAGAATAGAATCACCGTATATTGTAAAATCGAAAAATTTCTACTATGTAGCCGATTCTCCTTTTGCATCTGCAACTGAAGGTGACCGCTACCTGTTATTCGCTGATATGTTACACGATATTTTAGGAGAACAACATGAAGAATCTCATTCTGCTATTTTGAGAATAGAAGACATCGGTCCTCTCGACGATCCGACCAGACTCAGAGACATCGCAGATTTTTTAGCAAAGAGAGAGATTCCGTTTCTTATTAGTGTATATCCTTTTTATGTTGACCCAACGGAGGGAATTAGAGTAAGTTTATCGAATAAACCAGAAATGGTCGATGCTATAAAATATATGGAACGTAATGGTGGTACACTAGTAATGCACGGCATTACTCACCAGTATAAAGGTATTTCTGCATCTGATTTTGAATTTTGGGACGAAAGTAAAAATGCACCCATCAAGGATGAAACCGCCGCAGCATTTTCAAAAAAAATAGAAATGGGAATTCAAGAGTTTATGAAAAACGGTTTATATCCATTAGTGTGGGAAACTCCACATTACACTGCCTCACACCTATTTTATGAAACCATCTCAAAATATTTCAGCACTGCCATAGAACAGCGTTTATCAATAGAAAATTTCGATTACAGTCAATTTTTCCCTTACATTATCAACAAAGATTTATTCGGTCAAACAATTTACCCAGAAAATTTAGGATATGTCCCACTCGATGAGACCGATCCTAATATCAGCAAAATTGCAATTAAGGATATAATCAAGTTTGCAAAAACTAATTTATATGTACGTGATGGATTTGCTTCGTGCTTTTTCCACCCTTTCCTCGATATATCGTTACTGAAAGAATTAGTAGATGGTATTCAAAAATTAGGTTATACCTACATCAACCTGAGAGAAAGAACAAATTGGGTAAAAACAAAAGACAGATTGATAGTTAGTGGTACACAAACCCATACAATAAATCTTGAAGATCAGTATCTTATAGAAGCATACTTTGATTCGCGTGGCGAAATTATTCAAAGAAAACAATCCGACAAGCGGCTAAAAGGTGATATTAACTTAAACGTAGATTTAAAACCTGGTCAATTCTATAAAGCCGAACCGACAGAATTCCGTGAGCGTCAACTTAGTTTTTACGAAAATGTTTACTACAATTTTGAAAATTTCGTTAATAAAGTTGTAACAACAAAAGAAAGTTATGAGGAAGTAAGAGCAGTTGTACTTTGGAATCATTATTCAAGGGGAGCAAACTATAACGATCAAGCTTCATTAGCCTCGGTTTTCAATAGCGTTAATATATGTATCGATACAATATATGTCGGGCAGAAGATTGACTTAACAAAATACAACTTACTTATTGTCCCTTACAGCTTTATAGATTCATTAAAAACTTCCGATTATGATATCATCTCAAAATTTATTGAGAATGGAGGGAACATCTTAACTGATGGAAAGAATTATTTAGCAGAAGAATTTGGAATTAAATTCACTGATACCCAGCTTAAAGTTCAGAAAATTCGAGACCGTCTCTTCCCCGAAGAATCGATAAGCTGGAGATACGCAGAGTTGATTCATAAATTCGAGTCAAATGATATCGATCAGATATTCTGTATCGATGCAATTACTGAAGCCCCGCTCGTGATTGGAAAAAGAATCCAAAAAGGAAAACTTATATTCATCAACTCTTTATTCGACCCTTATTCTCAGAACGGTTACAGCTTGTATCCATACTTGCTTGAATATGTTAGGCAATATTTTAAATTGATGCCAATTGTTCGGAAGGAAAATTTAGAAGTTTTCTTTGACCCCGGATTTCGTCATACATACAGTATCGAAAATTTGATTAAATATTGGGTAAATCAAGGAATTAAGATAATACACGTTGCAGCTTGGCATCAATATCCAAAATATACTTATGATTACAAGCGGTTGATTAATCTGTCGCACTCGAATGGAATACTTGTTTATGCTTGGTTAGAACCACCGCAAGTTAGTCATAAATTTTGGATGGAAAATCCTCAGTGGCGGGAAAAAAATTACTTAGGAGAAGATGCTCGACCATCGTGGAGATACCCGGTAGCACTTACCGATAGCAAGTGTGTTGCAGCTATGTTCACTGAATATAAAAAACTCATCGAAAGCTATGACTGGGATGGAGTAAATATAGCTGAGCTCTATTTTGAAGCCGGTAAAGGATTTGACGACCCAAACCATTTCACACCGATGCATCCATCAGCAAAAGCTGAAGTTAAAGCAAAATACAACATCGACCTTGGAAAGATATTTGATATACATTCAGAATTTTATTGGAAAAATAATCCTCACGTCAAAAAAGCTGTGATTGATTATCGGGTAGATAAGCTGAATGAAATTTACAACATGTTGTTGAGTTTCTTTTCGGATGTCGCAAAATCAAAGTCAGGGTTTCAAACGATAATAACTGCTATGGATGGTTATGGTTCGCCCGAATTAAGGGAATACATCGCTGTTGATATGGATAAAATAATTGCACTCGGGGAAAAATACAATTTTTATCTAAATATCCAAGACCCACAGCATTTATGGTCAACAGACCCTCAACGATATAAGGAGATTGGAAAAAAATATCAACAGGTTTTAGGTAGCGATAGAAATCTCTTACTTGATTTGAACATTATGAGCTTCAGAAAAGAAGAAGAAGTTACACCGTTTCCAACGTTAATTCAGACAGGGACAGAAAGTTTTCAGCTTATCAGATCAGCTTCTTTAGGTGCGCCGCGGGTTGTTATTTATTCAGAATCAAGCGTTAATCCGCAAGATTTGAAATACCTATCTTACGCGCTTGCAAGCGAAGTAAAATACGATAGGATTGAAAATGGGTTTATTTTCAACTCGCCTTATTCTTTCTACTTAAAATTAAATAAAGAAGCAATATCTTTAGATGGTAATCCGATATCTTCCACTCGTGAAAACCTTTTTTTGATTCCCGCAGGTAAACACACAGTGAATTTAAGCTTAGATATTGTAAATGCCTTTTCAACTCATGAATTGCAGACTAAATTGATTTCGATGACTGGGAATCTTTTATCAGTCTCAAATGGTTTGCGTAATCTCAAATTCAAATATGAATCACATACAAGAAATTTAGTATCTTTTAATGTAACACCCACATCAATAAAAGTGGACGGTCAAGATTACTCCTCCACAGTAATGAAAGGTAACGATTGTTACACTATATTTTTTCCGCCCGGTATACACGAAGTGGAGTTGGTGGGCGGAAGTGTATTTACCTACGGTCTTAATCTTACAAGCCTATGGTCAAGCGTTAGTATTTCCATTTTTGGCTTTTTAGCAATTCTTTTTATAATATTTATGCGAATTTATCTAAAATTTATTCAACATAGGTATTCTACTCATAAATCGTGATTATTATGTCTGATATTTTTGAATCAATATCCAGCTTTCTATTCGTCTCTTCTGTAATCGTAATTTGGTTTATGATCGCTTATCAGTTTTTTTTGACTGTTTTTGGTTTTATTAATTATATAAAATCGCTGAAAGAAAAGTTTTTCGTTGACCAGAAAGATTACGAATTACCAACCTGTTCGATTTTGATCCCAGCACATAACGAAGATAAGGTTATCGGCAATACTTTAGAACATATGTTGAAATTAAATTATCCTAAAGACAAGTTGAAGATAATCGTCATTAATGATGGATCGACTGATAATACTCGTGATATTATTCAACATTTTTCCAAATTAGATGATCGAATTGTATTATACGACATAAAAAAAGGTGAGGGTGGAAAAGGAAAATCAAGAGCGTTGAACTTGGGAGTTCAGCAAATTAATTCCGAAATTATCGCAGTTTACGATGCGGATAATACTCCTGACGAGAATGCACTTAAATACTTAGTAATTCAATTGATGTCTAATAAGGAATTAGGCGCTGTCGTTGGTAAATTCAGGACGGTGAATAAAGAGCGGAATCTTCTTACCAAATTCATCAACATCGAAACACTGAGTTTCCAATCAATACTTCAAGCTGGCAGATGGCAGATGCACAAAATTGCAACAGTACCCGGAACAAATTTTGTAGTGTGGACGTGGTTAATACATAAATTAAACGGCTGGGATGAAGAAGCGCTAACTGAAGATTCCGAATTGAGCATAAGAATGTACCAAGAAGGTTACAAAATAAAATTTATACCTTATGCCATCACATACGAACAAGAACCGGAAAAATGGAGCGTTTGGGTAAAGCAAAGAATACGCTGGGTGCGTGGTAATAATTATGTTCTTGCAAAATTTTTTAAACAAATCCCGAAATTTAAAAATAAACGGCTTGCTTTAGATATTTTATACACATTATCGCTTTACTATATATTTTTTGCAGCAATAGTCATAAGCGATTTAATATTTATCATCGGGATATTCAATCTTTTGAGTATCGCTGTACCTGGTCCTTATACGGTTGTTTGGGTTGTAGCTTTCATCCTATTTATATTCGAAATTATGTTTGCAATCTCTTTAGACTCGGAAGACAAACCAAAAAGATTTGGTATAATAATATTAATGTATTTTACTTATTGCCAGTTGTGGATTTATATTGTTCTTAAATCAGTGTATCTAGAATATATCAAAAAAGAAAAACATCTTTGGGAAAAAACAATTCGTTTCGCGTTAGAATCAACGGAGCAACCAAAATGAAAATGAAGAATTTGATTCTAATATCGCTTATTTCCATTTTTCCCATAATATCATATAGCCAGTTTTTTGGCTATCAATCTGCAGGATATGGGTACCATAAAAATCCTCTCTACAATTATCAAAAAATCGGAGACCAGATAAAACAGACATACACAGAATTAACTTTCCGCAAAGACTATGAAGCCTCGCAACTTGGACTCAGTTATATAAGCGGATTGATGATTTTTAATAATTTTGAAGCTCGTAATTATTACGAACACAAAATCTTAAGCACTTATAAAATTAAGAATTCCAAAAATGATCTCTCGGCGAATCCGATAAAAGCAAATCATTCAATAAAAAATGTTACAGAACAATTGGAGACTGAGTCTGAAGAAGAAAACGAAGATAGTTTAGGTATAGAGGCACAAGAATTAGAGGAGGAATCCACTGTTGATGATTCGACTGATGCTTATCTAGATTTCGGTTTATTAAGCAGTGCGCGACACGATAAAAAAGTATATAAAGAATTTGATAATTTTGGTATCGATGCACTTACGACTTTCAGATTTATGTTGACTGATGAATATTTTTTTCGGATTTCAAATTCCATTGGCTATAGGAATTATAACAATATTAGAGAACTATCTAATATCTCCGAAAAATTGTCATTTCAAATCGGAAATAAACCTAACGATTCTTTCAATTACGGACTAAATATTTTGACAGGATATAAGTTTTATACGATAACAGTTTACGATACGAGTAAATTTGAACCGATAAGAACATTCATTGAAAAGAAACCGGGAACGGGTAAACCAGGAGCCAAATTAAAAATTTTTTCCACAAAGAAAATACTTACACAACCGCAAGCCAACGGAACTTGGCAAATCATTCCTGGAATATTTGCAGTTAAAAAATTTGGCAGTACAACAATAGAAGTTGTTGCTCACTACTATTATAATCCAAAAATTTCTGTTCGTTATTTAGCACAATATGCAAATACCTCCATGTTGACTGAAGATATTTACAATGATCATTTCAGTTACGAGGGATTCCAAACAAAAATGAGAGTGAAACAAATAATATTTCTTAATATTCAAGTATTGTTCGATGTAGAATTTCACACAAAGAAATTCGGAGCGCCCGCGCTGAACCTGCTTGGAGAAAAAATAGCGACTAATAGACAAGATATCAGAACGTCAGCAGAAATTTATATGTCGAGATATTTTAACCTCACAGACGGATTAGGTTTAGATATTTATTTAAGCGGTAGTGCTTTACGAAATCAATCAAACGACCATTATAATGATTTTTCATTATACAGCATTTCAGGCGGTATAGGAATCGGCTTTTAAGGAATTCAAAATGAAATTTAAATTTTTATTCTTTCTACTTTTAATTAATACGTATCTGTTCGCTGGCGAATGGAATTGGCAAAATCCTAAACCTCAAGGCAATACGCTCTGGAAAATTGCTTTTTATAACGAATGGTATGGTTACGCGGTCGGCGATTACGGAACGATTATGTTTACAAACGATAAAGGAATTTCTTGGGAAATCCAATACGAAGGTGTAACAGATAACCTGCGGAGCATTTCTGTACAAGATTCTGTTACAGCCTGGATCGCAGGTGACAATGGAATAATTCTTTATACCTTCAACGGTGGATACAATTGGATTGATCAGACAAGTTACCCACAAAACGGACTTAATTCGATATTCTTCTTCGATAAAATGAACGGTTGGGCTAGCGGTGATTCAAAAACCTTATTAAAAACAACTAACGGTGGAAACATTTGGACAAAAATCCAAATTATGAGTGTACCTCAAACCATTAGTATTAATTCTATCTACTTTACATCTCTGACTAATGGTTGGGCAACTTGTTCAAATGGAAATATTCTTCGTACTACAGACGGTGGCAATTCTTGGTCTATACAATATAATACTTCTGAAGCGGGTTTTGCTATCAAATTCTTAAATTCAACAACAGGTTTCGTAGTTGGAATAAATGGTTCTATTTACAGAACGACAAACTCAGGCACGAACTGGACAAAAATTATTTCAAATACAACACAAGGTCTAACGGATATTTTTTTCGCTACTAGTGCAGAATATTTAATTTCAGGACATAATGGAACGATATTGCGTTCAACAAACTCTGGAGCGACCTGGTTGAATGAGTCAATATCAACTTATGCAGCTGTTTTCGGAATCACAAGAGTTCTTAATACTACTCTTGTTGTTGGAGAATATGGTTTATTAGGTTATAAAACAGGTACAACCCCCTGGTTCTTCCACAACAATGGAATAAATAAAAGTATAAATTGGATTACTTTTTCGGATTACCTTAAAGGTTTTGCTGTAGGACAGTACGGAAAAATTGCTCGCACAAAAAATGGTGGTAAGACCTGGGAAGATATAAACAACGGTATTACAGGTGATTCATTTTATGGTGCTGAGTTAATCGATTCAAACTACGTCTGGGCAGTTGGAGATGGCGGTGTTATTCTGCACAGTTCTAACGGAGGAAATAGCTGGATTCAACAATCTACGGGAACGTTCAATTCACTATTAAGTATTAGTTTTATTAACAGAACGCGCGGATGGGCTGTTGGTGATGTAGGAGAATTTTTCTATACAACTAATGGGGGTGCTAATTGGATAAAAAAATTGACCGGATGGAATCAAATATTTTTTGGAGTTAAATTCAAAGACATAAATAACGGCTGGATCGTAGGAGATGGCGGTTTAATACTACGAACTACTAACGGCGGAGGCAATTGGTTTTCCCAAACAAGTAATACCTTAGAGGCAATCTTCTATGTGGATTTCTTTGACGTAAACAATGGATATTGCGCAGGAACGAACGGATTAGTCCTTAAAACTACAAATGGTGGTGGAAATTGGCAAAAATTGACCACAGGAACTACAAAAAATATTTACATCGCAAGCGGTGTTTCGCACAATTCCGTGTGGGCAATTGGCGACAGCGGTTTGGTTTTACGAAGCACAAATGGTGGTGCGAATTGGATTACAGAATTTCCAAAAACCGGTTACGATTTATTTGGCTTAAAAGTAATCTCAGATTCCAAAGCATGGATCTGCGGTGATAACGGCACAATTCTGTCTCATGATACCCTCTTTTCATTATCACCAATTAGTGTTTATTTTACCAACGGGTGGAATTTAATTTCAAATCCTATATTGCGTAGCTCCGGCACTGATTCAGCCAAACTCCTATTTCCCGGCTTATTAGACGATTATGTGTACGATTATACGTCGACAGGTTATTCGGTACAACAGGTACTCGTTAACGGAAAAGGTTACTGGGGGAAATTCGGTTCAGATGGCAGCAACACGATCAGCGGTACGTACATATCAGCTGATACGATTGAAATAACGGAAGGTTGGAATTTAATCGGTTCAATCTCTTATTACGTAAGCACGGCATCTATTACAACTATTCCCGCCGGAATAATTAGTTCGTTGTGGTGGGGATATTCAGACGGATATAGAGAAGCTTATCACATCGAACCTGGAAAAGCTTATTGGATAAAATCTAATACCACAGGACAAATTTTAATGCTGTCATCGGGCGGTTTTCAAGTAGCATCTCAATTTTCGAGTCAGGTTTCAAATTATTTCGCAGGATTTAATACATTAACTTTTTCAGATAAAGTCGGTCGATCTCAAACCTTATACTTCGGAAATAAAACAGAAGAAGATTTTTATCCTGATAAATACGAACTCCCACCTACCCCATCTTCAGATGTTTTCGATGTTAGGTTTGTAACAAAAGGAAAAGGTTATATTGCACAGGTATTCGACACAGCAGGAACAAAAAGTGATGAAATTTTAATTAATATTCAGGGAGTGAGATACCCTTTAAATATTTCGTGGAAAGTTGATTATAAAACCTCAAATTCCGATGATAATTACGGATATGTCTTCCAATTAACAGATGATAATAATGATATCATTTTTAATCCGATTACTTTAAGTGGCAACGGGAATCTGAAAATAGATGATAATTATGTAACTAATTTGGTATTGAAATTGGCAAAAGGACAAAATAGTCCAACCGAATTTTTGTTATCACAAAACTATCCTAATCCTTTTAACCCGGCAACAGTGATTAATTATCAATTACCTCAAGATGAATATGTTACGCTGAAAATATTTGATATCTGCGGTAGAGAAGTTGCCAGTCTAGTAAACGAAGTTAAGAAGATGGGGAGATATAAAGTTGAAGTAGATGCGAGTAATCTGGCAAGTGGAATTTACTTTTATCGAATTATTGCAGGTACATATAATAAAACTATGAAGATGATTGTTTTAAGATAGTATCAAATTGCAGATTACTTTCTTACAATCTTTTTACGACTTTTTCGGTTTCCGCAACGAATATTTCTTAGCGGACGTGCTCAGCCGCGCGCCGCATTGTTCTATACACCTGTAGCTCAGAAACGTCCAACAAATCAATATAAATAATATTAAACATCGGTTCTTAATAAAGAAACGTTCTGTTTAATTTTCATATAGATTTTTTACATAAGTCAATGAATACCTTTCCTTTAGATTTTTTACTGAGGTAAATCGGGTGTTTGGCATTTTCCAAGCGATTAATTATCTTGCACAAGGTTAGTTTTAGAATTAAGATGAAATACAGATGGACACAAAACACGATAAGAAAAATGGATAAACATATAACAATATTATTGCTTGTAATTATTTTAGCAAGCGCTAACTCTTCAACAATCAAAAATAGGAATATGGATGATGAAACAAATCGATCCACAAATAATGAAAAGTCAACAAATGACACTCTGCCAAAGGTAACGGGCATTGGTGGAATATTCTTTTTTTCTGAAAATCCAAAAGAAATAAAAGAATGGTATGGCAAAAACTTAGGACTTGAAATTGATGATTATGGTTCAGTTTTTGAGTTCAGAAACGCAAATAGACCTGACGAAATCAATTATCTAAGATGGAGCCCTTTCGAGAAAAAAAGCAACTATTTCGCACCTTCTAAAAAAGAGTTTATGATAAACTATCGGGTTCAGAATATTGAAGGACTTGTGAAAAATTTAAAAAAAAATGGTGTAACCATAGTTGATACAATTGAAACATATAACTATGGGAAATTTATTCATATTTTAGACCCAGAAGGAAATAAAATAGAACTATGGGAGCCTGTTGACAGTGTATTAACCCAAATGGGAGGCAGGACAACCAAATAAGTACAGAGACGAAATTTAAACTTATAAATTTTGTTCTTCAGTACATTCCAATACGGGATATCAGTGCTGTGCTACTCCCTGCCCGCTTGTTTGTCTCAATTACATTTCTTATTTTTAAAAAAATGATGGAAAGAATATATGTCAATTATTTTAAACGGGTCAGAGTTAACTGTAGAAAAACTTGTACGAATAGCTCGCTTCGGTGAAAAAGTATTGCTATCTCAGGATGCTTTAGAAAGAATTAGAACGTGCCGCGTAATGTTAGAAGAAAAAATTCAAGCGCGTGAAATAATGTACGGTACAAATACAGGCATCGGTGAGTTTTCGGAAGTTGTTCTTACAGATGAGCAGGTAAAGGAATTTCAAAAATATCTCATCTACAATCATGCTGCTGGTATAGGCGAACCCGCACCAATCGAGTATGTGCGCGGGGCAATGGCTAGCAGAATTAATGTGCACGCACACGGGAATTCTGGTTGCAGACCTGAGATAACACTAACCCTTGTTGAAATGCTGAATAAAGAAGTAACACCGGTGGTGTGTCAAAAAGGTTCAGTTGGCGCTTGCGGCGACCTTGCCCCGATGTCTCAAATTGCTCTGCTGATGATGGGCGAAGGAGAAGCATACTACAAGGGCGAAAAACTTCCTGGTAAAGTTGCAATGGAACGCGCAGGTATTAAAATTCCCGGTCTTCAAGCTCGCGATGGTTTAGCAACTATAAATGGCTCGAATTTATTAACAGCAATGAGTGCCATCTATCTTTACGATGTTAACAATTGGTTAAAGCAAGCTGAAATTGCGTGTGCTATGTCGCTAGAAGCTTTACTTGCCAACTTAAAACCTTACGATGTTCGTTTGCACGAATTGAGGGGATTTTCGGGTGCCGTTCGCAGTGCAAAAGCAATCATGTCTTGCATTAAAGGAAGCGACTTGCAAACCGGAAAAATCAAAACAAAAGTGCAGGATGCCTACTCAATGCGTTCAACTCCACAAGTTATCGGTGCTGCTCACGATGCAGTAGCATTTGCAAAAAGTCAGGTAGAGATTGAATTGAATGGTGTCGGCGATAACCCGATTTTTCTTCCCGAACAAAAACTTACACTTACAGGTGCAAACTTTCAAGGAACTCCGGTATCTTTACCTATGGATATGGTCGGAATTGCTGTTACAATGGTTAGTGTACTTTCTGAAAGGCGGCTTAATCGTCTTCTTAATCCGGCATTAAGTGTTGGATTGCCTGCGTTTTTAACTAAAGGAGCTGGAATGTTTTCAGGTTTAATGCTCAGCCAATACACCGCCGATATGCAAATTGTAGAACAGCGAATACTCTCAACACCTGCTTCCATCCAATCAATACCAGCTGCAGCAGATCAGGAAGATTTTGTCTCGATGGGAATGAACACAGCAATTAAGAATGGACAAATATTAGATAACGCATTCGGTGTGTTGGGAATTGAATTTATAGCTGCCGCTCAAGCATTAGATTTCAGAGATTTTACTAACGGTATTGGTGTAACGAAAGCCAAAGAAGTTATACGCAAATATGTTGCTCACCTCGATGTTGACCGTCCGCTCTATCCCGATCATACAAAAATGAAGGAAGTTGTTAAGTCGTGCGAGATATTGGAAGAAGTTGAGAAAACTATAGGGAGTTTAGGATAAAATATAGTATGTCAGAATTTCTCTTCAAACCATTCGATGAAATGACCGAATCGGATTATTTCGATGTCGGTTTCAAGTCAGGATTAGAGATACATCAACAAATACTTTCCAAGAAGAAACTTTTCTGCCGCTGTCCTGCCGGGCAATACAGCGATAATTATAATGCTGAAATTTTACGCCATATGCGACCAACTCTTTCTGAACTTGGTGAGTACGATGGCACAGCTTTAATGGAATTTAAGACTAAAAAAGAAATCATCTATCGCATTCACCGCGACACAGTTTGTACTTACGAAATGGACGATACTCCACCATTTGAAATTAACGATGAAGCTCTCGATATCGCACTCGGTATCGGTATGCTTTATCAATGTACAATGGTTGACGAAGTCCATATTGCCCGTAAACAATATTTAGATGGAAGTATTCCGACTGGATTTCAGAGAACCGCAATTGTCGGTGTTGACGGAAAAATTCCATACAAAGATCGGGAAATTAAAATCGTTCAGCTTTCAATCGAAGAAGATGCCTGCCGCGAAGTTAGCGATATCGGTCATCTTCGCACGTATCTTACCGACCGACTTGGAATGCCACTTATAGAGACTGTTACAGGTCCGGATATGCGAACTCCGCACGAAGTTGCAGACGTTGCACAAATCTGTCGGAGACTCGTTCGCAGCACAGGTCAAGTTCGCACCGGTATAGGAGCGGCGCGTGAAGATGTTAATGTTAGCGTTACCGGAGGTACTCGTGTTGAAATCAAAGGCGTCTCTCGCATCGTAAACATTCCCTTGCTCACTTACAACGAGGCAATGCGTCAGTGGAATTTACTACGGTTAAGAACAGAACTTCATCGTCGTGGAATCACCACCGAAAATTTTAAATCAAAGACGGAGAATGTGACCAAACTTCTTCGCAAAACGCATTATCTGCCAATTCAAAATGCAGTCGAACAAGGGATGACCGTAAATTGTGTTCTTCTTAAAGGATTCAAAGGATTGCTACGCTGGCAAACACAGACCGATACTTATTTCTCGAAAGAGATTTCGGATAGAGTCCGTGTTGTTGCCTGTTTATCTACTCTTCCGAATATCGTCCATTCAGACAGTACGGCTGAAACAGTTTCTACATCCGAATGGCTAAATATCAAAAAGTTTATTGGCGGGACGGATGACGATACACTTGTTCTCGTTTGGGGTGATGACCAGGATTCAAAAATGGGTGCTGCAGAAATTGCAATCAGAGCTAAAGAAGCTACGATCGGTATTCCGTCTGAAACACGTCAGGCGCTGCGTGATGGTACGAATGGATTTGAACGGATTTTACCCGGTCCCAATAGAATGTATCCCGATACCGACCTTCCGCCCAAAAGAATTTTAGACGAACGTTTGGAAAAAATTAAATCCACTTTGCCAAAACCGATTTGGGAAAATGAAGAATGGTACAGAGAATTAAAAATTCCGGATGATGTTATTAAACCACTTGCCATCTCGCTGTATTCACAACTTTTTGAAATGTTAGTTAAGGACTGGAAGCTCAACCCGACACTTGTGGCAGTTGCATTGATTCAATTCACTAAGCGGTTGAAAAATTTCTACAAGGATGGAAAATCAATAGAAGTGCAGGCGATGAAAGATATTTTTGAAGCGTACAAAACTGGTCAGCTTTCGCGGGAAGGGATTCTCATTGCTATGAAAAATGTTCTCACAAATGGACAATTGCAATTATTTTCAAAGTGCACGAATAACGAATTAACAAAAGTTATAAAAGATTCTGATAAAAATATTTCACGTATGAAGTTAAGAAAAGAAGAAAAAATGCTTAAAGTGCAAATGGGTTTGATTATGAACAAAGTTAGAGGAAGGATTGATGGCTCGGTAGTTGCACAACGAATTGGATTTGTGAGAAGGGAGTCAAAGTAATGGCTCTGAATGATTCTTATAAAGGCTATCGTGGCGAAGCACTTTCAACTTTGCAGAATTTTGACGCATTGGTATGGAGCGATGCTGAGATAACAACGAGTCGGGGAAAATATGTTGGTATTATTTTACCTCGTTCGGAAACAGCAGACCCGCATCATATCGTTCTCAAACTCCGTTCGGGTTATAACATAGGAATTGCAGCCGGAAAAATTCAGGACATTAAAATTACAGGGCGTAAGGAAGCCAATTATAAAATTCCTGAGAAAGAATTTCCTTATGATCCAAAGAAACCGAATGTAAAATTACTCGGTACGGGTGGAACTATTGCGAGTCGTTTAGATTACCGCACTGGAGCAGTAATTCCCGCATTTTCTCCAGGCGAGTTGTACGGGTCAGTTCCTGAACTTGCTGACATCTGCAATCTCGAAACAGAAAAATTATACGGTGTTTTCAGCGAGAATATGGGACCCGAACAATGGCGCGGCACTGCTGAAGCAATCGGCAGAGAAATTGAAAAAGGAGTGAAAGGGGTTGTCGTTGGACACGGAACCGACACGATGCACCACACAGCGGCGGTACTCTCTTTTATGGTTCAAAATTCGCCTATTCCAATTGTTATGGTCGGCTCACAGCGTTCGAGCGATCGTCCATCATCCGACGCTGCGTTGAATCTGATGCATAGCGTAAAAACTGCGGCAGAAAGTGATATTGCCGAAGTTATGGTTTGCATGTTCGGTCCAACTTCCGATGAGTATGGCTTGCTTCACCGAGGTACTCGTGTAAGAAAAATGCATTCAAGTTACCGCTCAACTTTCCGTACGGTTGGCGATATTCCTATTGCTATGGTTAGCAGAGAGAAAATTGTTCCGATCCGCCAAGATTACAAAAAACGGCGTAATGATAAAAATGTTATCATTAACACTGCGTTCGAAGAACGGGTTTGTATTGTTTACTACTATCCAAATATGAAGCCCGATATAATCGATTCGCTGATAGATAATGACTACAAAGGAGTTATAATAGCTGGTACAGGGCTTGGTCATGTGAATAAGCCGCTCTACCCATCCCTCAAGCGAGCTAAAGAAAAAAATATTGCTGTGTATATGACTGTGCAAACACTCTGGGGTTACGTTCAAATGTATGTTTATGATACGGGTCGTGATATGATGGAGCTGGGTGTAATTCCAGCAGCCAATATGCTGCCAGAAGTTGCATATATGAAATTGGGTTGGGCATTAGGGCAAACAAATGACACTGAAAAATTGAAAGATTTAATGCTTACACCAATTGCTGGTGAAATTACAGAAAGAGAACCGAGTAACGGATATTTAATTTTTCAGGGAGGTATTCCTGAAGTGGAGGAGTTTATTTCGAAGTATCGGAAGTAAGATTATTTCATTTTCCATTCATTTTCTTTATATTGATGTATGATTAAGGTCGTTGCAGGAATAATACGAAACCAAGATAAAGTTTTAGTATGTCAGCGAAAAGCAGAAGCTCTACATCCACTCAAGTGGGAATTCCCTGGTGGTAAAATTTCTAAAACAGAAACTCCAGAAACCGGATTAAAGCGCGAGTTGGCTGAAGAATTAAACATTACCGCAGAAATAGGAGGACTTATTTATAGCAACAACTACGCATATAACGGTGAATTTCCATTCAAATTGTTTTTTTTTGAGGTAAAAGATTATCAAGGGAAAATTAAAAACAGGGTTTTTGAAAATATCAAATGGGTGAAAGACAGTGAACTTAAAAAGTTTGATTTATTGGAAGGTGACTTAGAATTTGTAGATTTTTTTATCAATCGGCACAAGTTTCAAATCGATTTCTTACAAAAAGAATATAAAAAACTTCAGAAAAGAATTAAAGATAGGTTAAAATTTTTTAAAAATGTAAAGCCTTCTGATTATTTTTACGAACTCGTATATTGTATCCTGACTCCGCAATCGAGTGCAGTTAATGCTGACTTTGCCGTAAGGTTATTAAAAAAAAATAACTTTTACAAGCGGAATCTTAACCCCGAACGCTTTTTACATAATAAGGATACCTATATTAGGTTTCATAAGAATAAGGCGAGATATTTATCAGAAATGAAAAACAAGTATGATCTAATTCTAAATCAGCTGAAGAATACGTCGTCTACACAACCATTGCGCGAATGGTTTGTTCAGAATATTAAAGGAATCGGTTACAAGGAAGCCTCACACTTTCTGAGAAATATCGGATACAGAGATTTAGCTATACTCGATAGACATATACTAAGAAATTTGCACCGCGTAGGTGTGCTGAATAAATTGCCTAAATCTCTCTCCCGAAAAAACTATCTTGATATCGAACAAAAATTTAAAGTTTTTTCGGAAGAGATTAAAATACCGTTAGACGAATTGGATTTACTGTTTTGGAGTATGGAGACAGGAAAAATATTGAGATAAGGGATAACAAATTACCAATGACGAATAGAGGTTCAATATGAAGGTTGTAGTTTTCGGCGCCGGAATGATGGGCAGTGCAGTAGCTTACGATCTTGCACAAGCCGACGACATAGAATTTCTGATACTCGCAGATAAAGATTTTGACCGCGCAGCCAAGTCAGCGAAAAGTATTGGCGAAAAAGTAGTTCCGAAAAAAGTTGATCTGGATATTGAAGACAATGTTTCCCAAATCATGCAAAGTTGCGTTGTTGCTATTAGCGCTGTACCTTATTTTTATAATTTAAACTTGACCAAATCTGCGATAGAAGCTGGTGTTCACTTTCTCGACCTTGGTGGTAACAACGAAGTTGTAAAACAACAACTTTTATTAGATGATTTAGCCCGTCAGCATGGAGTTTGTGTTCTACCAAATTGTGGATTGGCTCCTGGGCTTGTAAATATATTGGCAGTGGACGGTGCAAAAGAATTTGATTCTGTACATGAAATCCATTTACGCGTAGGAGGATTACCACAAAATCCACGACAACCATTGAACTATCAACTCGTATTTTCTGTTGAAGGATTACTCAATGAATATACTCAACCGGCAGAGGTTATTCGTAACGGAAACGTAATACTTGTTGACTCTATGGATGATGTCGAAGAAATCGTATTTCCCGATCCTTACGGTGCTCTCGAAGCTTTTAATACGTCTGGCGGTGTTTCAAGATTATGTCATCAATTTTTAGGTAAAGTAAAAGAACTCGATTATAAAACTATCCGTTATAAAGGACATTGCGAAAGATTTAAATTGCTACTTGACCTTGGTTTTGCAAACAACGAACCTATAATTATAGGGAATGGTGTTCGAACAGCTCGCGAACTATTTGCTGATATGCTTCGGCGTAAATTAGATTATAGAGATGCTGATTTAGTTTTATTAAGAGTTTCAATTACCGGCTCTATAAACAGTTCAGAAAATACTCTTCAATACGAGATGATAGATTTATTTGATGAAAATTCTAAAATCTCTGCAATGATGAGAACAACATCGTTTCCAACCTCGATCATAGCACAGATGTTGGCACGCGTAGTTATCAAAGTACGAGGGGTAATGCCGCCCGAAGATTGCGTTCCAGTTGATTTGCTAATTACGGAACTAAAGAAAAGAAATATCAATATCCAAAAAAAATATATACAAGGTGATAAATGAAACAACCACTCTCGGTCGTTATCATGACTAAAGATAAAAAGACTGAAAAAGAAATCCATTATAAATACGACGTGGTTACAGCATATCCGAGAATCGAAATAATAAAAATAATGTTGAAAACTATTTTCCAATTGAAACAAAGTTGAAAGGAAAGAAAAATGACACAACAAAACTCTTTCGACATTGTCTCAAAAGTCGATTTACAGGAAGTAGATAACGCGCTTAATCAAGCGAATAAAGAAATTATTCAACGATACGATTTTAAAGGAACAAAAACTCATATAGATTTCAACAAAAAGGAGAATGAAATCACTGTCGTCTCTGACGACGACTTTAAGTTGAAAGCAGTAATCGAAATAATTCAAAATAAAATGGTGAAGAGGGGAATATCTTTGAAAGCTCTCTCGTTCGGACAGATAGAAGCTGCAGCCGGTGGGAATTCAAAAATAAAAATCGGGCTTCAGAACGGTATCGATAAAGATAATGCACGCTTGATAATAAAGATGATTAAAAACACTAAGTTAAAAGTGCAGGCACAGATGATGGATGACCAAGTTCGTGTTACAGGCAGAGACAAAGATGACCTTCAAACCATTATACAATTAATGCGTGGTGCTGATTTAAAATTCGCTGTGCAATTTGTCAATTACAGATAATCAAAATGAATCGTATTCTAAAACTTGTAATATTACATTTATTGTTCTACTTACCGGCAGCGTCGCAGTACACACTGCCAATTTTATTTCATGATAATTCATCCAAAAATACGGTTTTAGGCAGTTTTACGAACAACGGCATCGTATATATTTCGTTAACAGATTTGTTAAATGTATTGAATATGACATCGTACGTAAACACAGAGGCAAAAAAAATCGAGATAAAAACGGGAGAGTTTAAAATAAAAATTACGTCTGACAATTCCTACGTAGTAATTGTGGATAAAATGAACAGCGCAAGCGTAGTTCAGCTTTATAGTAAGTGTTATTTTGCGGCTAACGCTTTTTTTGTTCCCACTGAAAGATTTATACCGATATTTAATAAATTTATTTCCGAAGAAATTAATTTCGATTCAAATAAAAAGTCTATCATCGTAAAAAATGTACAGCGAACATCTCCTTATGACATAACAAGTATAACATATGAGGAAAAAATAAACGGAACTTTAATCCGACTCCATTCTAAAAAAAGGTTACTCGATTATGATAGCTGGGTGAAGTACGATGCCGGCGATAAAGAAAAGAAAAGTGGTTGGCTTTACGTAACATTGGCAAATGTACGAATTCACTCCGAAACTTTACAAAAAATAAAACCGTTAGGTATTGTAAAACAATTGCTGATATTTCCCTCACCGACTTCGGTGCAGTTGACGTTCAAATTAAACGGTCCGATATCGAGCACTGAGATTATCCAAGCCGAAGGGAGCGACGATTTACTACTCACCATTCATACTCTGACGGAACAACAGGTTGCAGAGAAAAAACAAAAATCGTATGAACCTAACTTGGAGCGTGAACGCAATCGGTGGAAGATGGACGTGGTAGTCATAGATCCAGGACATGGTGGTAAAGATCCAGGCGCTATTGGAGTAACTAAAACCAAAGAGAAAGATGTAACTCTATCTGTCGCTCTAAAACTTGGTAGAATGATAGAGAATAATTTGCCCGACGTGAAAGTAGTCTATACTCGCAGGTCGGATGAATTTGTAGAATTATACAAGCGTGGACAAATTGCGAACCAAGCAAACGGAAAGTTATTCGTGAGCTTGCATTGCAATGCGGCACCAAGGAAACCGCATCCGGCAAATGGATTTGAAGTTTACCTACTGCGTCCCGGAAAAACCGAGCACGCCTTGAAAATAGCCGAAAGAGAAAATGCTGTAATCCAATTTGAGGAAGGATACGAGAAAAGGTATCAGGAGTTGACGGAGGAAAATTTTATACTGTTAGCGATGGCGCAAAGCGCTTACATGAAATACAGCGAGCGGTTTGCAGACGTTCTAACTCGCAAAATTTCTGTCCATACAAAACTGGAAAACCAAGGTGTAAAACAGGCTGGGTTTTTTGTCCTTATCGGTGCATCCATGCCAAGCGTACTTGTTGAGATGGGTTACCTCTCAAATCGTTCGGATGAAAAATTTTTAAAATCTAATAATGGGCAACAACGGCTCGCGGAATTATTATTTGAAGCGATAAAACATTATAGAGAAGAGTACGAAAAAACACTGGAAGAGGGAAGAACATTTGGTACGACAAACTGATTTTGATCGGTTTTTGATATTTATTTGTGTTTTGGGTTTTTTACTATGGAATTTTTACGGTTGCCAAAATAAAAATTTAGAAGAAAAACAAATATATCTGAAAATTACTGATGATTTAGAGCGTGAAGTTGTTCTCAAGAATAAACCGTTACGCATCATCTCGCTGGCACCAAATATTACCGAGATACTGTTTGCTCTAGAGGGCGGACAGGCAATCACCGCGGTTACTGACTATTGCGATTATCCCGAACAAGCAAAATTTAAACCCCGCATAAGTGGCATGATTAATCCAAATTATGAAAAAATAATAGAACTCAATCCCGACTTGATTATAATGACTGTTGAAGGGAACAATCAAAACGACTTTGATAAATTAGAAAAACTCGGATATATAATTTATGTTACGCGACCTAAAAATATAAAAGGGATATTAAAATCAATCACCGATATCGGGAAAATTATTGGAGCAGAAGAACGGTCAGCCGCCCTTGTTAAACAATTGAACGAAAGGCAAGCCGTTATTTTTCAGTCTATTCGGAACTCTTTGCCGTCCAAATTATTTTTCATCATATCAGTTCAGCCGCTAATAAGTGCTGCAAGAGGTACTTTTATTGACGAAATGATAACTTTATTAGGTGGAATTAATATAGCGGCTGGTTCAATTGTTCAATATCCAATTATCAATCGTGAAACAGTGCTGAAACAAAATCCTGACATTATAGTAGCGATGGAAGATGTAGTGAAAAATAAATATGAATTGTTGAAACATTTTCCAGAATGGAAAAATTTGAAAGCTTTTCAAAATAATAAAGTTTTTATAGTAGATAGCAATATTTTATCACGTCCGGGTCCGAGAATTATAGACGGATTTGGAATATTGGCGGGAATAATTAGTAATTAGTCATCTCAAATTTAAAAAAAATAAATCGTTATATTAAATCAATCAAATTGGTAATCAACAAATAAAATAAAGGAGATAAAAATGATATCAAAAACGCTTCAAACCACGATTAATAATCAAATACAAGCCGAAATTTTCTCGTCGTATCTTTACCTGTCGATGTCGGCATACTGTGAAATGAACAATTTTTTAGGCGCCTCTAAATGGTTTAAAATGCAGTCGGAAGAAGAGTGGGCTCACGCTATGAAGTTTTATAACTTCCTGTTGGAACGTGGCGGCAAGGTTACACTAAAAGCGGTTGAAGAACCGCAGCACGATTTTAAATCGCTGATAGGTGCTTTCGAAGAAACATTGGCGCATGAAAAGAAAGTTACTGCTTTAATCAACAAACTTTATGAGCAGTCTGTGAAAGAATCTGATTATCCGGCGCAAATCTTTTTGCAATGGTTCATAACCGAGCAAGTCGAAGAAGAGGCAAACGCTATCGCCATCATCGAACGCATCAAAATGGTAGGTGAAAAAGGAAGCTCAATTCTTTGGATTGATAAAGAACTTGGCAAACGCGGGAAAGAATAAATTGTTATACACTTAAATCGCTTTGTGTACTTTTGTTTTCTTCGGTATTGTCGGTGAATGATTTATATAATTACGTGATATTCTCACCTGCTTAATCGTTACTAATGTTGCAGAAATGTTTACAACTAAACTTTTTATAAAAATGATGAAAAAAACAACCTTTCAAATTATTCAAGATAACTCTCCGGAGTCCCAGCGCGGAAGTCAGGAAAACAAGTAAAACAACAGGTACAATAAATAAAAAACCCGTTTTAAATAATGAAACGGGTTTTTAAAATTAATCCTGGCAGCGACCTACTCTCCCACACCGTCGCCAGTGCAGTACCATCGGCGCAGAGGGGCTTAACTGCCGTGTTCGAAATGGGAACGGGTGTGTCACCCTCGCTATTGCCACCAGAAAACTTATTGAGAAGAGCGATAAGCAAAAGCTTACCGAAATAACGTTAAACGTTCATATATGCATTGTCCCGATCCCGAAATGCATTCGGGATTGGATCGACTAATCAAAAGCCTGCCAGAAGAAGCAGACTAGTAAGTAAACATGCGATCAATAAAAAATATTGGTTAAGTCGCACGACTTATTAGTACCGCTTGACTAAATCCGTTACCGGACTTACATCTACGGCCTATCAACCAAGTAATCTCCTTGGAGTCTTTAGTCAGCTAAAGCTGAGGGATATCTAATCTTGGGGTGGGTTTCGCACTTAGATGCTTTCAGCGCTTATCCCGACCGGACGTGGCTACCCTGCGTTTACCACTGGCGTGATAACAGGTACACCGTAGGTCCGTTCACTCTGGTCCTCTCGTACTAGGAGCGACTCCCCTCAAATATCCTGCGCCCGCATAGGATAGGGACCGAACTGTCTCACGACGTT
>JBBINX010000033.1:0-21883 GCA_037443685.1 Ignavibacteriales bacterium
CAATCATTGTAGTACTGTTTCTGATGAATCCTTCGATCATTGCTGTCAGGTTGAGTGTACAAAGAGTGTAAGTATATTCATCTGCACCGATATCTGGGTTTACAGGATCTCTCGACTCACCGTCAAAGTCATCGGTTATACCTGTAATCGGTGCGCCGGCGTTGCTTACAGGTGAGGGTGGAATTACACTAGAATTAATGTGAAGGTCGTCCAAGCTCAAAAACAAAGGATCACCCGTTACACTATTCACATCATAACCCGTTATCTTCCAATCTGCTAAGGTGGGATAGTTTGTTGTCAAATATCCGATAAAATTATTACCAGCAGGGGCATTAATGTAAAGCAAGTTATTATTTGATGTCGTTATTGAACCGGATGTTCCATAATATAGACAATGTTTTGTACCAGTTCCTCCTCGCGTAATCGAGATTATGTTGTTCTGAAAAACGACATTTGATGCAGCTGTCGTCTGGTAAAATCCTCGTGTCGTTCCAGCGGTCGAGCCGATATTGTCAACGGAGATCGAATTGAAAAAACAATGTGCTCCATCCGATCCTAAATTGTAAATACCATAAATGATACCAGTAACACTATTAAGATTATATATCATATTATTAACTGCAACATTTTCGTTGCTTATAGGGGCATCAACAGTATTGAATAAGATGCCGTAAGCAGTAGCCGATGGATTCGCCGCTGTAGTGGCGTTTGTGGTATGGAGCCGGTTCTTTTCGATACGTGTGTTTTTGCATCCGGTCATAATTACTATACCTCGGTACCAAGAAATATTTATGCGTGTCGGACGGTAGATGTTGTTACCGAGAATGAGAGTGGAATCGTTGTTCGACACGATGATACCAGCATCATGGAAATCGCTTATCACATTGTTAGCTACCTGGTTTCCAACGCCATTCACACCGCCTGTATTTCCATTTAATCGGATTCCGCCCCAAGGTCCACCTCCTGACCCACCCATAATTGTGTTGTTAGTGAAGACACAGTAATTTGCATTATTCCCAGAGGAACTCACACTAGTAGCTGAGTTGCTAGATACAATTCCGATTGAATTCGACTCAGTCGTACTCGTCACAGCGCTCAAATCAATAGTACAGTTTGCAATCGTATTATAATTTGCTTGGTTGATTAAGTGTATTCCCCAGCCGTATGTTGAATCGGTGCCAACGATTTTCAGATTATTGATCGTCATCCGCTGGGTACCATTCAATTTTAGCAGGTACCTATTAGTAGCGGTTGGAGCGTACGTCAAAGTTTCGCTATTGCCATTGATGGTTACCGTGTTCAAGTCACTGACGCCAGTGATCGCAGTAAACTCGACTTGCTCATTGTAAGGTCCCGACCCTTGTTGGACATTCAAAGTAACAGATCCTGAAACTCCGGCTGAACCGAGCAGCGCGGCAACATTATTGAATGAATTAAATGGATACGGCTGCGAAGGTGAGATAGTATATGTACCCGAAATTGCAGAGATGATTGTTCTATTTCCAGAAGGTGCACTTATCGCTGGTATTCGCGCCGTATCTTCAACGATAATAGACAAGAGTTCTGCATCGATAACGTTCCCACCCGTAGCAGATATAGGGATATCGTATGCGAGCCAAAAATAGTTTGTTCCATTCACCAGCACTTGGTTGCCAGAAATTGAATATGTTACTGGCGCAGCTGGTGGAGATATATAAGTTGAACCAAATTGTACTGCAGTTCCAAACATATTGCTTATACCAGTATAAAATATTTTAGCATTTGATAAATCGATAGCTGCATTTGTTGAACCATTTGTGTTGAGTGTAAATCCAGTAACAGTCAACGGATTTGAAAATCCTGTCGTAACAATCTCAATACCAATAATATGATTGTTAACAGTATTGGCAAATACAGCATTTGTGTTTTGTGTACTTGTACTCGATACAAATACCATTGAGGCAAGCGACATTCCTTCAAATTCATCAGCCCCGACATCTGGTGCGGTACCTCCACCTGAATAACCTGGGGCACCATAGCGCAAATCTCCGTCAATATCAGTCGTAATTGCGCTAACGCTCGTCCCGCCGCTCTCAATCTTCGACGGTACTGTCGTCTTAATATGTAGGTCGAAGGGTGTTGTTGTGTCATTTACAAACGGCGGCATATTTGAGAATGATGCAACGTCACGCGGAGTAACTCTTGTTTGATAAGTCTCTATAGTCTGGTCACTGTTAGTCCCGTCGTAGAAGATAAGCCTGTTCGCTGCTGGAGTCCCGGCAAAGAAACAGTTGTTGTTCGAAGCAGTCGCGTAATTCTGAAGGGCAACTGCACTGCGTCTGTATGCTACTGTGAAGCCACTCGTACTGCCCGGTGTTGAAAGATTTACAATGATGTTGTTACGCATATCTAACATAGCAGTCGTAGCGGTCGCATTCGCCGCTGCAGAAATCCCAGATGAACCAAACGTAGCACCGCCCGTTGCATTAAGATACACAGTATTGTAATACGTACCGATTGTGCTGTTTGTAGTGGTGCTTGTATAATTAATACCAATTACTGCATTGGCACTTGTGGAATTAGGTGCACGCAGATCAGAAATAAAATTGTTGTTCACATCAATCGCCGTCCCAGACGTCACCCAGCATCCATACGCAAGCCCTGCAGAACCTGTGTTATTTAAATTATAAACATTATTCTTTAAAATTTTCGTGCTCGCTCCACCTGTACTGTGAATCCCATACACCCCACCAATCATACTCGATAAACCGCTTACGGTGTTTCCATTAATTTCCCGTTGCATAGTTGTGGATGTAGTGGTCGGCCGAATACCAGCCACCACAGTAGAGGCTGAGGTATTTGTCCCCCCCACTGAAAGGTTGTAGAAAGTATTATCGAATATATTTTCTCTAGCCGGAGAGGCACTGTTGAAGTAGCCATAAATTATGCTTGAGGAAGATCCCGAAGAGTTAGGGATAGAGATGTCTGAAACCTTGTTTGAATAGCACTCTATATTGCTTGCACCGCCAGTCTGAATACCGTAGATAGAACCACTCGTTCCCGTTTTCGAATTTCCCGAAATTGTGTTGGAGTAAATATTAAGTGCTGTAATCGTGCCAGTACCTGCTAGGAGAATTAGGGTTCCAGTACCACTATATGCATTATTTTGGACCATATTTTTATAGATGTTAGCGGTTAATGTAGTACCAACCGGGTCGTGTACAATTGTGCTGAAGGTTCCACTTGTAGCAGATATATTGCTGTTCTCTACAATATTGTTATGAATATTGACGGTCTTCCCAGTGCCTAAAGCACGGATGCCGTACTGGATATAGGAAGTAGTACTCGTTGTGATCGTCACCCTATTGTGGCTGATTTCGTAATCAGCCACATTTATACCTGTACCCGATGCCGTTACGAGAATTCCATAAACAGTTTGCACAGTTCCTGTTCCACCATTGACAATGTTATTACTCACCTTTAAGTTTGATTGCCCCTCGCATCGGATTCCTTCACTTGTCGTATTACTACCGAAGTCAGTAATGTTATTTGAAGCCAAGCCGGTAACCCCGATTTCGTTATCTGTATCCCGATTACCAGTTGCGGCTATAGCATAAATACCATACCGAACATTTGAAATTGAATTACCGAATAACTTGTTATAAGAATTCGCATACGTGGAGTCTGATGATGTAATTGTCACGTTAGTTATCGTCTTATTGCTTATAAAAATTCCGATCGAATTGGGGTTGACTTTCTGAAGCGTAATATTACAGTTCTTGATTACTACATTTCGACACCCATCTGTTGGAGAAACTCTATGAAGACTATATCCCCATTCCATCATCCCATCGCCAGTATTTGAGGATGGATCGAGTACATCTATGCCGTCAAAAGTGATGTAATCTGTCCCAGACAATTTGATAATTCCATCGAGACTCGCCGACGTACTTGCTGCGGCGGTAATTCGAGGGTTTGTACCCGAGCCGCTTTTCTGAAAGACAATTGGATTTACCGCGGTTGGAGGATTGGTCGTAATAGCAATAGTTAAATTAGCAGCAGTTTCCGTATGACCCGCTGCAACATTAAAAGTTACACCGTCAATTCCAACACCCTGTAAATTAAGAGAATCGATCGCGGCAGCTATCGTCGGATAATTACTGCTCGGAATACTTATTGCGCCCGTCAACTGCCCAAATGAATCTGAAGATAAAAACACAACAGAAATTAAAATAATTAGTAAAAATATTTTGTTTTTCATAAAGACTCCATCATTTTATTTTTAGATACTTTATTTATTTCATCATTACTTATTTTCAGTATCAGTGTAAGAGAACCATTTTCCGAGCTTGTGTGAATTTCTTACCTGAGTTACCTTCTGCGGATATCCTAAAGAGGTACACTCCACTACCTACAGACTGATCATACTTGTTACGTCCATCCCATTCTATTATATGGTAACCCGCAGGACGTTCTTCGTTAATCAAAGTCTTAACCTTTTGTCCGAGTAGGTTATAAACTTCGACTGTTACTATACTCACTTCGGGAAGTGCAAACTTAATGTTCGTTGTCGGGTTAAATGGATTCGGATAGTTCTGAAACAGCTTGTATGATGCTATTGTTTCTTCCTTTTTCTCCCGCACACTCACCTGGAAAAGATCGAAATTATTATTATATAGATTTTTAGCAAAATAGCCGGTATTTTTTACTATCACTACCGAGTTCAAAGGATCTGTCCCTCTGCCTACAACATAAGCGGTAATTATATCTACAGGTTTTCCGGTTTCTAATCTGAATGGTCCGGTACTCAAAAGAATGCGTTGATCGCAGGCATAATTATTAATCCAACCATAATTACTAACAGGGTCTCCAGAATATAAAAACTTTCTACTTATTGTAGCACAGTTAACTCCACCCAGGACAGAACCAAAGCTCCAACTACAAGGATCAATAGAATTACCAAGGCGATCCAGACCAAGCATAAAATTCCTGGCTTCTCCTCCGTTATTCGGACCACTCATCGTAGAATGACCACACAAGAAATGGATAAAAGATGTCATCATTAAATTCATTGCGCCGGGAATTGTATCTATTCTCATATATGGTCCTTTGTGATTGTATGCTGAATCGAGAGGTGTGTCCGTTCCCAGATCGTATATTCCGTTTCCGTTATTATCTAGAAACGTTTTTCCAGGAATATATGCATAAGGTCCTTGGAGGAAATTGAAAGAAATTGCAGGCGGATCACCTCCAAATACCGTATCAATACCATGATTATATACAAAACCACTGTTCAATGTTGTATCACATCCGGCCAGATCGTCTGAATAATCACCTATATCAGGATCACTCCACACACCAAAATATACTGAATCCATTACATCTGCTACCGTACCCCGATTGATCAGCCGGTAACGTATAAAAATTATGTCATCCAGTTGCTGAACTATTTGTGGACCTGAAGCAAATACTGTTTGATGAATCTCTAATCCCTGAGGCTGAACTTCACTAAATCTTCTGAAATCGGATGCTACTCCATCATTAAAAACACACCAGGTTGTTACATGACCGATCAGATCGGGTCGGTCTTCATTTATATCCCATACCCCATTTCCGTTTATATCTACAGGATTATAAACACCATCATTATTTCCGTCATAAAATCCGGCACCAAGTTTGACGGCGAATTTCCAATTCTGCCAACTGTCACCGAAGTGCGGATCCGATGATTTTATTACATATAAAACGTTTTTAGGATCGTTCCTTAAAGATCCCACTTTCCCTGGCCAGTAATCCTGAAGGCGGCTTGATGATGCCACAGCATTTGCCCAAAGATTATTATTACTTTTACCAGAAAGATAAAAACCTCCTGAAAACAGAACTATATTACCGTCATATTTGCCTCCACTCTCACCATTTATCGTAACAGCCGCAAAAACACCGGAATTATTCATTGGAAGCTTAAATCTATTTATATCTATCAGATATTGAGACGATCCAAAGGTTAAAGGTACTAATATATTAGAACCGTTAAAGGTCCTATGGTTAAATTGACTATCGTTCAATGAAAATTTGTAGGTTATAACGTCTCCTGAATTAAAACCACCAATTAAAACACCGTAAATTTTATCATTGGCAAGTGAATCGCCATTTAATCCGTCATCATACATTTGAGTTGAATCAGAAGCCATATAATTAACCGAATATTTAAGATAAACACTGGGTATTCCCGGATCATCGTCAACATAAGCTCTGAAACTAACAGGCTGAGATGGTGCAGGTGTGTTCGGGATATGCGTCGAGTAATAAAGGTAAGG
This sequence comes from Ignavibacteriales bacterium, assembly GCA_037443685.1. Lineage (GTDB taxonomy): Bacteria > Bacteroidota > Ignavibacteria > UBA10030 > BY39 > JAHJRJ01. The sequence goes on from JBBINX010000033.1 coordinate 6,297, forward strand.
TGGTGAATTATTATCGTCGGTTACTCCGACCAATCCATAGTACAACTGATTGTTTCCTGTTCTTTCGGATGCGAATGATATAAAAATTGAGTCCCCCGATAATGACACATTGTGGTAACCATCAAAACCGACAAATTTGGTCACTTGACTCGGAGTACTCCAAGTAATTCCCCCATTTGTACTTGCTGTGTAAAAAATATCAGATTGCTTAAAATTTGTAAAAGGAGTGTTCTTATAAAGTTGGTAAAATATCCATAGTTTACAGTTTGATTCACGTATGACACGCGGACGAACTTCATTCAATGTACTCGATATTACAGGTATTGTTGTGTGCCAGTCTTGTCCCCCGTCTGTACTTATCTTCGTATAAATATCTCCATTACCAGTTACTCCGCTCTGATACACCACTATCAGTTTTGAGGAATCTATACTCAGAACAGTGCTATATGTACCTGAGAAAGTCGAACCGCCATATACCCAATCGTTTCCGTCATTTACACTAAATGCATAACCGCCTGCCGAAAAAGTTAACCATATCTTCCCATCAAATGTTTGTGAAAGTGTTGCATGTGTTGCCGATGCCATCATAAAAGGATACGTTCCTGTGGGTAAGACTATCTGTGATGACCAATTTAACCCATTATCATCTGAATATTTTTGATAATGATAACGTTTAATTAAGTTTTTCCAAACGACCAATACTCTTCCAGTATTTGTAACCAGAGCGGTAATTCCTACTAACGTGTCGGAAGGTCCAACCGGTAATACTGAATCTTGCAGCACTATCGGAGATTGCCATGTAAGCCCATCGTCACAACTTTTACTGAATTGAATTTTTCTTTCATTCACCCAAAAGAATAAAAAACAGTTTTGCGACTTTAGGATAAAAGACTGATAATAAGATAAATCGGACATTTGTTGCGGAAATCTTATAGGCTTTTCTAAATTTGAAAAACAAATTGAGTTTGCAACTAATAGTATTACAACCACCCAATTTTTTTTCATTTATTACTCCTCTATATCAAATTATTTTGATAATTTTTATCGAAAATTTTTTCTCGACTATAACGAAATCTTCCAGAAAAAGCATTTATCTTATAAGTATCATCTTCCGCACCGACTGAAAATCATTCACTTTCAATTTATAGTAATATACTCCGCTTGAAAGTTGGTTTGCATTAAATACGATTGTGTAGCTTCCCATATCTTTATGCCCTTCTTCTAATTTCATTATTTCTCTTCCAAGCATATCATAAATCCTCAGCTCAACATTTCCCCCAGTAGGTATCTGATACTTTATTCTTGTACCGGAGTTAAACGGATTCGGAAAATTTTGCATTAATGAATAATTTACTGGAATATAATTTTGTTCATCTACTTTAACCGGCGCATCTAAACCACCAGAGAGCAATACCACATGCCCTTGGTTAGAACCAGCCAAAATTTCTAAGCTATTATTCCCATCTAAATCAGGAACGATTGCAACTTCCCTAGTTTGTGTTGAACCACCAAATGTATGTTGAGCTAAAATAGAACCATTGTTACCTTTTACAATAAGTGTCCCCAGCGGTTGAGAAGCGATCACAACATCATCATAACCATCGCCATTTAAATCAGGGATTACAGTTATACCCATTGTATTACCTGATGGAATATTCCAAATGATATTACCATTAGCACCGTTGAGACACATTGCGCCTCCACCGAGAGTCGCTACAACAATTTCATCAATTCCATCTTTGTCAATATCCTTTAGACAGCCGAATTGCAAAACTCCTTGATTACCTGTTGGTGTTGACCAAACCTGTATACCGGTCAAACTGTTAATTCTATAAACCGGTCCCCAGAAAGCACCGAGTATAACATCTTCTCGGGTCTCACTTATAGGTAAAATTAAAAGTTCTTTACCACCACCGCTAGCAGATGACACTGGAAAATCCCAAATAATATTTCCGTTTGCACCACTAAATGCAGTCGCTTTGTATGCAGCTTCGCCTACGGTCCCGATAACATCTGGGATTCCATCGTTATTAATATCACGAATCGCAGCAACCGCGTGTGTAAATCCGAGCAATGGTGCTTGCCATATTATATTTCCGTTCACTCCATTGAATAAATATACACTACGTCTTCCCCCGATACCACCCGATTGTGTAGCAGCTGCTGCAGCAATAACGTCCGGGACACCGTCGTTATTATAATCTTTGCTGACATTTACACCTGTAAAGTCACCAAGAGAATAAGACCCCGGATCATCTGTCCCGTATTTCCAAAGCATCGCACCTGTTTTACCATTTATTGCATAAACAGTTTCGTTTCCTCCACCAGTACCAATAACTACATCGTTATAACCGTCACTATTGAGATCGCTTGCAATGGCGAGTGCTTTTTGATAAGAATAATCCCCAGTCGTACCAATAGATCCTGCGCTACTACTTGAGATATATGTATTAAAAGCCCATATTGAATCATTTCCAATGGATGAATTACCACTCACTGCCATCGTCCAATAATTTTCGGTACAAATAATTACATCCGGTTTTCCATCTTCGCTAATATCACTGATCGCTCTGATACCTTTCACGGTTCGGGATGTATTCGATACTGGATGGTCGGGTACTGTATAATTCCAGAACGGAACACCTAGAGCTAATTGTGTTGCATCACCAGTTCCGGATAGGGTAATTTTTTTACTGGGTGAATTTAAAGAATTATTTTCTAATGTTAATAAATCGAGAAATGGGCCAGCAGATTTAGGGAAAAACCAAACTCGAATATTTTTCGAACTGACAGGAGCAATTGTCAACGGGAAGGAATTAGATTCGATAAAAAAATCAGACGTTCCGAATGAACCAGAAGAAATTGTTAACGATTGAGTACCGTGGTTTTCAATTTTAAGCTGCCAACTGCTTGTACTATTTACCCTCCTCATACCAAAATCATAACTCGTAGGAGTTGATATATATGCATAGGGATATTGACCCTTGCTAGTTAATCTTATCGCCTGAGGAGGGCGAGTTATATCGTTGTGATATATTACTATGTGAGCACTGTCTACACCATAGGCAATGGGTTTAAATGTTATATAAAAATTTAAAGATGAACCTTGCGAAATTGTTTGCGGTGTGATTAAACCATGAAAATAATTTGGAGAAAAAAGTAGTTTTGCACTATCAAGTCTTAACGCTCCCGTACCTATGTTTTGAATAGTTGCTGTTACACTAACACTATCGCCTAAATTTACCCAGCCATTATCAAAAAATTTTATTGGTATATTTATGGCGGGTGTTCCTCCACCTCCTAAATCATATTTATAAAGCACTTGACGTGTTGTTGGACCGCCAACCGGACGAGCAATCAACCATAAATACTCACCATCGTATCCTAAACCTCTCGGATTAGAGTCGGTTGTTGGTGGTTCAGGCATTTGAATCGTTTTTACTGTATCCCGTCTCACAGGATCATAAACATATAAAAGATTCAAATTAGGTTCCCCGCTCAATATATCCATTGCATAATAAATATAATTTCCATCCCACGCGATTCCCGTAGGTTGGTCACCATAAGTGAAAAAACTATCTACAATGGATTTTGTATTCCAATCAACTTTCAACACTCTTCCAGGATTAGGATAGTACTGAGTAGCCCACAAGTAATTACCGTCCCATACCACATCTCCAATATATCTAGAACTTCTTAGACTATCTATTATTACACCGTTTGATGTTGACTTAATAATAGTACAAGAAGCTGTATAACGCTTTACATAATAAAAATTTGATGCCTCATCGTAACCTAAACCTTGACTTTGACCAAAAGAAATTGTTGTACTGTTTACAGAATCAACTATATTTCCATTTAAATCAAGTTTGTATATTCTGCCGTAATTATATACCGTTGTAGTACTAGTACCACTACTTACGAATAAATTTGTGCCATCACCACATATACCATACGCTTGATTCCAGTATGTTGTATTTGGTAGGGGGATTGTTTTAATAATACTTTGTGCATTTAGAAATGTTATGACAAAAAAAAGAATAATAATTTCTAAAAATACTTTCTTAGATAAGTTTCGAATTGTCACTTTATTTTCTCCTGTTAAATTCTATCAAAATAGTACTTTACCAGCGGGAAAAGCGATATCACGATAAAGCGAAATACTGAGGAAATTTGTATATGCAATATAATGAAACCAATTTATGATGTCAAGTTATTATAAGTAGATTTTTATGATATTTTTGTTATCCTACTAACCCAATTACTCCCATCATTCTCCCGGATTCATTAAAATCCCTTCGGTAAGAATGGAATAAATCAGCTCTACAAATAGTGCAAAAATCTGAGATTTCTATGTTCTTTTCTTTTGCACCGGATTTTTTAAGTTCCTCTTTCGTAAAAAGTTTTAAATCCAAATGCGATTTCTTGTAAGCTTTGCGAATCACAAACTCATCATCGAACCTTCTTGCGACATCTTCTCCAACTTCGTAACAACACACACCAGCAGCCGGACCGACATAAGCTATTAAATCGGAAGGTGAAGTGTTAAACTCTTCTTTCATCAACGTTATTGCGTGCGAAACAATTTTCATTTCACTCCCGCGCCAGCCAGCATGTATTACACCAACAGCTTTATTTACTGAGTCGAATAAAAATACTGGCAAACAGTCGGCAGTACTAACTGTTAAATAAACACCGACAGAATTTGTTATCAAGCCGTCGCAGGCATCATAACCGCCCCGATCATAAACTCGCTTAACTAATCCACCCTGAACTTGCCGCGGTATAGCAAGTTCATCCAAACCAATGTGTAAAACACCAAAAAATATTTCGCGGTTTTTGAGCACATTTAATCTTTCATCTCCGACATCGAAACTCAGGTTCATTCCGAACGGTTCGGGACTCACTCCCCCTCTTCTGGTACTAAAACTGAATTTTATCTCTTTATATTTGGAAAATTTTTCTGATAATATTATGGGAATATCTGACATCTTCATACTTGTATATTTGGCAGTTTGATTACAAACGTCGTCCCTACTCCTTTTTGGGTTGTATAGTAAATCGTACCATTTAATTCGTCAATTGTTTTTTTAACGATAGCTAAACCCAAACCCATACCTTCAGTTTTTGTTGAAAAGTTAGGTTCGAAAATTCGTTTACCTATTTCTTCAGGAATTCCGTGACCGTTATCGCTAATACTTATTTCAACAATTTCGTCAACTCTACGAGTTGCTACAGTAATATTACCCCTTTCATTCATGGCTTGTATCGAGTTTCTGATAATATTTATAAAAGCCCGTCGCAATTCGTCCCTGTCAGCATTTAAATATAATTTTTCTGTGTCAAAATTTATGATAAAAACTACGCGTGTGTATTGCTCGAAAAGTCGTATCGCTTCACTCAGTATCTCATTCACATCGCATACACCTAATCGTCGCTCGGGCATGCGGGCGAAATCAGAAAATTCAGTTGCTATTCTCGAAAGCACTTCTATCTGCTCGTTAATCATTTGAACTGATTGATTGATAATTTCATCAAAATTTTTAACTCCATCTTTATATGCACGCTGCAGATGTTGAACGGCTAATTTAATAGGGGTCAACGGATTTTTTATTTCGTGAGCAACTTGTTTAGCCATCTCTTTCCACGCAAGCTCCTTTTGATGTTTTATTAATTCTTCTCGGCGTAGTTTCATTTCTGATGTCATTAGGTTAAAAGCAGTTTCTAATTCACCGAATTCATCCCTGCTTCCTGTTTTAATTCTGTAATCAAGATCGCCCGATGCAACTCTTCTTGTTGCTTCACTCAATCGTTTAATCGGTTTTGCAATTTGATTTGATAAGATCGTGCCGAGTGCAATAAATACTATAAAAATAATTGAGTACGCACCAAATAAATATGCATTTCGCTTTGCCATTTCTTCCTCAACCGAACTTTGCTTGAACAATGTGGGAACGGACAAAACTCCTAGCAACTCACCCGTATCCGATTTAATTGCCCGATAACTGACCATATACTGATACTTACCGATACTTTGATTTTCGGTGAAAAATCTTTTCCCGAGAATAACAATATTCAAATACGCCGTAGAACTTAATCTGACATCTAACAATTCTGCGTCGAATAATTCACGTCGCGTGCTCTCTTTTAAATAGATGTTTTCATAAAGATTAAAATCTATTCCTGTGCTTTTTGTTATCGATTCACACACTGAAAAATCAATTTGCGATAATCGTTCATCATTTTTATTGCTGATGTAATTGAAAAGTTGAGAAAGGACAATCGAAGTTTCACTATCCAATGAGGTACGACTCATTTCTTCTGCTGTATTCTTAGCAAGTTGACGGTTGTAAATCGCTGCGATTACCAGCGGGATTAACGAAACCATAATGAAAGCTGTTAATAATTTCGATCGGAAACTAACAGATATTTGGGGGAGTTTTATTATCTTCCAGATAATGTAAAATAGGTACATTATCCCTGCAATCGCTGTAATAAAGATTAATAGCTTTAGAATATTTAAAAGCTCAATTAGAAATCCAGCTGGCTCGGCATTCAATACAATCCATTTTTCGGTGTCGTCCTTTGCTCGAACATAGATTGTCTCATAAATTTTATTTTCAATTTTTTCGTTCTTAAAATAACTACTTCGTTTTGCTGTAGAGAATGTTTCTGAAACTATTTCGGGTGCGGAATATTCTTTAGGGAACTCTTGACTCGTTGTATAAACAAGATTCCCTTTTAAAAACTCAGAGTAGTAAATATTTTTATAGTACGACTTAAAATCATCACGGACATAAGTTTTTAGTATTTCTGGTGATTCGGTTTGGAATAATTCACCCCTCGAACCCCCAACTTCAACTCGTACACTACCAATCAATATACTGTCCGTCGCAAATAATGGTGAGTAACCTACATAATATTTTGAAGTTCCAGTAACATCTTTTTGCTCTCTAATAAAAATTGACTTTCTCGCTGGTAAAAAATATTTTAATTCTTCGTTGTCTGTTGGAAGAGTCCCGATTTTAAATCTACTTACAATTCTCCCATCTCCATTATAGATGGAAACCAAACAATTTACACCTTCACGACTGAGAATGCTTTTCGCCCATCCTGTAAAAGCCAGGTTTCCTGTGTACAAATCTTTCTTTAATACTTCTTGTTTATAGGATTCAATTATTTGATTTAATGATTCATCTACTATAAAAGTAAACCAATTATCTATAGGCTGCGATAATTCTTTTGCGTATGCTTCCAACTTTTCCCGCACATTTTCTTTGTCCTTAAGATAAAGTGAAAAACCCAAAACAAGTATCGAAAATGTAACAGCTAATACTACTAAATATCCTTTATTATTAACTGTTCCGACTGTTAATTGTTTTTCAACGAGGATCCCAACGAAAAACAATGCAGCGATAAATATAATTCTAACTGATTGGGTAGTTAATGGATTCGGATGCACCACACCATACAGATAGCTTACTATAAAATAAACAATCAAAACTAAAATCCATTTTATATATATATTTTTAACACCTCTAAAAATTCTACCTGTTTGAATAACGAAAAATACCCCTATAATTATAAGCGCAATTGAAATCAGCAAGAGACTAAGGAGCATAATTCCCAATTCAGCGGATGGTATTAGTGCTGCAGCATCAACATACTTCAAGGTTGAATCAAAAACTGTGCTATTGATAATTGCTAAATAACCACGGAATAATACAATGAAAATCGTAGGATATAAAATTACCCATACAATTGAAGAAAACCATCGATTATTTTTTATTTCTTGTTGGGGTTGAATTTTCTTTACAACGTCAAAATAAAGAAAGAAGATACTACTCAATAACACGATTGCAGTAATCAGTAGTTCACCGATTGACCTCGCTAATCCAAATCCAAACTTTGATGCAAAAATACTCGGGTCGAAAATTTTAAGTTCAAAAAAATCAGACGGAAAGTTACAAGCCAACCATATGTACCGCACTATCCATAAGAGCACAATTGTGACAACCGCTCGATAAATTAACGGCAACCGTTTATAGCTTACTCTAATAATTAAGTACGAGACGAGTACAGTGAGAAGTACAGACAAAAATAAACGAACTTTAGAAATATTACTCTCAACTTCTTCAATCGCAGCTGATAAAGTCGGTGCATCGATATAAGCATATCCTAAATTGTTTGAAGAAATTCCGATCAACGGTACCGAGATTGTTTCCGCTGCATTTGACTCTTTTGCATCCGGAGTGAAATTATATTTTGAGGGAATATCAAGTTTACGGATAAACGTTCCTTCGAAAATATCGGAACTGATGAACCGATTACTAATCGGAAATTTAACATCGAATAGCTTGTTGAAACCTACAGTACCCAAGTACACTCCGTTGTAAATGATCGGTTGTTGCAAATTTAAAATTGTAAAAATAGACCCTGGGGTTATGTGGGAGGTTGCCGTGCTTGATTTGATAAAATTGTTAAGAGACACTAACCCGTTAGTCCAAGCTAACAACACACCTACACTGTCAAAAACCTCAAACCGAGTTTCAACAGTCTGATATTCTTTCAATATATTAAACAATGCAACATTATCACCCGAAGCCACCGCAGTTAATAAATCGTTCCTCTCTGAGAGTTTTTTAGTTAAGACCATCCCAGCATTCTGGAATTGATCGAATTCGTGTTTTACTTCTGAAATTATTCGATTCGTTTTTTCTTGCTTAATGGTCTCCCAATTATTCCTGATTGATATAACAAAAATATTCTCCCCTACATATGTTCCAACAATGATCAGTAAAATAAAAAAGACGATATATATATATCGCCTTTTATAAAAACTATTAAACAATTTCGATGATAGGAGCCGCATGTAATCTTAGTTCGGTTCAGTATAAGTTAATTTTATCGATTATCCATTTACCATTGGTTTTTGCGAGTGCAACATAGACTTGTGTGAATTCCCTGTTCCCTTTATACCGAAATGAAGCTCGACCCGTTGCATAAGGTATCTGATCAGCTTCGCCGAAAGTTGTAAATGAAAACCCCAAAGGTTTACGAACACCGATATAATTTTTTAATATATAGTAAGCTTGGTTTCCGCTGAAGACTCCGCTTTCACCTGAGGGTAAATTTATATATACTCGATTCCCAAAATAACTTGAAAACGCGTCAACCTCTCCTTCATCAATTCCTTTTTCTATAGCTGCAAATATTGTTTTATAATTTACCTCAAAATGTTGAGATAATTGTAAATTCAGGGGTTGCTCTGAATCGGTTACTTGTGCAACGGTGGTGGCACAACTAATTAGAAGCATAATAATAAATATTTTCATTCTTTTTTCCATATAATATCTACAATCAAAATAACGTATCAAAATTTAAAAGTCAATTATTTTCAACCTACATCCTGCTTTCGGCACCAGGCCCGAGTTTGAATATCCGAGGTCCTTCTATCAACGTCCGCTTAAGATATGGATTACCTTTTTGAAGTTGGTATACCCAATCGAAGACCACACGTGATGATGAAAGCGATACCACACGAAATTTTGTATACCTATCGTCGTGTGTCCAGACAATATAAGTTTTGCCAACAGATAATACTACGTCTTTTGTAGGCGACCATCCACTCGATGGAGCAATCTCAATATCATAAAGCGATTTGGTATATCCCATATCTTTAATATCGGTATCATCCCATACATTCATATAATAAACACCATTATAATATTCAAAAAATATGTCTGTGTAATCATCATTATATTGACCTATTGAGTAAGTCGAAAAATCATAACCGGCTGTCGATGGCCTTGTTCGATAATCGTTTAGGATAGTTCCATATCCTTCCGGTCGCGGTGTAGCAAAAGCTTCTTCGCGGCTCAAGACACTCTCGTTTCCATCGTAATCGAATGCAGATACAGCGTAATAGTATGTCTTTCCATTCGTTACGCTTCTATCTATGAAATAATCCTGCTGAGTTGTTCCAATGTATAGATACCTACCACTATACGATGTGCTAATGTAAACTCTGTAACCCGCTAAATCTCGTTCATAATTATGATTCCAATACAAATTAACCCGGTTGTCTCGCCCAATAGCAAATAAACCACGCGGAGCGTTAGGAGGATTTGTATCGGGTGCCATCATATCATATTGGCATCCGGAAAATATAATTGAAGCTATTATGATAATTGCTGTTAGAATATCTTTCATGGCTTAACCTTTCATCTTCTTTGACCTATGCTCTAAGTATTTCCAAATGTTATGCCATAAAGAATTTGTGGTTAAACTTACCAAATCATCAATCGTAACTTATTCCTGTGTATTGAATTATAGACAGTGAGTGAAATGATATCGTCCGCCGAATTGGATTAGCGAATTATTTGATTTATTTAGTTAAATAAAAATATTTTTCCTAATAGACTTATGAAATAGAAAAAAACTTACCATTTACGATACCGTAGCTTTTACCTTTTAGAAGTCTTCCGTTAAATGGAGAATTTTTAGATTTTGATTTGAATTTTGAAACATCCACTCGCCATTCTTTTTCAGTATCTATTATAGAAAGGTTTGCTTTTTCTCCCAAAGAAATTTTTATGCTTGGAAGATTTAAAATTTTTCTTGGATTGATTGCAAATTTTTCGATTAATTGTTTGATAGAAAGAATTTTAGTATGAACAAGTTCTGTGATTGCTAATCCGATTGCAGTTTCTAACCCAATAATTCCGAAAGGTGCTGCTAAAAATTCAACTTCTTTTTCATCGTAGGAATGTGGTGCGTGGTCGGAAGCAATGACATCAATAGTCCCGTCCCGTAACCCCTCTTTAATAGCTTCAATATCTCCTTGTGTTCGCAGAGGTGGATTCATTTTTGTGTTTGTATCGAAAGAACGCACAACCTCATCATCTATAGTAAAATGATGCGGGGTAACCTCGCAAGTTACTTTTATTCCTTTTTTCTTTGCTTGTCGAATAATATCAGTTGAACCCGCCGTGCTGATATGCGCAGCGTGATAACGTGTGTTTATGTATCCTGCTATCATCACATCCCGCATAATCATTATTTCTTCAGCAATCGCAGGTATTGGTAGCAATCCAATTGATGTCGAAACAATTCCCTCATTCATCATCCCGCCTCTTGTTAATGACCGATCCTCCGGATGCTGAACAATAATTTTTCCTACCATATTTGCATACTCCATTGCTCGTCTCATCACTTCAGAATTTTCTATCGGTGAACCGTCGTCAGAAAAAGCAACGGCACCTGCCTCGGCAAGTTCCATCATCGGCGAAAGTTCTTTTCCCTCTCTACCTTTTGTAGCTGCGGCAATCGGAAAAACATCTACTAATCCGTGATTGACTTGTACGCTTTTTTCTTTTATATATTTAACAATTGAAGCATCATCCATCGGTGGATTTGTGTTAGGCATACAACAGACTGCCGTGAATCCGCCATATGCTGCTGATTGCAATCCGGTTTCAATCGTTTCTTTGTGTTCGTAACCTGGTTCACGCAAATGGACGTGCATGTCCATAAAGCCGGGAGTCACGATCTTACCGTCCAATTCATATTTTGGGGTTGAAGCACTTACACTGATTTTCGTCCCAATTTTTTCTACAATACCGTCAACTATCAAAATATCTGCAACTAAATCTAAACCATTTTGTGGATCAATTATGTGTCCATTTTTTAAAAGTATTTTCATGATTTCTAATTTCTGATTTTTTATTTGAGGATCAAATCAATTATTGACAATAATTCTATCTTAATCTTTTACTACCAACGAGATACAACCTACTATTTACTATTCACTACTTACCTTCTCCAGTTCCTAATAAATACAGCACCGACATTCTTATAGCAACTCCATTTAAAACCTGCTGAAGAATAAGAGAGTTTGCCCCATCGGCAACATCAGCAGAAATTTCAACATCACGATTGATAGGCCCGGGATGCATTATCGTTAACGGTTTCTTAGCCCTATCCAATCGTTCTTTGGTGATTCCAAAATATTTATGGTATTCTCTCGTCGATGGGAAAAAAGAATGGTCCTGGCGTTCAAGTTGAATGCGCAGAACATTTAATATGTCAGCATCCTGTATAGCTTCTTCTACGTTATTATACACCCGAACACCTAATCTTTCAATATCTTTGGGTATTAAGGTTTTCGGACCGCAGACCGACACCCTTGCTCCCATAATTTGCAGACCATAAATATTTGAAAGCGCCACCCTACTATGCGATATATCGCCAATGATACAAACGTGCAATCCCTCCAACTTTCCAAACTTTTCACGTATCGTGTATATATCAAGCAGAGCTTGAGTAGGGTGTTCGTGTGTTCCATCACCTGCGTTAATAATGTTTGCATTTACAATTCGACTCAAAAATAACGCAGCGCCGGGAGATGGATGACGAATCACAACCATATCGATCTTCATGGCTTCGATGTTTCGGGCAGTGTCTTTTAAAGTTTCACCTTTGGCAACACTGCTTCCGGCAACCACGAAATTTACTACATCAGCCGATAGTCTCCGCTCTGCAAGCTCGAATGAAATTCGTGTTCGAGTTGAATTCTCGAAAAATAAATTCACGATAGTGTTGCCCTGTAAAGTGGGAACTTTTTTAATCGGACGCTCTAATACTTCACGAAATGTCGTCGCTGTATCTAAAATCAGATTTATCTCTTCTTTAGAAATTCCTTCCAAACCTAATAAATGTCTGCTTGAAATCGGCATAATTTTAACCTTCTTCCAATTGAACAATTAAAACTGCATCTTCTCCATCCACTTCTTTTAACAGAACTTTCACTTGTTCAATTAAAGATGTGGGAACATTTTTCCCAACATAATCCGCTTTAATGGGAAGCTCCCGGTGACCACGATCAATAAGAACTGCCAACTGAATCGATGCTGGTCTGCCTAAATCTACCAATTCATCCAGTGCAGCGCGCACCGTTCTTCCTGTAAACAGAACATCATCAAGAAGGACAATTTTTTTTCCGTTAACGTTAAAGTTTATCTCAGTCCCTTTTAATATGGGTTGGGAGGATAATTCTCGCAAGTCATCTCGGTAAAGTGTTATATCTAGAAATCCAAGCCCGATTGGTTTTTTCCCTATATTGTGAATGATCTCGCCAAGCCGTCGTGCAAGATACTCGCCTCTTGTTTTTATTCCAACCAGTGCAAGTGATTCCGTACCTCTATTACGTTCAAGAATTTCGTGTGCTAATCGTAGTAAAGTTCTCTGAAGGTCTTTTTCATCAATTATTTTTGATTTAACTTGCATACTTCATTACTCCTTTCCTATCTCACAGAATAGTTATTAAAGGTTAATGTTGTCTAACTTGAGGACGATGTGGGACTTGTTCTAAAGGGACTCCGTAAATAAAAACCTTTTTATTTACGGAAAACTTACGATCCCACGTCACGAATCGGATATTCTTGACGGGATGTTCTAACGCATCGTCCTTGTGGGCACTGCTATCATCAATTCAGTGATATTACACGTGGACCCACCTACAAATCGAGTGGACGATGTGGGACTTGAACCTACGACCTCACGGATGTGAACCGTGCGCTCTAACCAACTGAGCTAATCGTCCTTCCTTCAACAAACCAACCCACCTTTTACTGCCTTCGGTGGATTCTGTGGGATCCTCACTTTGAGGTTTAATTTATCAGCATTGGAACTGGACTAAGCACCCAAATGCTAATTAAATTTATACAAAAGTTTTCGCAAAGGCAAATCACCTTTTGACCGGTTCAACATGGCAGGTCGCATTAATATCCAATTCTTCTTTTATCACTTTCTCGATCCGGTTCGTTATTGAGTGAGCATCTGCGATTTGCGTTTCTGGCGCCACTCGCAAGTGAAATGTAAGTTCTGTGTGATCTCCGTATTTATGTACATGAAAGTGATGCAAATCTAAAACGCCTAATTCTAATCCATCAATCACAGTTCTGACCTTCTTCTCAAGATTTGGATCGAGTTTGTCACCAAGAAGGTGACCTATATTACTATTAATGACTTCGAAAGCTGCTGTTAAAATTAGAAGAGAAACTATTATACCTAATACTCCATCTATCCACCAGATATATTCACTGAATAAAGCGCCAATTACGATTAATGCTGATGCGATTGCATCGCTGCGATGATGCCAACCATCAGCTTTTAGCGACATCGAATTTACTTTTTTACCAGCCCAAAAAGAAAACTGAGCGAGTAATTCTTTAACAATAACCGAAGCCGCGAATACATAAATCGCTAACAATTGAAATTTTACTGCACGATAATCTATCAGTCTCTGAGTGGAATCGACAATAAAGTGTACACCAACAACACCGAGCAATGTTCCTATAATTATCGCAGCAATAGCTTCTGCCCTACCGTGCCCGTATGGATGGTCATCGTCAGCTGGTTTACCCGACATCCAGAACCCAACTATTACGATTACCGATGTAAAACTGTCCGATAAAGTATGCCACGCATCTGCGATCATCGCTACTGAACCAGAAATAATTCCGACCCACAATTTAGCTACAAAAAGAATTGTGTTTAATGTAACAGATATCCAGCCCTCTGAATATCCTAATTGTTTTTTCGTCATTTTAGAAAATATTGTCACATCACCTCTGCTGCTTATGAATCATAGTATGATTTGATTTTATCAGCTACTTTCTCACCGACAATTTCACTTAATTGATCTTGCGTTGCAAATTTGACTCCTTGAACCGACCCGAAAGCTTCTAACAATTCTTTCGACCGCTTTTTGCCTACTCCTTTAATTAAATCTAATTCGGTTTGGAGAGTTCTTTTACTTCTCAACTTTCTATGATAATCGACTGCGAAACGGTGTGCTTCATCCCTTATCCTTTGCAATAATTTTAAACTGGAAGAGGTTTTAGGAATCGACTGTGGTTCGCTTAGATTCGGAAAATAGATTTCCTCAAGCCGTTTTGCTAATCCGATAATCTGAAAATTTTTTATTTCGTTAATCATTATCGTTTTTAAAACTTCTACCGCACTCGAAAGCTGTCCCTTTCCGCCGTCCACTATTATCAAATTTGGCAACGGACTTTTTGTCGCGACCTGCTTCGAGTAATGTCTTTGTATTACCTCCCTCATACTCGCAAAATCATCTGGTCCTTCAACATTTTTGATTTTAAACCTTCTATATTCGCTCCTCTTTGGTTTCCCATCTTCAAACACAACCAAAGAAGCGGCAGCATCCGAACCTTGAATATTGGAAATATCAAAACATTCAATCTTTCGAGGCAAGACCGATAGATGTAAATCTTTTTGCAGTAATTCCAAAACTTTTGGTAGTTTCTCACTGCGCTTGAGTTTTTGAATTTTCAAATCATCGAGTAAGTATTTAGCATTGCTTTTGCACATCCCCATCAATTTCGCTCTGTCCCCGATTTTAGGAGCTATCACTGAAACTTTTTCTCCTCGTTTACTCGTAAACCATTTTTGAATTTGAACGCTATCGGGTATCTCGACAGGAAGATAAATTTCTTTTGGTATATAATCCGCTTCAAGATAGAAACGCCGCACAAATTGCGATACTATTTCCCGCTCATCCA
>JBBINX010000034.1:0-21490 GCA_037443685.1 Ignavibacteriales bacterium
CTAAAGGTACCACCGATTATACTATCAAAACGGAAATTACACCGTTAGATTTTTTGATTTCGGTGATAACAGGCTGGGTTACTATTTACCCGATGAGTGTTGAGGTAAGGAAATAGCCAATAACATCTAAAAATTCATTTTGCAAAGCCGTAGATTTATTCCATTTCTTTGGGGGGGATAATTTACGGCTTTTTTATTCAAAATTAAAGGATTTATCCGTTCATTTAAAGAATAACATAAGAAACATTTGACTATTCCCTTATATTTTGTTATAATACAGTTGCCTGATTCTTAAGGCAGTAATTAACAAACTTTAAAATAACAATCGAGGGTTTTATGAAAAAAATTCTAACAGTGTTAGCTGTAATAGCAATTTTTACAAACATTGCTTTTGCAGGCGGCGATGCTTTAACCTCATCAGGTGATAAAGCATTAGTATTTCAATTTAATGGGCTTGCCAATTTAGGTACAGGTTCGTTCATGTCCTCGCCAAATGTATCGGTTGGTGTGTTGGATATTCCTCAATTTAATGCCATCGGTGTAAAATATTATTTTTCTGATGACTTTGCCGGACGCGCAGCTTTGCTACTCGGGTACAATTCAGAGACTGAAAAAGCGGGAACAGGCGGTTCTACTGATAGAAAAGAAAGTAGCATGGGACTTGGTCTTGAAATTGGTATCCAATCAAATATAATTAAAAGTGGTTCGTTCGTTGGTTTTATTGGAGCGACGGCTGGCTTTGCTATGGTCAGTGGCACTTTAGAACCAAGTACTGCATCTCCACCCCTAGACGGAGTAGTTACAAAATATGATGCAAGTGCAACTATGTTAGGTTTGGGTGGTATTGCTGGCTTCGAATATTTTATTTACGATAGAATTAGTTTAGCAGCCGAGTACCAATTTGGATTAGTATTAGGAGGCGGAACTTACGAAACTACACGTCAAGCTCGACCTACAACGAAATTCGATTTACCTTCTATAATGTCGTTGGGTTTTAACACCGTTTCTTTTAAACTTGCCGCATATTTCTAATTTTTCTATTCTTTCAAATTTCAATTTATTGGCGTCTTAATAACAATTTAAGGCGCCTTTTTTTTATTTGAAATCAGCACTTTTTTTCTTACATTAAAACGATGAAAAAACAGAGTATTACAATTAATTTTACTGAATTCGATGAGTATATTGGCGGTTTGCACCAGGATGATTCTATCATATTTATTGCTTCGTCAGAGTCCGACACCAAACCTGTGATTATTAAATTGGTTGAAGATTTTAGTAAAAATGGTTATCGTATAATACACATCCATCATCTTAAAAAATATTTTGAATTCGATACATTAAAAATTAAGGTTCATTCTTTCGATGTATCAGAGTATCCGATAAACAAGATTAATACATCTTTTGGGCGTTTCATCTCAAAAATCAACGGAAAATGCTGTTTACTTTTAGATTCTTTTTCAAGTGTAAAGAAAAATGAAAAGGATATTATTTCCCTTTATAATTCTTTCATCCAATCAGCCAATAAGAAAAATATCCCGCTCCTAGCAACTTTAGATAGATCAAATTTATCGCTCGAATCCATCGCAAAAATTAAAAATATCGCTTCAATAGTTCTGGATGTTTACAAACATCAGAATGAATTGTATTTCAACCTTATAAATAGCAGAGATAGATATCTTCCATTGAGGATGAGTCCTTTTAAATTTGATTCTAAAACCGATATCTCTACTAAATTGGTGGATAAATTTACCTATTCCACTTTTACACCCAAAGATATATTCCAAAACTCATTTAGGAATGCTTCCGAACCGATGATGGTGTTCGAATGGGGAGGTAACTTCAGAGAAATAAATACAAAGCTGGCAGATTTGTTAGGATATTCTTCTGATGAATTAAAAACGATGAACCTCTTTGGTTTACTGCCAACGGGCTATAAATATGGCGCCTTAAAATTTTATAAGAATTTAAAGAATAGAAAAAACCAATCTTTACAAACTATCATCCGAAAAAAGAGTGGCAAGTTATTACCGGTTGAAATTACAGTGTCCAATTTACGCGAAGGTTATTTCCTGAGTGTCTTTCGCGATCGCTCGCAACAAATTGCACTCGAAAATGAATTGAGATATGATAACTTGAAATACCAACGAATGTTGGAGGGGGTAAGTTTAGCCGTGGCAGTTTTCGAGAAAGAAAATTGTGTTTATATTAATTCTCAATTCAAAAACATGTTTGAAAATGAGAGTAAGGTGTTTTGGAATGATGTAAAGTTAAAAGATATATTTTCCGCTAATAATATAAGAACCGCCAGGCAATTAATTAAAAAAGCTGAAACAACCAATACTTCGGTTGTTTCGAAATTCAAATTAACTAAACTCGATAATAAGATTTTCGATTGCGAGGTTACCTTTTCTCCAATCCAAATTAATAATAAAAAATTACTTCAAATAAATTTATTCGATATTACAATACATCAAAGTATAGTTGAAGGACTTCAGGTATCGCAAACAAACTTCAAAAACTTATTTGAATTATCTCCCATCGCATTAGCAGTAACACGCGATAATATTTTCCAGTTATGCAATCAATCGTTTCTGAATTTATTCTCATTCACTTCCGAAACGCAGGTAGTAGGAAAAGAAAAAACACTCATCGGTATTAAGGAAGAAACACCTGTCGCGAAACAGAAGAAGGAAAAAACGAAATCTAAAACCCACTCCTTAACGTTCAATGCAAAGAAAACCGATAGTAGTGTTTTTAATGCCGAAATGGTGAGCTCACCCATAACTTATAACGGCGAAAACGCATCTTTGGAAATTTATGAAAACATTACACAGAGGATATCTGTGAGTAATGATTTAAAGCTCAGAATTCGTGAATTCAAATTACTGGATAATATTATTAAGGAAGTTCAGACTACTCTCGACATTAAGAGCATTTCGGAGAAAAGTTTAAAAACTGTGTTAGAATATATCAATTGGAATATTGCCGGATTTTATGTAAAGGATGAGAATAACGATTTCACAATAAGCAGTCAGAAAGGGATGTCGGAAAATTTAATTACTTCAGTCAGTAAGATGAGTTCGGAGGAAGGGATTGGTGGGTTTGTAAGTAAAACTCAGGAGCCGAATGTAATTTCGATGGATTCATATCCGAGTTTTTTGCCTCACAGTTCAACATTTTTAAAAGAAAAAATATCGACCGTTTGTTTTATTCCGTTAATCTCTGACAATGGAGTTAATGGTTTTATTTTGCTCGCCTCATCGAAACCACTTGAGCTTGATAGTTACTCACTCAATCTTCTCCGCTCTATCGGTCGGCACATCGGTTCCGGTGTTGCAAATGCGAATAGTTATAAAAACTTGATGCAGATAAAAGATACCTATGAAAATTTAATCGGTTCGATATCCGATGTGCTATATTTCGGGAAGGTCGATGATATGTTCCGTTTCATAAGTCCTAATATCGAAAATTTTATCGGCTACAGACCTAAAGATTATAGTCAAAACAAAACATTCTGGTTAAGCACGATTCATCCGGACGATAAAAAAATAATATTACAAAGAAATGCTAACCTTAATGATTACAAAGATACTGTCGCTATCGAATACCGGGTTTTGCCAAAAGGTAAAGCCGAATATGTTTGGGTGCACGATTCAATAACAATTTCCAAAAATGATGTGGGTGAGAGTGAGAGTGTTTACGGAATATTAAGTAATATCAACGAGAGGAAAAATTTAGAAGAAACTTTACGTAAGACTGAACAATTTAAATCAGGAATTTTATCAGGGATACGCGAAGGCGTAGTAGTTCTCGATAGCAATTTTAATTTTATCGAGTGGAACGAAGCGATGGTAAATATTACAGGTTTAGCCCGAATTGATATACTCGGCAAAAACATAAACGAGTTGACATCGAATTATTTCGGATACGATATTGAAAAATATCTGAAATTGGCGATTGAAGGTCAAGTGGTTAGTTCAGACGATATTCCTTACAAAATTACTGAAACACATAAGGAAGGTTACTTGTGGGGACGATACGCTCCATTAGAATCGAATGATGGAAACATCGTAGGCGTAGTTGCGATTATAACTGATATTACGAGAAGAAAAAAGTTAGAAGAAGATATCAAAAATTCCGAACAGGTTTTACGTAACGTTATCGACACGATGGGCGATCTTTTCGTCCTTACTGATTTGCGAGGACGGGTGCTTCAGGTAAACAAAGAGTTTTCGAATGCTCTCGGTTTTACAAAATCGGAAGCTGCAGGAAAAGAATTCCCTTACCCCTGGTTGCTTGAAGAGGAAATGAACCGCTTCGTGATTTGGATTTCGAGTTTACGGTCGAAGAATTATCTCCACGATTTTGATATGACTTGGCAAAAAAAGGATGGTGAAAAAATTCCTGTAAGTTTAAGTACAACACTCCTCCGAAATGCCTACGGTGAACCGATAGCTATGCTGAATCTTGCTCGCAACATATCCGAACGTTACAGGATGGCATTAGAGTTAGCGGATCGCAATAAATTGATAGAAGCGATTAATGAAATAATCCAAACTGCTAACCAAACTATCGATTATGAAAAGATATTTCGGGTTTTTGCAAACAAAGTGTATGAAATAATTCGGTACGACCGTATCGAAACCTGTTTACTGAACGAAAATCAGGTAATAACTTTAGGAGAAATCGTAAAGCCGGCTGATGCATTCAGTTCCGGTTCTATCAAGGATTTGAATAGCAACATCTCAAAAATTGCCTTGTGTCTTAAAAAGCCCATCGTTTCATTAGATGTGAATGTAGATGAAAGATTCATCATACATAATGTTGTCGAAACGGAATACAATTCTTTAATCTCTGCTCCATTTTTGTCCAAGGGCGAAATTCTCGGAACAATTAACCTATATTCACAGGAAGCAAATGCATTCAGTGAGAATGTGATGGATAATATTAAACCATTCGTCGAACAGATAGGAGCGATTATTGACCGCATTTTGTTATTCCGGAAAGTCAGCGACGATGCGGCATACATACACAATCTTTTAAATTCCATCGATAAAGTTATCTTTACAGTCGATACCGATTTGCGAATCAAAGAAGTGAACAAAGCATGGTTCGACTTCATCACTAAAGTATGTGGCAAATCGAAGAAGTCGTATGCCGGTGCATTTTTGCTTGATGAAATTCCGGATAATATTTTTACTGACGAATACGTTCAGCTTTCAAAAAATATTCTTGATGGTTCCCTTAAGTATGTCAACAAGGAATTTGAATTCAAAACTGATTCCGAGCGTTATAATTACTATCTTACTATTCATCCGATGATTATCGGCGGAAGAATTACTGGAGCTGTTTTTACACAGACAGATATTACTGATCTGAAACGAACTGAAGAGGAACTTAAAAAACGTAATGAACAACTGCTCGACTTGAACGTGATTTCCACAGACATTTCATCCTCTTTCAATCTCGAAACAATTTTCGATACAGCTTTGCCACATATCGTACGTTTTAACAAGGCAGATTATATTTTATTATTTCTTGCCGATGTGCAGAATAATTTTTTAACTTTTAGAAAACAAATTGGGTTTCCCGAATCTTTCAACCATCTACACTTGAAGATCGAAGGATTGCCATTCGGAGAGGTCGGGAATCGGACTCACTTGTTTATTCATAACGACGTAAAATCTGATCCGCGAGTATCTGAAGTAATTAAAAATTATATAAAAGATATTCAAGTTTCGGCCCTCGCAGAAATATCCTTGAAATCAGGTGACAAAACAGTCGGTATTATACAAATGTTCTTCAAAGAACCTTGCGAATTTACAACACAGGAACAACAACTGTTGTCTTTAATCGGTAACCAACTCGGAACATCCATCGAGAATGCTTTATTGTACTCTGAATTGCAATCACAATTCGAGAGACTGAATATTTTATACGAATTAAGCCAACACTTGACCGCTACTTTGGACATCGATCAAGTATTAAATAATGTGTACGAACAACTCGCAAAGATAATTGACTTTGAAGAATTTTTCATTAGTTTAATAGATGAATCAAAGATGGCTCAGTCGACTGTAATGCATATTGCGACTGTTGACGGTGATAAAATTTACCTACCTAAAATAAACCAACAGGTTAGCATTAAAATTGACTCTCCAGTTTGGAAAGTTATTACTGATAAGCAATCATTATCGGAAATTAATGAGCTGGGTGAAATCCTCACTCACGTTCCTATGGCTTCTAAAAATAATGTTACAGGGTTACTGTCGTTGAAATCTAAAACTCATACTTATTCCGATACCGAGCTTCGTTTGTTAGAAAATGTTTGCAGTTTAACAGCAATGGCAATCGAGAAATCCAAATTATACGATGAAACTGTTCATAAGTCATTAGAAATCCAAAGGCGAAACCGGGAACTCGATGACTTTACTTATGTCGTCTCGCACGATTTAAAAGAGCCACTTATCAGTATCGAAGGATACAGTCAAATTTTGAATGAAGAATATTCGTCTATCCTACAAGGGGATCCGGCTGAGTTTTTACAATCCATTATTCAGGCGTCTTCAAGGATGAAAAATTTAATCGACGACCTGTTAATGCTGTCACGAATCGGAAGGATATCTGAATCCTTTAAAGAAATTAACATTGCGAAAATTATTGAAGACGTTGAAATCGATTTAACGTATGCTCTACAATCTAAAGGAATTAAATTAACTAAGCCCGAAACTTTTCCAATTGCATACGGAAATCCAACACAATTACAAATTGTTTTTAGGAATTTATTATCCAATGCAATTAAGTTTACAAACAAAGATCTACCAGTGATTGAAATAGGATGCAGTGATTACGATGATGAAAAATATTTGTGTTACGTTAAAGACAACGGCATTGGAATCGATGCTAAATATTTTGAAAAAATTTTTGTAATATTCCAGCGGCTGCACAAAAAAGAAGAATACGAAGGAACGGGCGCGGGTTTAGCAATCGTTAAAAAAATTATAGAGATGCATAGGTGTAAAATATGGGTAGAATCGGAAATTGGCGGCGGCACTACATTTTATTTTACCCTCCCTAAAGTTCTTAAACAATAAGTAATGAGGATGATATATGCACGAAAATAAAATTGTAATATTGCTCGTTGAAGACAATAAAGATTTTGCCAGATTAGTAGAGATTTATTTAAAAAAATTTGAAAAAGATAAATTCATAATAATTTGGCGCGAAAACGGCCCGGCGGCTTTGCAAGAAGCAGAGAGCAACAAAGAGATCGACATTGTGTTGATGGATTATTTCTTACCGGGAATGAACGGGCTGGAAATAACGAAAGCGATGCAAGAAAAGCATATAAATTTGCCGATAATATTTCTGACGGTAAATAAGGATTTTGAATTGGCTCTCGAAGTTCTACGCTACAAGGTCGATGATTATTTGGTCAAAGAGGAAATTACCTCGCCAGTCCTTCCTAAATCAATCATCGAAATTTTAGAAAAACAAAAATTAAAAAACCAATTAATGGAGTTAGAAGTAAAACAAAAACGTGTTGAAGTGTTGCAAAATATTGTTGCTCAGGTGGTGAAAAACATATCTGATCCGTTGCAAATCATAAACGAACAAGTGCAACAACTCAATTCTATTACCGATAATGAGGAGGTAAAACCCTATTTGAAAATCATTAACGATAACTTTCAGAGGGTGATTACTAAATTCGAAAAGATAAAAAATTTGAAGCAGGACAAAACTATTACTTACATCAAAGGGATAAAAATGATAGATCTAACAGAATAAAGTAAATTGTATTTAGATTCATATTTTTGTAAATTAGAAGCAAGAAATGCAAAATATTTTGAGAAATATTGACTGTGTAATAGTAAATATCGTATTACTCTCCTCGATTAGTTTCTCTCAAATTATTGTAGAAAATACTCAAAAGTCTAATTATGAGATATTTCAAATGTTATCTTCAAACCTGGCGGATTCCTTGATATACCAAAAC
Source organism: Ignavibacteriales bacterium (assembly GCA_037443685.1). Lineage (GTDB taxonomy): Bacteria > Bacteroidota > Ignavibacteria > UBA10030 > BY39 > JAHJRJ01. The sequence continues at coordinate 7,997 of JBBINX010000034.1, forward strand.
GGGCTAAAACAGGGAGATTCGATAACATTTGATATGATTTCGACACCTAACGATTGGTTTGTTGAATACCAGATAATAAAAACATTGCAGGATAATAATATTATTGATGTGCAACTTCCCGCTTCGGGCATAGGTTCACAAATGCAAATCGAATGTGCCGTATCAAAGTTATTCGTCAATTATTCAGATGTTCATAGAGATGGTTTTTTAGGAAACAGGAAAGTATCCCGCGCAATCGGAATAGAATTATCGGGTAAGATTTTTGTCCAGAACACTGCGAAAGTTATACGACCAATTTATACTACATATAAAGACACTGTTTTATTTAGATCAATCAACAGTCTAGAAGAACAAAATATTCCCGCAACAAAGGGAATTATTCCTGACGACAGTTTAATCGAAAGATTTATTATTCCTTCAGTCGTGGTTTCAACTGTCGCAGTAATTACTTATTTATTTTTCACTTTAAGGAATTAATTAAACATGAAATTATTTTATTCGATAATAAAAATTATTTTAATTATCACACCATTAATATTGTTTATTTCGTGCAGTTCATCGAAAGTAGAAAAGATTTTAACAGCCGAAGACCACTACGATATAGGAATGAGTTTGTTTAATGATGAAAATTATCTCGAGGCAATCAACGAGTTCACTGTAATAACTTTGCAATTCCCCGGTAGTGCAGTTTCCGATGACGCACAGTTTTATTTGGGTGAATGCCGTTTCAAAAGAGAAGAGTTTTTGCTCGCTTCTTACGAGTATGAAGTTCTCAAAAGAAATATGCCCGCCAGTCCGTTAGTGCCTCAAGCCCAATACAAAATCGCATTATGTAATTATCAACTTTCACCAAAATATTCACTCGATCAAACGTTTGCGCTAAAAGCTATCGATGAGTTTCAAGCATTCATTGAATATTATCCTACAGATACATTAGTGCCGAACGCCGAAGCCAAAATTTATGAATTGCGTGATAAGTTAGCGGAAAAGGAATACCAAACAGCCGTTCTTTACATGAAGATGGAATATTACAAATCGGCGACCATATATTTCAATAATGTTTTAGAGAATTTTCACGATAGCCAATATGCCGAAAAATCTTACGTCGGAAAAATCGAAGCTTTGATGAAACGTAAAAAACGCGAAGAAGCTTTTGTCGAAGCCGAAAAACTATTTTCACGTTATCCTAATACAACATATCGAGGAAAAATAGACGCATTGCTGAAAGGTTCGTTATGAAAAAGGCTTGTAAATATGTGAAGGAATCTCAGATTGAAATGACTGAACTCGTCCTACCGAACGATACCAATCAATTGGGAAATTTATTAGGCGGACGATTAATGCACTGGATGGATATTGCTGCAGCAATCGCGGCACAACGCCACACGAATCGTGTTTGCGTAACTGCCGCCGTCGATCAAATGGAATTTCATCATCCTATCAGATTGGGTGAAATTGTGAACTTACAAGCTTCTGTCAATCGGGCTTTTAATACATCTCTAGAAGTAGGGGTTAAGGTGATTGCTGAAAATCAGCTTACCGGCGAATCGAACATCGCTAACAGCGCCTATTTTACTTTCGTTGCTCTCGACGAACACAAAAATCGTGTAAAAGTTTGTACTATAAAACCCCAATCAAATGTTGAGAAACGTCGTTATAAAGAGGCAGCGATCCGACGAAAGCATCGATTAGCCGGTATTCGAACTGGAGGTTCGTAGTTACAAAATAATGGTTGTTGCGCTCGATATATTTTACACTGCTTTTATCACTCCACGCAAACTTTTGGTGAGTTTGTTCATCATAAATTTCCTTGAAATATCGGTTGTGTATTCTCAACGAAATATATCCGCTTTCTCTACTGTGAACGGACTTAATGTTAGCCGAGGAAACGAATATTTGGTCAGAGGCGATTTTAACGGCGACAGTGTTACTGATATTGCCTCGTATGGTTCTAAATTTATTTCTATTTCTTATTCTATAAACGATTCTACCGAATGGGACACAAAATCGTTCTTAACCGATTTTAAAATTTTGAGTATAGTAACCGCCGATTTTAACAAAGATGAGCGAGATGATTTTGCTGCTTTATCTGCGGATAAGCGTTTGATTAAAATATACCTTTCGCGGCAACCAGACACTTTAGTTTATAAATGGAAGGCTGAGTTGAAACAGAGTTACGATTTTATTAAAACTTCGGATATAAATTACGACGGAAATGGAGATATCTTACTCTACGGCAAAAATGTTCTTGGTTTAACTGTTTTATTGGGTCGCGGCGATGGTACTTTCAAACCACCTCAGAATATTTTATCCGATTATTCTTTTAGTTCGGTTAGTGTAACTGATTTTAACGGAGACGACTTGCCTGATCTTATTTGTGTTAACTGGGTTTCAAACGAAGTTCAATTATTTTCATCGTATGCAAAGTTAAGATATCTTTTGCCATCCACTATAACTTTCAGCGATGAACCTCTTGAGGTAGTCTCCGCTTTCATTAACAATGATGATTTGATCGATTTGATAGTCATTTTTAAAGATAAATCCATCTTGAAAACTTTTTTAGGTAATGGCTTCGGAAATTTTGAACTTTATCAAAATATAGATCTCTTATATCCTGTCGATAAAATATTAGCAGATGATATCAATAACACGGGCTCGATCGATCTTCTATTATTCAATAAATCGCTCGAATATCTTTCGCTATGGCAAAAAGATACCACTGGTATGTTTGCTGCACGAACTATTTACAGTGCCGGTAAAAAACCTAATGATGTATTATTGTTGACTAATCGGCAATCGAATTATTTGAATCTTGTGATAGCATCACCCCTTGAAAAAAAAATATTTCTTGTTAATAATTCAAATTGTTATTCTCCAATTAAAAGCGAAGCTAATTACATCACCGGATTAAAGCCAACCGGTTTACGTGCGTACGACGTAACGAAGAACGGAAATATAGATTTAATTTTCGCTAACCAAGGTTCGAAATCTGTTTCTTATTTTGAGAATAAAGGGGGAGGTTTTTTTACAGGACAGGTAAGTTTCCCCGTCGCAAGTGAAAAACCAAACGCTCTCACGGTAATTCATAAAAATTCTGACCGACTGTATGCAATTACATCGCATTCATCAACTTCAGAGATAGCTGTTACAGAGATTGATTTTACCAATTACACCAGCTCGACTTATGCGATATCAACAATTCCGTTTCCGACAGTTATGGATGTTGCAGTCTCGAAATCCACCGGTCATCTGAATATCTTTATAAGCGCAACAGAGCCTGAACAAAAATACTTTAAATTCTTTGATTTTGAACAGATTGGTAAAACGAAATATCTTGAGAAGGAGCTGTTAAATTTGGAGACTTCCAAAATCAGGGGTGGCTTTGTTTTAAACAGTGCACAATCTTTTGGAAATAATTTTATCTACCTGAAAGAAATATCGAAAAATTCTCTATATCTTTGCTCTAAAAATACAAACATTTCACAAAAACCTACAAATGGAAAATGTTACTATTCGATTAAAGATACAACCATAGAAAAAATTCTGTTCACCAATGGTGATTTGAATAACGATAAGTATCAAGATTTGATTATTTATTCCCCGAATTCTAAAGAGTTGATATTATCACTGAACAACAACGATACATCGTTTTATCAACCGCACCAAAGACTAAAAAACATAAGAATGAATAACATTACCGATGTCCAGGTTTGTGACTTTGATGGCGATAACCAAAACGATTTGATAATCGCAAATTACCATACCCGTACACTGCAGCTCTATTCCGGAAAAGGGGACGGTAGTTTCCTGCCACCTGAACGTTTATTAGGAATCGAAGCAGTCAGTAGTTTCGTAGTCAGCGATTTCAATAACGATTCCATTCCCGATATTGCATTAAGTTACACCGATGAGGGTATTGTTAGAATAATGTTCGGACAAAAATAGTGATTAAAATAATATCAAATATATTATCGATTATTGTATTACTTGTAACAAACACGTCTTCAGGATTTGTTCATGCTCAACAATTATTATCGAACACAGAACAAGAGTCATTCGTTGATAAAATCAAAGAATGGCGACTAACAAATTCTATTACGATGTCAGGTGAGGAACAACAACCGAAGTGCGGGCTTGGTTTAACATTCGAGATTTTACAAAATTATCCAACGATGTCTTTAAATTTACGACAAAAACTTAGTGATCTATTATTACAACCCTATAGGCAAACATCGAGAAGTTTAGGAAATTTTACAGTTCACTACGATACGACAGGTTATCACACCCCTTCGTTACTGACGTCCGCAACAACGCCGAGACGGATGCTCAGCGACACTGATTATGTAAAGAACTATGCCGATTCGATGCGTGTAATTTCTGAATATGTCGATTCGACACTACGGATTTTTAATTACGTTTGGTCATCATTTGTTAATGAAATGGGCTATTCACCTCCGCCGTTCGAAACAGGGGACAGCAAATATAATATTGTTTTGACTGAATTTGGTGGTGGTTTATACGGACAGACAGTTCCGGATGTTAATCCAATAAATCCCGGTGAAAATCCTCCGCGTTACTCTTCGTACATCGAAATCGATAACGATTTTATTGCGGTCTATCCATCAAGCCGTGGATTGCCGGGATTGCGTGTTACAGCAGCACACGAGTTCCATCATGCAATTCAACTCGGAAGTTACGGTTATCGTGAAGCCGACCGCTACTTTTATGAGATAACGAGTACTTGGATGGAAGATGTTTTGTACAACGACATAAATGATTATTATCAGTACATTAAATATTCCAACAATCAACCGCGTGGACATTTTGCACAACCTAATAGTTCGTTTATATTAATCGATGGGTTAATCGAATACAGCCGGGCGATTTGGGGAAAATTTGTTGAAGAAAAATATTCTGCCTCAGTTATACGCCGCGCTTGGGAAGGTATGCGAAGTTTTAACAGCATTAAGTCGCTCGACAATGCTCTTATCGAGGTAAATTCCACTCTCCGCATCGCATTTGTTGAGTTTGCAAAATGGAATTACTTTACTGCAAACCGATCGCAATCAGGAAAATATTATTCTGAAGCATCAAGTTATCCATTGATTAAGGAAAGGGCTGACATTGAAATGATTGGTTCATCACGCACATACATTGACAGTACCGCCACTTTCTCGTCGATATACCTCCCAGTCATTTATAACGAAATGCCTGTTCCTATAATCGTTACTAATTTAAATCAAGATGCTGCAGAAGCTGGAAATAAGGATAACAAAAAATACACTCTAATACTTCGCACAAGTCAGCTCGATGGTTATCGCGAATTAGTTCCAGGTTTGTTCGCAAAAATAAATGTAGATGATCGGCATAACTGGACCTTCTTCGCGGTGGAGCAGACGCCTGTTGCTACTTTGACGGTTTATCCAAATCCTTATATCATCGATGGAGGTGGCAAATTAAACATCGGACTTCCTCCCGCCGGTGCAAAATTATATATATATAGTTCTGATATGTCGCTGGTTTTTTCAAAAGATTTCCCATCGGACGAAAAAGAACAAACAATACAATGGGATGGAACTGATCTTAGTGGAATAAAAATATCCTCTGGTATTTATATTTACGTTGTTGTTTTAAATAATAAAGAATATGTAGGTAAAATTGCAGTTGTACGAAAGTAATGGATATAAAATTAGAAATTCATAATATTAAAAAGATTTTTAACGGCAGGAAAGTATTCTCTGATATTAATTTTCAATTAGAAAATAAATCCGCATTAGCTATTACTGGTCGAAATGGTTCCGGGAAATCGACTCTCGTTAAAATACTTGCCGGTCTGCTTTCGCCGACAAACGGGCGGGTGGACTTCTACTTGAACGGCAAGTCGATTGACGTGCAAAACCGCTATCAATATTTTGGATTTGTCGCTCCGTATTTGCAGTTGTATGATGAGTTCACAGCCATCGAAAACCTTGAACTGTTTGGACGTATCAGGGGTATCGAGGTGGATAAAGATAATATCGACTTCCTTCTGAAACGTGTAAATCTATATGAACGGAAGGACAGCTACGTTCGCGAGTTTTCTTCAGGGATGAAACAGCGTTTAAAGTATGCCTCCGCATTATTGCACAAGCCGCCCCTTCTAATACTGGATGAACCTCGCTCAAATTTAGATTCCGAAGGAATCTCAGTTGTCTATCAAATTATACAAGAACAGAAACAATCCGGCTGCTTAGTCGTGGCAACTAACGATTCTGACGATATTCAATTCTGCAATCAAGAAATTGACCTAAACCAATTCCGTAATAGAACGAAATGAATAAAATATTCAACATAAATTCTGCACTTACGATTTTTATAAAAGACTTCCGTTCGGAACTACGCACTCGTTACGCTTTGAACGCTCTGATTATGTTCGTAATTACTACTCTTGCAATAATATTATTCGCCGTCGCAAACGAAACTCCTTCAATCGAAATATCGGCAGGAATTCTTTGGATCGTAATTTTTTTCTCCGCAATGTCGGGAATGGCTCGCACCTTCGTCAGTGAAGAGGAAAGGGGAACGGTAATGACTCTTCATCTCATCGCTAAACCATCTACAATATTTTTCGGTAAGTTACTCTTCAATCTTATTCTCCTGTTCTTGATGAATATATTTACCGTAGTATTGTACATTATTTTGATACCTAGTTTTATAGTCCAAAATGCATCAATCTTCATTTTAACCGTGGTTTTAGGAACGATTGGTTTGTCTGCCGCATCAACAATTATTGCTGCGATTATCGCAAAATCGAACACAAAGGGGACTCTTTATCCAGTCCTTTCATTCCCAATTCTGCTACCGTTGTTGATGATCGTGATTAAATCAACAAAATCGGCGCTCGAAGGAGTTGAGTTTGCCAAAGCAATGGGCGATTTTCAGGTTATGATAGCATATTTCGTCGTAATTACTGCTGTTTCGTATCTGTTATTCGACTATGTTTGGAAGGATTAAGCTTGCTTCTGAAGAAACCATTTTGTATTTTTAAATAGAAATTTATCAAGTATTTTTATGGTATTTAAAATAGTATTAGGCATCGGACTGACATTAGTAATTATCGCAGGAATCGCTCTCCCAATGGTTCCCAATCCAAGTTCATTTTTCGAATTGCCCGTTGTCCCCGGGCTCGAGGACAAAGCGAGAATTATTTTTTTCCATGTCCCGACAGCTTGGGTTTGCGTAATTGCATTTATCGCATCTCTTATTTATGGTATTCAATATTTGAGGACTAAGGAAATATTATATGATATAAAGTCGGTTACGGCTGCCAGTTTAGGTTTTTTGTTCTGTATATTAGCAACTGTTACGGGTGCAATCTGGTCCAAGTTTACCTGGGGCGCTTTCTGGAATTGGGACCCGCGCCAAACTTCTATATTTGTATTACTTCTCATCTATGGCGCCTACTTTGCACTACGTTCTTCAATCGAAGTTGAGGAAAAGCGAGCATCTCTCTCAGCCGTCTATTCTATCATCGCAGGATTAACAGTTCCTTTTTTTATTTTTATAATACCTCGTATCGTCTCGAGTTTACATCCCGATCCAATCATAAATCCACAGGGGAAAATTCATATGAATCCAACGATGTTTTTAATCTTCCTAGCATCGCTTACCGGGTTTACTGCTGTGTATCTTTGGATGTTTAATTTAAGAATACGTTTTTCAAAAATACAGTATCAACAACAAATGAAAGAACAGGAGTAATGGAATTTTTAAATCAGAACTCATTATACATCGTGTTGATTATTACTTTGATATGCTGGTTTGGGATATTCGGCTATCTATTTTCGTTAGATAAAAAAATAAATAAATTGGAAGAAAAAATTAATAAAGAATCAAAGGCAGTAAAATGAATATAAAAGTAATTGTTGCGAGCGTAATTATAGTTGGTGCTTTGATATTCGGTGCATCATCGTTTTTGGAGAGTAATGTTGAGTATGGAACTTTCACAGATGCGATGGCAACGACGAAAAAAATTCAGGTGAACGGTGAGTGGGTTAAGGAAATTCCAACCTCGTTCGACATTGATAAAGGGCAGTTCATTTTCCATATGAAGGATGCTGAAGGTAAGTCGATGAAGGTAGTGTTTGACGGAGCGAAACCAAACAATTTTGAGATAGCAACAAGTTTGGTAATAAAAGGAAAATACAACAAGGAATTTTTTCACGCTTCAGAAATATTGACAAAGTGCCCATCGAAGTATGAAGCCGACCCGAATGCAGCAAAGCAAACTATCTAAGGTCGATTAAAGTCTGGTTGTATTAAGTTATACCCGGTTTTTTGTATTAGAATTTTGATACATTAAAAATAAGGTCAAATAAATTATCAGGAGGTAGTATGCGAAAATTATTTTCGATATGGCTTTTGATAGCCGGTATTACTATTTATTTCAAATTTTCTGTCCTTGCACAACCGTACAAACAGTTGGAGGGAGTTAATCTACAAAAATCGCAAGGGATACAAGTAATCGATAGGAAATTGTTAGATGTGAACAATATCTCATCATATTTTAGTAATGATGGGGAATTTTATACTGACCCAGCTGCTTATGGACCTGGATTTGAATGGCCCAAGGGGAGTGGAATTCATGCTATATTTTCTTCTGCTTTATGGATTGGTGCCAAAGTTTTTGAACCGGGTGTTTCTGAAAGTATAAGAGTAGCAACCGGAGGACATTTTAGAAGTGAATATAGACCGGGTAGGGTTGATTCAAAAACAGGTTTACCCGAAGATTGGCAGCAACCACATCTCAAAATATACAAAGTGCAACCTCACATTGATAATCCTCATCTCAATACCGATTTGTTAAACTGGCCTATTGACTACGGCGCCCCTTGGATAGATTTAGACGGCGACGGGAAATGGGACCCATACCAAGACAAACCGGGAATAAAAATGCCAGATGGTTACACAATTCCCGATATGATCTTGTTTTATGTTTATAACGATGCCGATCCTTCAGCACATACCTCGATATGGGGAAGTACGAAACCTTTAGGTGCTGAAGTACGAAAAACTGCATGGGCATATACCTCTTTACCCGATGTTCAGTTTTTAAGATTCCAAATTTACAACAAAAGTAAATATGCTTGGCAAGACGCTTACATTACCCTCTGGTCAGATCCCGATATAGGGAATTATACAGATGATTATGTGGGTTGCGATATGCGGTTAGACACAAGAGGTAAAAGTCATCAATTAGGTTTTTGTTATAACGGTCTGGAAAATGACGGTTTGTCAGGATATGGAATGAAACCTCCGGCAGTTGGTTTTAAACTTTTACAGGGACCTATTTTAGCGGGTGGTCAAGAAGATCAGGCAATTAGTTTTGGAAGAGTTCTTAATAATTTTAAGAATTTACAAGTTTCGGGATTTTATTCAGTTTGTAATCCGAGCACTCCAAATTGCCCTTCTTTTTGGTTTGATATTTTTAAAACTTATTGTGCAATGAGCGGTAAAGACATGAATTGTAAACCAATTTACAATCCTATCGATAACGTAGAAACGACTTATATGTTCGATGGAGATCCTGTAACTGTATCGGGTTGGTTAAATCAGCACTCGTGGGGTCCATCCGATAGCAGAATGTTTATAAATTGCGGACCTTTTGAATTAGCTCCTAATGATTCTCAAGATGTAATTTATGCCGCACTAATAGCCCAGGGTTCAGATCGTTTAAACTCAATAACTAAATTACGTGAACTTTCGACTAATATCCGTTACGCTTACGATAAAAGTTTTCAAAATATACCGATTGTAAAATGGGACTCAAAATATCTTTCGAGCGATTCAACTGCCATTTCTGTAAAAGTTAAATCACAAAATGCAATGAATGTAAAGGCTATATTAGCCCGCGATAATGATGGTTTGCAAAAAATATTTCGGCTATACGACGATGGACTACATAACGACGATGCCGCTAACGATGGCGTGTTTGGTAACAATATCACTATTTATCAATCTAAAATTCCCGGCAGATTATCTCTTGAAGTTGAGCAGACAAGCGGCGAAAAAATAGTATGGCAGAATGTAGCAACGCATGTTACAAGTGCCGGTCCAATGCAAATAGTCGATTTCAAAATTATTTCAGATAATCTGAATGCAGATAGTAAGGCAAATCCTGGAGAAAATATCAGGTGTGTATTCGGAATAAAAAATTTATCGCGGGATACACTTGAAAATTTTGCCATCGGGTACTTTCCAATTACAAATAACATACAATATTACCAAGAAAAGCTTCCCATAATTCTCAACGCTAACCTCATTCAAAATAGTGGTGTGTTTTTGGATGTTAAACAATTTATATCTTTCAATATTTCGAATAATGCACAAGCCGATGGTACAGCAAAGATAGTGTTCCGAATTGTAGATAAATATTTAAACGTTTGGAACGATACTGTCGAAATTAAAATTTATAAACCGCACTTTCCGCCGCAAGAAATATTCTCATCTCAACAAACCGGAGAAGCCGAAGGGGCATTCGGTCTGCGAATCATAAATCCTGAATTGCTAAAAAACAATAATTATCAAATTAGTATTGAAGAAATTGAAACTTTAAAAGTTTTTAATTTAATAAATACAACTAATAACGAAATTCTTTTAAGTAAACACCAATTACCTGACGAATTAGGGCACAATATACCCGTTACAGATGGTTTTAAATTAACCAAAGGGACAACAACAACGAATAAAGGACTTAAAAATTGGGTTTATACTCCTACTTCTAACAAATGGTTTACAGGAGTAAGGGGCAGATATATGGATTTAAATATTGACCGTAATGGATTTATTACCTATCCTAGAATCGGAAGATATACTAGCATCCGAAGCGGTTTAAGTATTGATAGTTTGAGATATGTAGAAATTCATTTCGATAAAAATATTACACAAAAAGCTTATAGATATATAGTTGGATTTGCAATAAGACCTCCACAGCGTGTAATCCATGGAGAGTTTAGACCATATATAGTAGATACAGCCGGTTATGGTTATTTGTACCAAGATTTTGAAAAATACAGAATGGGTAAAATTGATAGCGGATATGTTGTACCTTTCACTGTTTGGGAAGTCAACTCAAAAGGAGATAAGTTAAGACAATTGGATGTCGGTATTGTTGAGAGAAACGATACACTTTATAGATGGATAAAAATATCACCGACTGATTCAGTAAAAAAATACGTATACCGAGGTAATATTGACGGTAGATGGAATCCATCCCCTCATGTGAAAATCGGTAATATTTATTATCTACATGGGGATGGCGACGAAGTAATTCTAATTTATTCTTCTAAATATAGCGACACCACCAAGCCGCAGTATAGCTACCGACGAACCGATATGACAACAAAGTTTCCGCAACTACCATTAATGTATTTGGTAGCTATGCGACGAACGACATTAGAAAATGATTTTAAAGATGGCGATATTTTAAGAATTAATCCCTACTATCCATTACGTGCCGGTGATGTGTATTCATTCAACCCTGTTTCGTTAAAGGAAGTTGTCGTGCCATCTACTTATCGGCTTTCACAAAATTATCCCAACCCGTTCAACGCAGGGACGGTAATAGAATACGGTTTACCGATTGCCGGTAAAATCACTCTCGAAGTTTTCAACATTCTCGGTCAAAAAATTGCAGTACTGATTGATGCGGAAGAGAAGGACGAAGGAAATTACTCGGTCAAATGGGATGGCAGATCAACAAACGGGACATTTGTTTCGACAGGTGTTTATTTTTATCGTTTATATGCCGGCAATTTTGTGTCCACAAATAAGATGCTGTTAATAAGATAAATAGGAGGCGTAAAATGTTTAAACATAAAAATTTCGTAATAATAATTCTATCACTCTTTTTCATATTATCAAGTGTATCATTTTCTGGTATTAAAGTAATTGTTAAACCTGGTTGGAATTTAATTTCAATCCCTTATGATTCATCCTATAAGGTATCAGAGACTTTTCCTTCAGCAATTTCGAAAGCATATTACTATGAAAGTAAATATTTGGTCTCTGATACTCTAAAAGGTGGATTGGGGTATTGGTTAAAATTTCCGGTATATGATACAATATCAATGACGGAAGTGGGAAGATTTATGATACAATTAAGATAAATGAAGGGTGGAATATGATTGGTTCTGTACATAAAATAATTCCCAAACATTTTATCTCAACGCAACCCGAAGAAATTATTTTATCGCCTTATTATAGATATAACCCATCTGTAGGTTATGAAATTACCGATACCATTAAACCCGGAGAAGGTTATTGGGTTAAATGCAGTTCGCCGGGAACAGTAATTTTTCCTTTTCGTCCGAATTTAATTTCGCCGGAAAACAATGCTGCTAATACACCACAAGCAATTATCTTTACTTGGCAAAGTTTGATATGTGCTATTTCTTATCATATACAGGTTGCAACAGATTCGTTGTTTAACAATATAATCCTTGAGGATTCAACATTATCAGTTACTTCTAAAGATTTATGTAATCTTGGATATGCCAATAGTTATTACTGGCGAGTAAGAGGGTACTGCGACAATGCTTGGAGCAGATGGTCAGTAGTATGGAAATTTCAAACATTGCAACAACCCGACCCAATATCGGATGAATATGCACTTTTTACTTTGAACAATGAATTTGGGTTACGATTATTAGACCCGAACAGATTAGTACTACTCGATAGTTTGTCTGGATATTTCCCTTCTTCCACTTTAGAATTTTCGAGTGGAGATTCTATATGGTATATGATTTCTCGCACGGTTGAGGAAGAAATTGATAGTTTGATTGCTGTCGATTCGGTAACTAAAGAAGTACTCCTTCGAAGAGAGAGCTATCCTACCCGATGGGTAATGGATAAGGATAAAAGATATTTGATAAATCAATTCTATGATACTTTGACTTTTATCGATAGATTGACATTCCAGTTAGTGAAGAAGGAAAATATATCAATGGGTGGATCCATTCCTTCCCCCATTAGATCTGAATTATATTGTTTTAATGCTAATCGTGGGATTACTGTTTATGATATCGATTCGTTTAAGGTTGATAGGCATATTCCGATAAACGACAATTCAATTGTGGCATGGCATCCAAGAGATTTGAATATCTCTCATGATGGAAGATATTTATATTTAACAGTTTCAACAAATTATAGTTTACGTTATCAAGGGACTTTTTATGTAATTGATCTTTTAAAAGATTCAGTAATTTCAAAAAACCCCTGTGGGCGATTAGCAAGAATTAGTGTTAGTCCTGATGGCAATTTTGTATATCTCAGCGATCCATTGCCAATATCTGGTGATTACATACCAATTGGTGAGGTTCTAAGATATAATGTTAACACTTGTGGAATGGAGATATATCTGAAATTGAATTATTTCCCAGGAATTACCATACCGGGGAATCAGGGAACTAGACGAGTAATTGTATCGCCAGATAGTAGATCTATTTTTGTACTTTT
>JBBINX010000035.1:0-21282 GCA_037443685.1 Ignavibacteriales bacterium
AACAACCAAACCAGGATCGCTACTTAAAAAGCATATCCCAATTAAAACAAATCAAATTGAATGACAATTTTAGCGTTACATTTAAATGTGAACTGGTTAAAGCGTTTTCGGATGAGGTTGTAGGCACTTTTGATCAAATAGCATATAACAAATACAACGTAGAGAAGTATGATAGTCCAAGTTACCTGATAGATTGTTTGGGAATAGATGCGGGCGAATATTATTTGCGGATTTATACGATTGTAACCGGAGAAAAGAACTATTCGCTTACCGATATTCATATGGATGAAACGACGCTTCAAAAAACAAATTTGCTAAGAAGAAATTTCAAGGGAGAAAAGATTCCCGATTCATATACTCTTTATCAAAACTATCCCAATCCGTTTAATCCTATCACGAAAATAGTGTTTACAATTCCGACATCAGGCTTCATAACGCTTAAGATATTCAATCTCCTTGGGCAAGAAGTTACGACACTTGAAAATGAAGAGAAAGCACCCGGCACATACACGGTGATGTGGGATGCTTTGGGAATGGCAAGCGGAATGTATTTCTATCGCCTAAAAGTAACAAGTGTAACTGATCCAAGTAAATCATTTACACAAGTTAGAAAAATGCTCCTTCTCCGTTAAATAAGTATTTTCATGCACGGATTTAAAGTCTTACGCCATTGCTTTGTGCTTTTTGTAAATAAAAATCGGATCTTTTTTCTTCTGTATCGATTCCTTGGTAATAACACACTTAGTTAAATTTTGATGAGTCGGTAGGTGATACATAATATCGAGCATAGTGTCTTCGATAATCGACCGCAGTGCGCGAGCACCCGTGCCTCTGTCTATAGCTTTCTTAACAACAGATTTTAGTGCATCGATTTCGAATTCCAACTCAACGCCTTCTATCATAAAAAGCTTTTTATATTGTTTAACTAGTGCATTCTTGGGTTCTGTGAGAATGTTCAGTAATGCGTCATCGTTTAATGAATGAAGCGAAGCAACTACGGGCAACCTGCCTACAAATTCCGGAATCAATCCGAATTTCAACAAATCGTCCGGCTCTACTAATGTTAAATACTCATCGGGTGTTCGATCTTTTTTACTTTTTACCACTGCCCCGAACCCCATACTTCCGTGGTCAATCCTACGTCCGATTATCTTATGCAATCCTTCAAAAGCTCCGCCGCAGATAAATAGGATGTTCTTAGTGTTTACGTTAATGAGGTTTTGTTCCGGGTGTTTCCTACCACCCTTAGGCGGAACGCCTGCAACGGTTCCCTCCAAAATCTTTAACAACGCTTGCTGAACTCCTTCGCCCGATACATCTCGCGTAATAGATATGTTATCGCTCTTACGAGCAATTTTATCTATCTCGTCTATGTATATAATTCCGTGTTCCGCTTTTTCAATATTGTAGTCGGAGTTTTGAAGTAAATGCAGCAACACAGTTTCAACATCATCACCGACATAACCCGCTTCGGTTAGCGTTGTAGCATCGGCTATTGCAAAAGGAACGTCTAACACCCTTGCTAAAGTTTGCGCTAAAAGAGTTTTACCTGTTCCAGTTGGACCGATAAGAAGAATATTGCTTTTTTCTAACTCGACGTCGTCGAATTTATCTATCGTATCTAAACTATTTATACGTTTGTAATGATTATGAACGGCAACCGCCAAAATTTTCTTGGCTTGGTCCTGACCGATAACATATTCATCAAGCGCTCGTTTGATATCTATGGGCGTTAAAAGTTCATACTTCTTTTTACTTTTGGCAGTGATGGCTGAAATATTACTGCGTAATATCTCTACCGAACTGGCAACACACTTATCACAAATGTATGCATTAGGTCCAGCTATTATACTAAGTACTTCTTCGGATCGTCTTCCGCAGAATGAACAGCGAATAATTTCGTTCGCTCTACCCTTTTGACTCATCTTACCTTTCTTTCTTTTCTATCGGTTGTTTTTTAAATAAGATATTATCAATCAAACCGTAAGTCTTAGCTTCTTCCGAAGACAGATAATAATCGCGGTCAGTATCTTTTTCGACTACACCTACCTCTTTTTCGCAGTGCTTGGCAATAATTTCGTTTATACGTTTTTTCATCCTTAATATTTCTTCGGCTTGAATGCTGATATCCGTAGCAGTGCCTTGCACACCGCCCCACGGCTGGTGTATCATAATTCTTGAGTTGGGTAATGCTGTGCGTTTACCTTTCGTGCCGCCAGCAAGTAAAACCGCCGCCATACTGGCAGCCATGCCTATACATATTGTATATATATCGGGACGTATGTACTGCATTGTATCATAAATTGCCAAGCCCGATGATACCGAACCGCCCGGACTGTTTATGTAGAGATTAATATCTTTATCAGGATCTTCCGACTCAAGAAATAGTAATTGTGCAATTACTAAACTGGCAATCGTATCGTCAATCGGCGTTCCTATGAAAACAATACGCTCCTTCAGTAATCTGGAAAAAATATCGTATGCGCGTTCACCTCTGCCGGTTTGTTCTACGACTATCGGAACGAGCTGGTTATATACAGGTTTCATTATATTCCTTTCGTTTACTCTTTAATTTTTTCGATTATATTATTATTCGTTATAAGGAATGACATCAATTTATTTGTTAATAGTTTATCCTTTAAGGCCGGCGAATTTTTATAGTACTGCATCAAGCGTTCTTTATCGATTCCTGTTTTATCGACATCGGCTTCGACTAACTTTTCGATTTCCGCATCATCTATTTGTATGTTTTCAGTTTCTCTTATTCGTTGACTTATAAAGAACCATCTCGCTTGCCAGACTGCATTCTCGTGGTTTTCTTTCTTATATTTTTCTACGTCAAAATCGGGTGGAAGTTCTTTTTTAGGATTTCTTTCTTTTATCTTTTCTATGTACGACTCTTGCAAATTTTCCACCATCGAGGGCGGAACATTAAATGTGTGTGTCGATACAATTTTTTCAACTATCGAATTACTCAATTTTCTGTTGTTTACGTCGTCCCAATAAGCTTGGATATCTTTTTTGAGTTGAGTTCTAAATTCCAAAACATTATTTGCCTTCTCTCTCGTGATCTTCTTTACCAACTCATCTGACAATTCGGGGAGAACCATTTTTTCTATTTTCTTAACAGTCAACTCGACTGAATATTTGTGCTGGTGTGATTCGTGAGCCATTTCAAAATTCACAAGACGCTTTTCGCCTACCGACGAATCGATAAGCGCATTTTTAATTTCTGGTAACTGATCTTCGAAAAGATTGATGCGCTGATCGAGCGTCTTGTCGCCTATTATCGCCGTCCCGGTCTCATCTAAATACTGCACATCGTATGTAACGATGTGGTTTTCATCGGTTGCTGTTTGTGTTTCTTCACGCGCAGCATTCGCAAAGAGGATGTACTTAATTTCCTTTTCAACTTCTTGTTCGGTTACATTGTACACTTCTTTTTCGAAAGAGATCCCCTTATATTCTTTTAATTCAAAATTTGGGGACACTTCATATTTAATTTTATACGATGCGGTGTCGTGGCGCTTATAATTCATATCCACTAAAGCGGGTGTACCGATTGGGTTTATTTGTTGTTCTTCGGTTATTTTTCTAAACAAAATGTCGGCTAATTTTTCTAATTTTTCATACTCAATACTTTCACCGTACATCTTTTTAATCATCTGCATCGGAACTTTACCTTTACGGAAACCAGGCAACTCCACTTTTCGCTGATATTCTTTATAAGCTTCTTCAAAATGCGGAGCGAGTTCTTCTTGCGTTAAGTTTATATGAACCTCTTTTTCAGTTTCGTTAATATCGTTGATGTTATAATTCAAATAATAAATCCTTTCTAACCTATTTAATTATTAATTATCAATTGCTAATTGTCAATTGACAATTGAATTGATGTGGGCGAAGGGGGAGTTGAACCCCCACCCCAGTTAAGGACTAGATCCTAAGTCTAGCGCGTCTGCCAGTTCCGCCATTCGCCCAAAATTTGTTATTAACCTTAAAAATGCACTACAAATATAGTGTAATCTGGGTAAAACTACAAACAACGGATAGGAAGGAGCGTGGAGCAATGAGCAATGAACAATTGGTGAGTGGAAATATTATTTATCGTCGAGCAATGCTTCAAAGATTATGATTAGACGCTTATTTGTAAGGTAACGTATCATATTAAAGAAAGATTGTAAAAACCCGGCTATTATCATCAAACCAATAAGAACAGGCGCTCAAGAAAATTCTTGGACCGACAGATTTCCCCTTGGTTTAACAATTAATCAAGCGAAGAGAATTCCAAAGGCGATGAGTCCAGACCAAGTACGCAAATAGCTGGTTTTTGGAATGATACGCTTAATCATTTCTGATTCCTTAATTAAAATAATTCTGGTTCCGGGTTTTACTTTATCTCATATTTTTTTTACTCTTTCGATTATACTCAATACTTGTTACTGTGTGAACTCCTCCACGCACTTTATAATCAGCTATCACTTGCATCCATTTGGGTTTGCACAATGCAATCAAATCTTTGAGTATTCGGTTGACTGCGTGTTCCTGATAAATACCAACGTTGCGATACGACATTAGATAATATTTCAGAGAACGCAATTCTATACAAAGCTTTGCGGGAATGTAATTGATTCTGATTACTGCAAAATCGGGTAAGCCGGAGAAAGGACACACTGCCGTAAACTCATCCGTATCGATGTTGATTATTAAATCTCTTCCCGGATATTCGTAAGGGAATGTATCAAGAACTTTTGCATCAATTACACTTAGTGATTGCGTATCATATCGACGATCGAGGGGGTATGGTCTGTTGTATTTATTTTTTTTCATTTTATTTTATCCTTTTAAATGATATGCCATTGATTTTAATGCTAAAATTCGCTTCGAGATTGGTGGATGTGTTGCGAACAGGTCGGCAAAACTTCCCTCGCGCTCATTAACTTTTAATCCTAAAGGATTAACAATACAAAGGTGAGCCGAACCTTTTTTAATTGATTTTGTCGGCTCTGCGGCTTTTTCTATTTTTTCGAGGGCTTTTGCCAGCGCTAATGGGTTACGTGTTAGCTCCGACGCAGAAGCATCGGCTAAATATTCACGGCGTCGCGAAACAGCCATAGCCAACAATCGACTAAATATGGGGGCCATTATAATTCCAATTATCCATATTATTAAAAGTATGATTACGATAGGTCCGCTACCTCCACCACCGCGTGAAGAACGTTTACGATTTCCGCTAAGCCCTCCGAACCTCATACCTCGAATTGCAAATTCAGATAATAATGCAATGGCTCCGATGAGTGCTGCTATAATTGTCATCAATCTGATGTCGTAATTTTTTATATGACTCATTTCATGGGCTACAACAGCTTGAAGTTCTTCTCGATTTAGTTTTTCAATTAATCCTTCGGTTACGGCGATGTGTGAGTTTTCAGGGTTTTTACCTGTGGCAAATGCGTTCGGGTCTGGATCGGGGATAATATATACCTTCGGCATAGGTAAACCGGAAGCGATTTTCATCTCTCCGACAACATTTCGTAAGGTTTGATATTTGGGTTCATTTTCCGGTACCAAATAAGCGCCTGTTGAACTCAGCACAGCTTTGGCGCCACTCTGCAACCCATAACCTGCAAAGATACTGCTCAAGATTAAAGCAATAAGCGTTGCGAGCGGAAAACCATAACTTTCACCGACTAAACCGAGGGGGTCGTTCCCCCAAAAAAACAAATCAAAACCATATCCTAAGAAAGTAAAAAACAGAACAAATACGATCATTATTAAAATGGTAAGTCGAATATTACGTCTCTGTTGTTCGTAAATATTTACAGACGTTAAATCCGGCATATTAATTCTTTAAAGATAAATTAACTTTTGGAACTTCTCTTTCTTCGGCGACTGTTACCTCGAATAATTCAGCTCTTTTAAAACTAAAAACCTTTGCTATGATGTTCGCGGGAAAAACTTCTTGTGCTATATTGAACTTCATTGCAATGTCGTTATAGAATTGGCGTGCAAAGCTTACTTTGTTTTCTGTGCTGGTTAATTCTTCCTGAAGCTGCATCACATTCTGGTTTGCTTTTAAATTCGGATAATTTTCGAATAAAGCAAAAAGTCGTGTTAACACACCGGATAATTCACCTTCTTTGACCGCCGTATCCTTAACGCCTTTTGCATTTACAGCGGCATTCCGGGCTGCGATAACTTGTTTAAGTGTATCCTGCTCGAATTCCATATATCCCTTAACAGTATTTACTAAATTCGGAATTAAGTCGTGCCGGCGTTTTAGCTGTACATCAATCTGTTTCCATCCATTCTCAACTTGATTACGCAGTGTGATTAGAGTATTGTACTTCATTATTACATAACCACTTATAACAACAACGAGTATTAGAAAAATAAATAATTCCATAGATCTTCTCCTGTTAAAATGTTTTACCGAACAAATTAAAAAATTATTGATAGATAAGCAAAAGTGAGAGAATTAGATAAAAAATTGATTAATTTATTACTCTCATTTACCCTTTTAATATGAATAATATATTAAATTGAGACTTCTTGACTTTAATTTTTTACTCTACTATATTATATCGTAAAAATTTGTTTAATTGGTTTAATTTTAACAAATTAATTATAATGTTAATCAACACTCAATATAAACAGCAAGAAACGGGTATAGTCGAAGCTATGCACTTTTTAAGAAACGTTCCGATTTTTTCGGATATCGAAGAGAGCGAACTCTTACAAATCGCACGTGTGGGCGTTAGGAAAAAACATAAGCGAGGTAGCATGGTTCTTCTTGAAGAAGAGATTGGCGCGGCGCTTTTCGTCATTATTTCAGGAAAAGTTAAAGTCATTCGTAGCGATGATGACGGCAGAGAAGTAATTCTATCAATCTTAGGTGAAAACGACTTCTTCGGAGAAATGGCAATACTCGACGGGCTGGCTCGTTCTGCGAGCATCGTCGCTATTACTAAAGCCGAATTATTTATGATTCATCGCCGGGATTTTCTCAAACTCCTACAGGATTATCCAACAGTCGCAATTACTCTATTAAAAGAATTGACCTTGCGTCTTCGAAAGGCGGACACTCAGATAAAAAGTCTTTCGCTCAAGGACGCAGCCGGTAGAGTTGCTAATGTAATTTTACAACTTGCAGACGACATTGGTAAAATTCGGAAAGGTAGAGTTGAAATAGATGAACTACCTCTTCAACAAGACCTGGCAAATATGGCGGGCACTTCTCGTGAAACAATATCGCGTATGGTGCATATGTTTATACGTAAGGGTCACATGGAATTACAAGGCAATAAACTAATAATTAACGATTACGAAAAGTTCAAAAGCTTGTACTTATGATTCGTATAAATTAATTTTTACTTTTTTAGCAGGGGAGGTAAATGAAAGAAAAAGTTGATAAAATAAATAAAAAAATCGACTTGCATTTACATACACACCATTCGGACGGAGCACTTTCCACAGAGGAATTGTTAATGCGCTCAAGGAAGAATGGTTTGAATTGTATAAGTATAGTCGACCACGATAATGTATCGGCTGTAGATGAAGCAATCCCGATAAGTAAACAATTAGATATCGAGATAATTTCGGGTGTCGAACTAAGCACTACCATAAATGATTATGAAATCCACATACTAGGTTATTTCATAGACCACAAGAATGAAAATTTGCTTGAATACCTAAAAATATTTCGTGCCGAAAGAATTAAACGCGCTAAGCGAATCGTCGAAAAACTAAACAAATTGAAAATCCCGCTGAAGATTGAATCGGTGTTAGAACAAGCTAATTCAGGAAGTGTCGGCAGACCCCACATCGCAAACGCTTTAGTCGGAGAAGGTTACGTTGATACTTATTTACACGCGTTCGATATGTACATTAAAAACGGTGGACCTGCTTATGAAAAAAAATTTTCACTCACTCCAATACAAGCTATTGAACTTATTAATAAATCTGGCGGTTTGTCATTTGTAGCACATCCCGGAAATCTGATGAATGAAAGTTTAATATATTATCTAATCAACATAGGAATAGACGGTATCGAAATTGTACATCCAAACCACACTCCACAAACAATAGAAAATTTGAAAAAAATCGCTGGCGAATATTTTCTGCTCGAAAGCGGTGGTTCAGATTATCACGGCGGCTTAAAAAACGACGAACACGTTTTAGGGAAATACACAATCCCAAATAAACACGTAATTGCTATGAAACAAAGATTATATAAATAAATACTCGGAAAATAAACAAGGGTAACTTTATGACAAAAACTTTAAACGGTAAACTTTCTGCAAAAAATTTAAAATTTGGAATTGTTGTCAGTCGCTTCAACGATTTTATTACTAAACGATTATTAGAAGGAACTATAGATTGTTTAGAAAGGCATGACGCTGATACTAATAATTTGACAATAGTTTACTGTCCAGGCGCCTTCGAAATACCACAGGTTGCTCAAAAACTGGTTAATTCAGGTAATTTCGATGCTGTAATCTGCATCGGTTGTGTAATCAGAGGTGAAACACCACATTTCGATTATATTGCTGCCGAAGTAACCAAGGGCATTGCGCACATCGGTTTAAATTCAGAAATTCCATTGACTTTAGGCGTTCTCACAGCAGATTCCTTAGACCAAGCAATTGAAAGAGCCGGTTCTAAAAGCGGTAACAAAGGATGGGACGCGGCATTGGGTGCAATCGAAATGGCAAATTTATTTAAGTCCCTTTCTCAAAAGAAAAAATAATCACTTCAAAACCAAACTCATAACCGAAGTGCGAATTTTCATCATAATTGTTTTATCATTCATACTTTCTTTACCATCTATTGCTGGTATTGGCGATTGGAAAACTTTTACATCGAAAAAAGATGTCCGTTCTATCTCGTCCGATAAAAATATTCTCTGGGTAGCTACAAAAGGCGGTATGTTTTCGTATAACCAAAACGATAGCACTTTTCAAGAGTACACTACGTCAGATGGTTTAAAAACAATAGAATTGAATTCAATCATATTAGATTCAGCCGGGACTGTATGGATAGGAGCGTCAAATGGAATCATACAAAACTTCCAACCCAATAAATTGAGATGGGTCAGTTTTACAGATATTTTCTCTTCCGAATCTCCTCAAAAATCTATCAACAATTTTTCCGTTTACGGTGATACTTTGTTTATAGCTTCGGATATCGGGGTTAGTGTTTTTTCAATCAGTAAAAATGAGTTCCGCGATACGTTTATAAAATTTGGCGTGGTACAAATCAGTGGCCAAGTAAAAAATGTGTTAATAAATAACGATACAATCTGGATTGCAACAAGCAGAGGCATTGCATCGGCAAAACGTTGGCATCCGAATTTAAATGCCCCACAATCGTGGAATGTATTCCTTACTTCAAATGGTTTGCCTTCCAATGATGTGTCATCGTTTACATTGTTCAATAAATTTTTATATGCTGCAACCTACGGCGGCTTGGCTATGTTTAATGGATCCAACTGGCAAGTTATAGATGGAACATCGGGCAAAAATATTGTCAGTCTAAAATCAACCGAAAATTATCTATATTTTATCACAACTAATGAACTTTACCGATTATCGAAAGAAAATATTTTAGAATTAATTCCTAATTCTTATCAAACAAATTTTTCATCTCTTCATCTGAAAAATGATGAAATCTATATCGGAACAACGTCAAAGGGTATAATAAAATTAGTGAATAACAATTGGGCATTGATATTTCCCGTAGGCCCATTCGTAAATAACTTTATGGGGCTCGCAATTGATGAAGTTGGCGACTTATGGGCGGGTACTGGCACTCTTCCTGGTTTCGGATTTGTTCGGTTCGACGGGAAAAAATGGTTTCACTATAATGTAGATAATTATCCCCAATTATTGTTTTCAACCTATTATCAGGTTAATATTGGAAGAAATAATTCTAAATGGGTAAGCAATTGGGGAAGAGGCGTAGCTCTGCTAAATAATCAAAATGAGATCGTGAATGTTTTTAATAAATGGAACGGTTTACCAATCACTGCAGGAGTAGCTGATACAGACTATGTTGTAGTTGCTGGAGTAGTTACCGACAAAATTGGAAATGCTTGGATAAATGTTCGTACGGGCAGAGGAGATACACTCTTAGCAATATATAAAACCGATTCTACATTTTCTTATGTAAAATCACCATATTCATTTATATCTACTGGTATCACAATTGATGATAACCAGACCAAATGGATGTCGACGGGTAGTAACGGTAGCGGACTATATTTTTATAACGAAAACCGGCGAATCAATGGTATGCTGCCTAATTCAAATTGGGGAAGGATTACAAAGGCTAACGGTTTGTCGAGTGATAACATCTCTGTTGTCGCAATAGATAACAACAATGAGATATGGGCTGGAACTCTGGATGCAGGAATAAGTATAATTTTTGACGCACTCAATCCATTAAACAGGATAGCACAATATAATCCTTTAAGAGACCAAAAAATTAACGACATACTTGTCGACCCGCTGGATCAAAAATGGGTAGCAACCTCTAAAGGAGTTTATCTTCTTAGCCCAGATGGTGTTGCAATAATTGCTGAATACACCGTGAAAAACACAAATGGCAAGCTACTTGATGATAACGTTCTCTCGATAACTATGAACAAAAAAACCGGAGTGATATATTTTGGTACCGACAAAGGTTTATCGACTTTACAAACAAGTTCAATTTCACCTCAAGCAGTATTCGAGAAAATTTTGATTTCTCCGAATCCTTATTTGATTCCTTCAGATCATCCGATTGTAATAGATGGACTTGTAAGAAATTCGACGCTTAAAATCCTTTCAATCGATGGCGCACTTGTCAAAGAAATTATAACTCCTGGCGGAAGAGTCGGCTTTTGGGACGGTAAAGATAAAAACGAAAACTATGTATCGAGCGGTATTTATATATTAGTAGCTTACTCTGAGGGAGGAAATCAGATAGGTTACGGAAAAATTGCAATAATCAAAAAGTAATCACGAACGTGGACTCGAAAAAAGTTTCCGCATGTATAATTAATTATCAGACTCCCGAATTAACACTTCAAGCAGTATCATCTTTCCGTAGATATTATCCAGATATTTTTCTTGTGCTGATTGATAACGGTTCGAAAGATGATTCTGTCCAATTACTAAAAAGTAATATTCATCCATATTCACACATCACGAAATTTATTTTGAATTCTCACAATATACATCACGGTCCGGCAATGCATCAAGCTATGCAGATCTGTGAAAGCGAATTTATACTTTTTCTTGATTCGGATTGTGTCGTAATAGAATGCGGATTTATAGAAAAGATGATTGAAGTGATAGAATCAGATGTTAACAATTATGCTGTCGGAAAAATGGTTTTATTGAACAAACGTGGTTTTGACGTAAAGCAAAACGGCTATAAATATATTCGTCCAATTTGCATGCTGATCAGACGTGAATTGTATTTTAAAATAAAACCTTTTGAACGACACGGTGCACCTTGCCTAAAAAATATGATTTCGGCTGTAGATCATAATTTCAATTTAATTGGTTTTAAAATCGAAAAATATATATTTCATAAAGGGAGAGGAACCGCATCACTACACGGTTACAATTTAGGACTAAAGGGCAAGATTAATCATATATTCAATAAATTGGGTATATAAGTAGAAAACTTACTCTTTCTTGCTTAATTTTACATTTTTTTGTAAATTTATGCGTTCAAAATTCGACACCTTAATATCAACCCAAATAAATGTTTGATACACTTACCGAAAAATTAGAATCAGTATTTAAAAAACTACGTGGATTCGGAAAAATTACAGAAAGTAATATAGCTGACTCCCTGCGAGAAGTCCGACGCGCATTATTAGACGCTGATGTAAATTACAAGGTTGTCAAACAGTTCGTCGAGGATGTCCAAAAACGCGCAGTTGGCAAAGAAGTAATCGAAAGCTTAAACCCTGGACAACTGATTATCAAAATTATCCACGATGAATTAATTAAGTTATTAGGTGACTCGAAGCAAGATATAAAATTTTCGAATCTACCTCCTACTGTAATAATAGTTGCAGGATTACAGGGTTCAGGAAAAACTACTTTTTGTGCAAAATTAGCTAACCACTTAAAAAGTAAAGGTAAGTATCCGATGTTAACCGCTGCCGACATATACCGTCCTGCAGCTGTAGATCAATTAGTCATACTCGGAAAACAAATTGACGTGCTTGTTCACTTCGAACACAAAAAAAATGCTGTTGAACTGGCAGTAGATTCTATTGAGCATGCTCGTAAAGCAGCCCGTGATGTCGTAATAATTGATACGGCAGGTAGACTTCATATCGACGAAGAAATGATGAGCGAAGTGGAGAATATTAAAAGTCGGGTTAATCCGAACGAAATTCTTTTCGTAGTCGATGCGATGACGGGACAGGATGCCGTAAATACAGCGAAAGCATTTCACGAGAGGTTAAATTACGACGGTGTAGTACTTACAAAACTTGATGGAGACACACGCGGCGGAGCAGCACTTTCTATCAGAGCAGTTGTTACTAAACCGATTAAGTTTGTCAGCATCGGAGAAAAATTAGATGCACTAGAACCTTTTTATCCTGACCGGATGGCTACGCGTATCCTCGGTATGGGTGACATAGTAACCTTTGTCGAGAAGGCACAACAGCAATTCGATGAACAAAAAGTAGAGAAACTTGAAGAGAAATTACGAAAATCACAATTTACTTTGGAAGATTTTTTTGACCAACTCCAGGAAGTAAAAAAGATGGGACCTCTTTCTCAAGTTCTGAGTATGATACCCGGCTTAAACAAACTACCTGTTAATACGGAAGTTAATGATAAATCGCTTGTTCGGGTCGAAGCAATCATCCAATCGATGACCATTAAAGAACGAACAAACCCAAATATCATTAACGGAAACAGAAGAAAAAGGATTGCAATTGGCAGTGGTACATCGGTTCAAGAAGTAAACAAAGTTTTAAAGCAATTTTTCGAGATGCAGAAAATGATGAAAGTGTTCTCTAAAGGCAAGATTCCTAAACATTTACGAGGATTAAAACTTCCAGCTGGATAATACGATATGTTAGGTAACTTTTCCGGTAGAGAAAAAATAATTTAAAAAATTATGCATTATTCAGTTTTTTTTAATATATTATATCTAAATAAATAAGGAGTTAAAAGTTGGTAAAAATACGATTACGCCGGATGGGAAAGAAAAAGCAGCCAATTTATAAAATTGTGGCAGCAAATTCTACCTCTCCACGCGATGGAAAATTTATCGAAGCAATCGGGTTATATAACCCGCTTACAAATCCATATACAGTAGATGTTAAGGAAAATATTCTATTTAAGTGGTTAAAGCGTGGTGCAAAACCGACAGAAACAGTTCGTAGTTTATTAAAAAACAAAGGTTTGTTGTTAAAGTGGAACCTTATCCGTAAAAATTCGGATGAAGCAACAATTGCATCAGAAATGGAAAAGTGGAAAATGTTGAGTGTAGAAAAGATGCGTCGCAAAACTGAAAAGAAAATTCGACGTAAACTTGCACGCAAAAAGAAAGCCACTGCTGAAGAACCGAAACAAGAAATAGCTTCTACTATAGAAGTCGCGAGCTAAAAATATTTTTGTACTAACAATGGTTATTACAAAATATCCGGAACGATGTTGAACAGAGAAAAAGGAGCAACTTATGAAGGATTTCATCGAATTCATCGCTAAACATCTCGTAGATAAACCCGAGGAAGTTTCTATCACCGAAGAAATGAGGGATAACAAAGTTGTTTTCAAGCTTAAAGTAAGTGAAAGCGATATTGGGAAAGTGATCGGGAAAAAAGGAAAAACTGCTCAAGCACTGCGTACCTTGCTAAGTGCAGTTGGTGCAAAAGAAGGAAAACGCGCCATATTAGAAATCGTTGACTAATAATTAACGATTTCACGAACAGCAACTTAAACAAAAATCATTTATGTAATCGGTCGAAGGTGAGCTTTCGACTGTAACTATATTTGTTATGATTATAATTGTATGACGATTAAAAAAAATTTGTATGCATTAGGAACGGTAGGCAGAACTTACGGTATCCGAGGGCAATTTAAATTTAAACCCTTTATTGAATATAAACGTAGACTCTTAACACTAAAAAATATTTTTATCGGGCCGAATGAAAAAAATGCGAAGCAATACGAAGTATTCGATGTTCGCATAACTCGTGACGGTATAATCATAAAATTACGTGAGATTAACGACAGAGAGACTGCTAAAACACTAAACACTCAATATCTGTTCGTAACAGAAGAAGATGTTGTAAAGCCCCCCGAGGGTCATTATTATATACACGATATCATCGGTTGCACAGTAACTTTTGGTCGTAAAAAATTAGGTAAAGTAATAGATGTACACAGAAAACGTGAAGGTTTTGCACAAGACATTTGGGTCATTGATGGAAAACCAGAAATCTGGATACCGGTTATACCTCACTACATAAAAAAGGTAGATGTCAAGAAAAAGAAAATTGCAGTACAAGACGTCGAAGGTTTCTTAGAGTAATGAGAATAGATATAGTCAGCGGACTTCCTAAGATACTGACGAGTCCGTTGAATAACAGCATAATTAACCGCGCAAAAAAAAGTAAAAAAGTTTTCATTCGCATCCACGACTTAAGAAAATACGCTCACGACCGTCATAAAACAATTGATGATACACCTTACGGAGGCGGTGCTGGTATGGTACTGAAGCCGGAACCGATTTTCGACTGTATTGAATACTTACAAAAAAAAAGACAATACAATGAGATAATTTATCTTACAGCAGATGGAGAAAAATTTAATCAAAAAATAGCAAACGAATTTTCTCTTAAAAAGAATCTTATTCTTTTATGTGGGCACTACAAAGGTATCGACGATAGAATACGTCAAAAACTAATTACACGAGAGATTTCGATCGGAGATTATGTTTTAACCGGAGGTGAATTAGCAGCTCTTGTGTTTATAGATGCGATTGTACGCTTGGTGCCCGGCGTTGTGGGTGACAGTGAATCACTTCTAAACGATTCGTTTCAGGACGGTTTGTTAGATGCACCTTATTATACCAAACCGGTTGAATACAAAGGATTAAAGGTTCCCGAAGTTTTATTGTCGGGCAACCATAAAAAAATAGAAAAATGGCGACAGGAACAGAGGTTTAAAAAAACTCTCGAACGACGTCCAGATTTATTAACAAAAGATTGAAATTCATTATTAAATAAAGATCGGATGTAACAAATGGAAAAATTAAATTTAGTAGAAGCAACTCAACTGAAAACGAATATCATCCCTTTTAAACCGGGTGACACGGTTAACGTTCACGTCAAAGTAGTTGAGGGTGAAAAAGAAAGAATACAACAATTTCAAGGTGTAGTGATCGGAAGACGTGGAGGTGGGATGAGTGCGACCTTCACAGTTCGAAAAGTTAGTGATGGTGTCGGTGTAGAAAGAATTTTCCCTTTACATTCACCCCGAATTGCTAAAATTGAAATGGTCAAAGAAGGTAAAGTAAGAAGAGCGAAACTGTACTACTTACGTAAACTCGCTGCAAAACAAATACGTCAAAAAACTTCTGCTTGAAAAAGTTAGGTATCATAGACAGCTTCTATGCTGAACCTCTCTTTCATGGTTTAAAAGACAGGAATGATACTTTTGACCTAATTACCGGTTCACCAATACAAATCTCAAAAATGCTGCGCGAAAAAAAACTCGACGCAGCTTTTTTATCACCTATAGATTACACTAAAGGTTATGAAGAATACACGATTGTACGAGACGTGTGTGTGGCTTCCGAAGGAACTAGCAGAACAATCTCTCTGTATTTTAATGAAGGCTTACATAATATTTCAACAATCGCTACCGATTTAACAACTATCTCTGAAATGGTTCTCGCTAAAATCGTGATGATTGAAAAATATTCTACTGTTCCTCAATTCATCGCGACAACAGGAGATATGAATGAAATGCTTAAAAAGGCAGACGCTGCTCTTATTGTTGGAAACCCTAACTTAGAACTTCACCCTAATTATAATAAAAAAATCGACTTAGTTGATGAATGGACAGATATTACAGAATTACCTTATGTCCACGGTATATGGGTTACTAACGAGGGCCAATTATTAAAAAGTGAAGTGGATATTCTAATCAAAGCGGCTCATTTCGGTGCATCGCATCTATCCGAAATCGCAAACCTTCAGTCACAATTTCAACATCAGGATTTAGTTGAATATCTATCTGCTTTCTCTTATGTGCTTGATGAGATCAACGAAGCCAGCTTAGTGGAATTTATCAGAATGACTTATTATCACGAGATTATTGAAGACCATCCTGATATAAAATTTTTTGGTGACGAAATATCAAATCTTTCGTTAAATTAACCACACACCAGATACCGCACATCGCTTTTCTTTCATTTCACAGATTCTCTGCTTCCTACAGTCAAAATATAGATCGGTTGTTCTTCATTAAGTTGTAATACGTTTTTTACTTTATCATCATTGAATGCACCGATTGGACAAATTCCAAGTCCTAAACTTTGAGCTTGCAGCAAGATATTTTGAGCTGCGTGTCCAACTTCGATGTGTGTATATCGGACAGACCTATCGCCGTACTTCCATGATAATCTCTCGTATATCGCACTGATCAATATATTCACTGATGCAGTAATTATTTGTTCCTGTCCCAGTGCCGCACTTGCCAGAGAACGTCTGTATTCGCCTTTTATTACTAACTGCAATGAGTGCGATTTTGGAATGTAACGATATATCCCTGCTTCGATATCTTTTACGTTACCAACTACAGCAAAAACTTCTAACGGATACAACGCACCCGCTGAGGGGGCTGTTCTTTTACCATCGGGAGATGTACTACCCTGACACGCCCATAACAACTGACTTAAATCTTCGAGAGAAATCGGTCTACTGGTATAGCTTCTGACTGTGCGGCGTTTGTTGAGTGTTTCTTCAAGTGATAATTTCCCGGTTATCCTTGGTTTAGGTAAATTAATTTTTTGTTCTGTCATAATTCCTTCGTTTGATAAAATATTTGTATCGGTAATCAACAGTAACAGAATAAAATACAAAATATATTTTAATGTCATAACTTTATCTCCTCTTTATTGTTTTTAATATAAAAACTGATATAACAATAATCAAATGTACGCTGAAAATTGCATCTTCGGGTTTTATTGATATTTCACAAAATTTGATTAAATTATACCCAAATTCTCCTTAAAAAAATGTTGAAACATCTTTACATACAAAACTATGCTTTAATCGAAGAGCTTCAAGTGAACTTCGACAACGGTTTAAATATCATTACCGGCGAAACTGGTGCAGGTAAATCAATCATTATCGATGCACTAAGTTTGATATTAGGCGAGAGAGCCGATACGGAAGCAGTACGAAAAGATTCTGAGAAATCTATCGTAGAGGGATCATTCGAAATTTCTAAAAATAAAAATCTAAAATCTTTACTCGAAGAACAAAATATTGATTTCTCAGATGGGCTTCTCTTGCGGCGTGAAGTTTTAATTAAGGGGCAAAGCAGATGTTTTGCTAACGATACACCGGTTTCACTAAATGTTATGAAGAACATCGGCGATCTACTTGTTGATTTGCACGGACAGCACGACCACCAGTCGCTTCTCCGAACTGAAACGCACATTGACTTGATAGACGACTATATTGGAATAAATGACATTGTGTGTAAATTTAACGAAGTTTATAAACAAGTACTGAGTCTGAACGCTCAAATAGATGAAATCAAATCGAAAGAAACTCAATTAAAAGAGAAGTGTGAATTATATGAGTTTCAGATAAAAGAAATCGATGTGGTTGATCCCAAGTCGGGTGAAGAAGATCGGCTTGAATATGAATTAAAGATTTTAGAAAACTCCGAGAAGTTGACTGAAGCAACATCCCATCTCTACGATATTTTATACGAAGGCAATAATTCAATTTCTGAAAGATTAGATTTTGTTAGAACGCAGCTTGAAAAGCTAATGCAGATAGATCAAACTTTCGGTCAAATGTTTGAAGAACTGAACTCTGCTGACGCAGTAATAGACGAGCTTATAAAATCCATACGTGATTACAGTGCAAGAATTGAGTTCAATCCCAAAAGACTTGAAGAAATCAGAAACCGGTTAGGTGCGATCACATTGCTTAAAAAAAAATACGGCGGGTCTTTGGATTCTGTCCTCAGGTACAGAGAAAAAATCGGCGGCGAAGTAGCGCTTGCTCAGAATTTCGAAGTAGAAATTAACAAAGTCCGTAAACAAATTGATGATAAACGAAAAATCGCTTCGGATTTAGCACATAAACTTTCTGCAGAGAGACGAAAAGCAGCAATGAAAGTCAATAAATCAATAGTACAAGTATTGACGGAATTGGGAATTAATAATTCTAAATTCGAAACGAGAATTGAAAATAAAACTACTCATAATTCGGAGAGCGGAATTGTTTGCCTCGGAAAAGATTTTTACGAAACAACCCCAAAGGGAATTGACTTTATCGAATTTTATATCTCAACGAATATCGGTGAAAATGTAAAACCTTTAGCTAAGGTTGCTTCGGGTGGAGAGATATCTAGAATAATGCTTGCTTTAAAAACAATTTTGGCAAAATCAGAACGGCTTCCATTATTGATATTTGACGAAATTGACATAGGCATTAGTGGACGTATTGCTCAGGCTGTTGGACTGAGCTTGAAGAATCTTTCGAAGTTCCATCAGATAATTGCGATTACACACCTGCCTCAGATTGCAAGCATAGCCGATACACATTTTGTGGTTGAAAAGATAGAAGACAGAAAACGCTCCTATACGAAGATGCGGAAATTGACTGTAGAAGAACGGATATGTGAAGTGGCAAAACTCATGAGCGGTGCAGAGATTACAGATGCTGGTTTGAAAAGTGCCCGGGAGCTGATTGGGTTAAAATAGATTGAGCACATTATTGCATATTTTTCACTGTATTAACCGTTTTTCTGATTTTTTTAACTTATATAAAAATAAATATTACTTTTTTTTCTGCAAAACAATGTAAATGTAAGGATATATATTAAGAAACGTTGACATTGAGGAATGATACATATATTTCATAAGGGGAAAGAAAATAAGGGGTAGTTATTGGTAAAACATTAAGGTGGCGAGACCCATCGTTCTGAATAGTTCGATGGGTTTTTTATTCTTGGTCATCCCCGAAGTTCTGTACTCTTAACTTAACTCATAACTACACCTGAGCATAGTGTTACGTATTTTTTTGCGGAGTTGGGTTATAGCATAACCAATATCAGCTGAGCCTAAAATTCCTCCCAGATGGATAATCGGTTTAACCACATCAACGAGTAGTGAAATTAAAATGGATGGTGCAACGAAAAGCGTGTGACGACTCTCGTATTCCATCCACAGCATTAGTGCAGATCCGAGAATTAATTATTCTGTGTATGGAAGTTTAGACGCGGTTACACCGGCAATAGCCCACGGAAAGAGTATGATAGCAATAAGCAAAACCCAAAAAAGAATAAAATCCCGCTGGAATATAAATCTGATTTGTCAAAAACAAATAATAGTGAAAAAAGCGACCCTGTAACTAAAATTAATTTGAGTAAATATTTTTATAATATCAGAATTCTTTTCTCAACGCTTCGATTACCAAATCGTGTAATTCGGAGCGGACTTTGTTAATTTTAGTATTAGCGCGGGTTGGGTGAACGCGGTTAGTTAAGAATATTACGATCAAATTTCTATCGGGGTCAATCCAAAGCGATGTTCCTGTAAAGCCAGTGTGTCCGAAGGACTTTGGACTAAAAAGATTTCCTGCCGAACTGTAGCCACTCAATGTTTTAAAATCCCATCCAAGTCCGCGCTTGGTTATTAAATCGGTTCGTTCGGTAAATAATTTGACAGTTTCTGTTTTAATGTATTGAACTCCTCCGTAGCTTCCTCCGTTCAAAATCATCTGAGTGAATATTGCTAAATCAGCGGAGGTGGAAAACATTCCAGCGTGTCCTGCTACTCCGCCGAGCAGTGCTGCCGTTTCATCGTGGACATTCCCTTGCACAAGTTTCTTCCGCCATACTGTGTCAAGTTCAGTTGGTGCGGTTCGCTGTATAATTTCAGCAGGTGGATTGTAGTATGTATTCATCATTCCAAGTGGTTCAAAAAATTCTGTTCGTAAATAAGTGTCGAGAGTTGAACCCGTAACTGATTCTATAATTTTCCCCAGAACGATAAACCCGAAATCGCTGTAAACAATAGAATCACCCGTTTTATAAATTAAGTTTGATTTGTAAATAGAATCTAAAACTTCATCGGCAGACTTGCACGTGAGATAAAATTTTTTCCAAGCCGGTAATCCGCTGTTGTGGAGTAGTAAGTTTTTTATCGTAACTTTTTCTTTTCCGTTTGTTCCGAATGCAGGTAAATACGTCGCAACCTTTTCTTCTAAATTTATTTTCCCTTCATCATACAATTTCATAATAGCTGTTGTTGTACCTACAACTTTTGTAAGTGATGCAATGTCGTATAAAGTTGAGTCAGTAATTACGGGTGAGTCGGATGAATAATCCATTCGTCCATAATTTTGATGATTTAACACCTCGCCATCCTTAATAGTTATCAATTGGGCGCCAGGGAAAGCCCCATCGGCAATTGCAGTTACTATTATGCTATCAACTTTATTAAATTTCTTTAAAGCGATATGGGTTTTATCTTCATGCAAGGTTGTTTTAGAAATTTTTAATCCGCTTCCAAACGCATACATCGTTACGCCTGAAGCCGTATCGGGGATAGTTACAGGAAGTTTGCCTTTCGCGTTGATTTCACCGAACAGAATTTCTGCTACTGCTTCGGTTGAAAGCTCAGTGTCTGAATATGCAAAAACTACAGCGTCAGAATTTTTTAACACTCCAACGGTGTAAGGATTTCCAAATGCAACTATAATATGTTTAGCTTTTTGCCTGCCTCCTTTTGCACTCGAAATAGAATTGATGAAATCAATTATATTTTGAGAAAATCCGTAAGGATTTGTTCGTGTTCGTATCTTCACGAATAAGGCACAGATAACAACATCCGAAGCACGGACTTGCGTTAATGCGGCATCGAAATCAATTTGATTACTGCGTGGAGATAAACGGATTGATTTTATTTTGTTGCTTCTTGCACGAAGTTCATTTAAAAAATAATCGCCTACTCTCTCATTCGGGTTTGCATTTCCGGAACGGTTGATATCGGTCCGGTAATCATCGGTATCGC
>JBBINX010000036.1:0-20932 GCA_037443685.1 Ignavibacteriales bacterium
ATTTAAGCTGTTTCTAATATAAATATCATACTCAGGAAAATCAAATATTGAAATTCATATTAAATATTGGTATCAATTTAAAGAATGAAACCAATAACTTATCACCGTATTGCTCGATTTGTATCCTTTCACCTTTTTATTTAAATTTATATTGTTAATTGCTTGATTGAATTTTAAGAATTTGAAAATCGATTAACAGGTTGACTAAAAACTAAGGAATGGAGCAATTTCATCCCGACTTTTATCGGGATCGGAATTTTAATCCTGCAAATCTTTTACTTTCGATACATGGTGAAAGAAATTCAGCATGACCCTTTGTTTTTTGGTCAGCCACTTAGCACAAACAATTTTCAGAATTATGATGGGTTCAGATATTAGAATAATTAAAAATTATCTAAAAAACTTTCTAAAAGAGGAAGTTCACAAAGCCGGTTTTGAAAAAGCTGTAATCGGTTTATCGGGTGGAGTTGACTCGGTTGTCTCGACTTTCCTCGCCGTCGAGGCGCTTGGCAAGAAAAATGTACTTGCCATCGTTATGCCATACAAAACCAGTTCACCGCAAAGTTTAGTAGATGCTGAACAAATTCTCGATATGACGGGGATACCAAATTTATTAATCGATATTTCTTTAATAGTCGATGATTTTCGGAATGTCGATCCACAAATGGGTACACTTAGATTAGGTAATGTAATGGCTCGCGTGCGTATGATAATTCTATACAATTTTTCAGCGAAAGAAAAAGCACTTGTGATAGGTACAAGCAATAAGACCGAGATACTGCTCGGCTACAGCACAATCTATGGTGATACTGCTTGCGCTATTAATCCTCTCGGCGATCTTTATAAAACTCAAGTTTGGGAGCTTGCCAAAGAACTTGGTGTACCTGAATATATCATCAGTAAAAAACCGACCGCTGACTTGTGGGAAGGTCAAACAGATGAGGGCGAACTTGGTTTTTTGTACAAGGACGTTGATAAATTGTTCCTCGAGATGATAGATAATGGGCGAAGTGATAACGAACTTTTTGATATGGGTTTCAATAAAGATTTTGTTACGAGGGTGAGAGCTAGAATAAAGAACAATGAATTTAAACGTCAGCTTCCCCTAATAGCTATGATACCAAGTGAACTAAAAGCCCCACATGCGGCAAGATAAACTTCGAGTTATGAGCAACGAGCAAAGAGCAATAAATGGACATTACATTCTTTGCACCGGTCCGTTAGATATACTAGAGTTTAGTTTTTCATCTTATAATTTTTAACATTTTTTAATTGTCTAATTATAAAATTTTTAAATAATGTCAGAAACTGTACAACCCAGAACACTTTATCTCGTCGCCACTCCTATTGGTAACTTAGAAGATATTACTTACAGAGCAATTAAAATATTAAAAGGTGTTGACCTCATCGCCGCTGAAGATACACGTAAAACTAAAATACTATTAGACCATTATGATATTCAAAAAGAGATGGTTAGCTACTTTGCATTCAACGAAGCCAAACGCACTTCGGAACTTATCAAAAAGTTAAAATTAGGGCTTTCAATCGCTATCGTCTCCGATGCAGGCACACCCGGTATCTCCGACCCGGCACACAGATTAGTACGCGCTGCAATTGATGAAGATATCAACATAATTCCGATTCCCGGTGCATCGGCATTTATTTCTGCGCTAATAGTCAGCGGACTCTCAACGGATAGTTTTATTTTCGAAGGATTTCTTCCGCACAAGAAAGGAAGAAAAACAAGACTAGAACAACTTGCAAAAGAGACACGAACTATAATTCTTTACGAATCACCTCACCGTCTACTACGTACGTTATCTGAGTTATCGATTTTTATGGGTGATCGTAGGATTGTCGTTGCGCGCGAGATTACAAAAAAGTTTGAAGAAATATATAGAGGTAATATTTCGCAAGCGCTAATTCATTTTTCTCAAAAATCGATAAAGGGGGAATTTGTTTTAATTATCGGGGTACCGTATAAAAATATTAATAATATTTAAAGGATAAATTGAGAATTCCGAAAATTTCTACAGTTTATCAATACTGAAAAACTATAAAAATCTTTTTTTATTATTAGGAAGTTAAATACTCTGTTTACTATAAATTTCGATAAAACTGCATTTAAAGATAAATTCTTTAATTTTTAAATAGTGGCATATTAGTTGAAAAATCTATTATCAATAATAAGCTAAATCAGCATTCGAGGTAATTTATGAATATCGGGATACTAAAAGAAGACCCTAAACGTGAACGAAGGATTGCATTAACCCCTGCTGCCGTACAATCGTTAATATCCGAAGGAGCAACGATATATATTGAAAAAGATGCCGGTGAAGCGGCTCACTTTTCAAATTCAAAATATGAAGAAGTCGGTGCAAAAATCGTTTATACAAGCGATGAAGTTTACGGCAGGTCAGACATACTGCTAAAAATTGCAACACCTACAGAGACAGAAATTGAACGGTTGGTTGACTCACAAGTATTATTTTCAGCCCTTCATCTTGCTGTAGCCAAACCCAAAATTCTTGAAGAGTATTTGAAAAAAAATATTTGTGCTATCGCAATCGAGCTCCTCGAAGATGAAAAAGGGGGTATGCCCATTCTTCAAGCAATGAGTGAAATTGCTGGACAAATGAGCATTCAGGTTGCAAGCCGATACTTAGAAAGCTTTAACAACGGAAGAGGAATTTTGTTAGGCGGTGTTACAGGCGTTCCGCCTGCGTCAATTGTGATTCTCGGTGCCGGAACTGTCGGATTTTCGGCAGCGCGTATGGCTTTAGGATGCGGTGCGCAGGTAATAGTTCTTGACCGTAGTTTGGATAGATTACGCGTATTGGAACATCGTCTCAATTACAATGTGGTCACCGGTTTAGTAAATGAATACAACATCAAAAAAGCTTTAAAGTTCGCCGATGTGTTGATAGGAGCAGTTCTGATTAAAGGAGAAAAAGCCCCTCACCTTGTTACCGAAGAGATGGTAAAAACTATGAAACCCGGTTCAGTTATTCTCGATGTATCGATAGATCAGGGAGGTTGTATAGAAACAAGCAGGCCTACGACGTTAGAAAATCCTGTTTATGTTGCTCATAATGTAATTCATTATTGTGTTCCTAATATGTCTGCAAATGTTGCTCGTACGGCAACTTACGCTTTGACAAATAGTTTATTACCCTACGTGCAAGAAATCGTAGAAAACGGATTTGAAAACACTATAAAAAATAATGCTGGAATAAGAAAGGGATTCTGTACCTATAAAGGTCATTGCACTCACGATTCAATCGCTAAACGTTTCGGAGTGAAGTATTTGGAAATAAATTCTTTAATATAACAGGAAGTGTATGCGTTGGTTAGAAAAATACAAATCAAAAATCAGAACAGCAGAAGAAGCGGTTCGTTTAATAAAATCGGGACAGCGGGTTTACGTGCATCCCGGTTGCGCAATGCCCGAAATATTAGTAGATAAAATGTGCGAACGGTACACGGAATTAGAAAATGTTGAAGTAGTGCATATATTAACAGTAGGAAGTTCTAGATATGTCGAACCAGAGTATGAAGGACATTTCAGACACAACGCACTGTTCATCGGTAAAAATGTGCGTCAAGCTGTTCAGGAAGGGCGCGCGGATTTCACCCCAATTTTTTTATCCGAAATTCCCAGGTTATTTTACAGAGGAAAATTACCATTAGATGTAGCTTTAATACATGTTTCTCCACCCGACGAGCACGGGTTTTGCAGTTTCGGTGTCGGTGTAGAATGTACAAAACCCGCTACAGAAGTAGCTAAAACAATAATTGCTCAGGTTAATCCGAATATGCCGCGAACCTTAGGCGATTGTTTTATTCACGTGGACAAATTCACCGCTTGTATTGAAGCAGACACCCCTATAAAAGAATTACCTCAAGTGGAACTCGATATTTCACTTCAAGAAGCTAATGTGTTTAAAAAAATTGGCGAGTATATCGCCAACCTAATAGAAGACGAATCAACGCTTCAACTTGGAATCGGAGCCATCCCGGATGCAGTCTTATCATTTTTACACGGAAAGAAAAATTTAGGTTTACATACCGAAATGTTTTCAGACGGAGTCGTCCAACTCGTAGAAGAGGGAGTAATTACAAACGAGAAGAAAACACTCCATCCCGGGAAAATCATATCCTCGTTCGTGTTAGGAACTAAAACACTATTCAATTTTCTTGACGACAACCCCCGAATTGAATTCCATCCCTCGCATTACGTCAACGATCCTTTTATGATTGCCAAAAACAACAAAATGATTGCAATTAATTCGGCACTGCAAGTGGACCTTACTGGTCAAGTGTGCGCCGATTCGATCGGTACAAAATTTTTTAGTGGATACGGCGGGCAACTTGATTTTATTCGAGGTGCATCTCGCAGCGAGGGTGGAAAACCAATAATAGCTCTTCCTTCAACTGCTAAAAACGATACTATATCGCGTATAGCAACACAACTGGCTAACGGTGCGGGTGTTACAACATCACGCGGTGATATCCACTACGTAGTAACCGAATATGGTGTCGCCGATTTATACGGTAGATGCGTGCGTGAAAGAGTAAAAGCCCTTATCGGAATAGCACATCCTAATTTTAGGGAAGAACTTGAAGAATACGCTATGAAACAAAAATTTTTACCAGTAAGAGTATAGGTAAATTATGTCATCTCGTTATAACGACACATTGAACAACATTCCACTCGATTATCGACCACGTTTGATCATTTGGGAAATAACAAATTCCAAACAAAATAACCATCTTAAAACTCTTACAACACATGAGTGTTTTCAGGTTATGGATAGCATCGCTGAGCTTAGTAGGCCGATCATTGTTCTATCAGCAAACCATTACGAATCATCGGGCAGCGACCCACTCGATAGACCCGACATCATTGACATAATTTTATACGGAAATTCTATCGGCTTAAAAATGATTGTCGAAACTAAAGGCGACAAATTAAGTAAAGATATGAGAAATATTTTACGAACTATAGGAACAAAGAGCATACGCATTTTAATTAACGACAGAGTAAAAGAAAGTATCGAAGACGGTTTTTTACAGAGTCCTGAATTTATTGAACTTGACGAAAGATTAAATGACCTTAAGAACGACGGGTTTGAAATACAGTTAGGGATAGCTTTACAAAGTTTTAATGAACGTGAAGTTTCATTCGCTATTGACTATTCGATTAACAAGTATGCCAAAGGAATATACTTGCATTTACTACCATCTTCGAAAAATGTTAGAGCGGAACAAAACAAATTCAAAAACGATATCGAGAACGAAGAAATAATAGCTTGGATCGCCAAACAGAAAAAATTACTTCCGAATGAAATGTACTTTTCGCCACAATGTATAAGATATGGAATTAAGCATCGTGAAGATGAGGGACATCATAACAACTATTCGGAAAGTTGCAGTAAAAGTCAGATTACACACTGGTGTTTAGGTGGAAAAACATTTGCTTTTATCAGCGCATTTGGTAAAGTTCGAATTTGCAATATGCTCGGAACAGAGTGCGGAGACCTGTTCGAAGCAAATTTTAATTTTTCTGAAATTTGGAATCAATCGGCATT
The DNA here is from genome assembly GCA_037443685.1 of Ignavibacteriales bacterium. Classification (GTDB taxonomy): domain Bacteria; phylum Bacteroidota; class Ignavibacteria; order UBA10030; family BY39; genus JAHJRJ01. The sequence continues at coordinate 5,592 of JBBINX010000036.1, forward strand.
ATTCAATCAGCTTCGGAATCGCAATTTCTCATGCTCACAAGCACAAGATTTCGTGCGGCAAAATATTACATCTTTTAGAGCAACAAAAGTTTCCGAGGGTGTTAAGGAGTTATTAGAACAAAATTAATAAGATAATTCAGGAGATGAATATGAAGAAGAAAAAGGGAAAAAGTCGTAATAAATATTTAATGCAGACCCGTTTGATTTATGGGAAATCAATCAGTAAAAAGTGGGACTATAATCATCACGTCGTCCCACCCATTTCGTCTTCTGCAACGTTTCGGTTAGATACCACAAAACGCGGCGCTCAGGGATTCATGGAATTCGCGCATCACAACGGTGAAAAAACTGTAGAATTACGTTCACCAATTTACATCTACGACCGTTTGGGCGAACCTAATAAAGAACTACTCGAAGAAAATTTAGCAGCAGCCGAAACAGGTGAAGTTGCCGTTACATTCAGTACGGGAATGGCTGCTATATCTGCAATATTCGGTGCATTAACAGGAAGCGACGATGAAATTATCGCCCATTCGGTTCTTTACGGTTGCACGTATTCTCTTCTTACAAACTGGTATCCACGATATAGGATCAATACAAAATTTATTGATCTAATCAACCCAAATATACTTAAAAAAGAAATTTCATCAAAAACCCGAGTTATTTATTTCGAAACTCCGGTTAATCCGACTCTAGATTTAATAGACATCAGTGCTATTTCTAAAATAGTCAAAAATGCAAACAAGAACCGTCCGAAAGGACGAGAGATATACATCGTTATTGACAACACTTTCGCCACTCCTTTTTGTCAAAGACCTATTGAATTAGGTGCTGACTTTACAGTTGAATCGCTTACTAAAGGAATAACCGGATTCGGAACAGATATGGGTGGAGTGGTAGTGGGACCCAAATGGAGTTATGATTTATTATTGATGTACCGGAAAGATTTTGGCGGAGCGCTTGCCGCAAAAAGCGCCTGGCCTATTATGGTTTACGGCCTTCCGAGTTTACCGATTAGATTCAAACAAGCGATGGAATCTGCTCACGAAGTTGCAAAATTTTTAGAAAGTGATCCAAGAGTTGACTATGTGCGCTACCCAGGTTTAAAGTCATACCCTCAAATTGAACTCGCTCACCGTCAGATGATAGATTACGACGGCAATTTCGCACCTGGTGTACTTCTCTATTTTGCATTTAAAGGTAAAACTCCGAGGAAAAGAAAAGAAAACGGCGAAAAATTCATCAACTACTTAGCAAAAAATGCCTACACAATAACATTAGCAGTAAGCTTAGGTATGATTAGAACTTTAATAGAACATCCCACTTCTATGACACATGCCGCAATCCCACCCGAAGAACAACTGTTAAAAGGAATCGACCCGGGTGGTATTCGTCTTTCTATCGGAATCGAAAAAGTTGAAGATATAATTAACGACTTAAAAAAAGCTTTATCTAAAATCTAACAAATATACTTTTACTTGTTCTTCCTCATCATCTCTTCTATCTCTATAACCTCTTTGGGGATGTTTCTCGATAAAATTTCATAACCGCCAGATGTTACTAAAACATCATCTTCAATTCTAATTCCCCAACCACGATATTCAGTAGAAATACTGTCATCATTTTCTGGAATATAAATTCCCGGCTCAACTGTTATAACCATCCCTGCTTTTAAAGTATCGCTCGACCAAATATCGTGGACGTCAATTCCGAGGTGATGCGAAACTGAATGTTTAAAATATTTTCCGTAACCGGCTTCTGCAATTAATTCTTTTGCCTTATTATCTAAATCCCGAAGTCTAATACCTGGTCTGATAATTTTTATAACTTCCTTTTGAGCTTGGAGAACAATATTGTAGACTTCCGATTGTTGTTTTGTAAATTTTCCAGAAACCGGAATAGTCCTCGTTATATCCGCCGCGTACCCGTTATATTCAGCGCCGACATCTACAACTACTAAATCACCCGCTTTTGTTTTGCGTCTATTTTTATCATAATGATATTCCAAAGTGTTTTTCCCCGAGCCGATTATTGATGGAAATGCCGTATAACTTGCACCCTGACGTATCATCTCGTATTCGATTGTTGCTTGAAGTTCATATTCAGCTACGCCGGGTTTACAAACTTCCAATGCCCGGCGAATTCCATCTCTGGTTATTTCGATACTTCTTTTAATTTGCTCAATTTCATATTCGGATTTTAACTCACGTAGTTTTGCTACCAAACTACCTATCTTCATTACTTTTAGTCCGGGATACTTACTCTCCAATTCTTTTTTAGAATCTTTATCAAGGTAATAGCGCCTATTATTCAGCCAATCGTTAACGAAACCAATATCAGGAGCTGAAACGTAAAGAGTATTAAGTGCAGGTAAGATGGAGTTGAAGATTTCTTGAAAACGGTTTGTATTCAGAATTAATTCGTGTTCGGTAGCTCTTATCGAATCTTTCAAATTTTCGGAAGCAAAGAAAATAATGTTTAAACAGCTACCGTCAATCTCGATACCCTTTGGAATTATAAGCAGAAAATTTCCCGGCTCATTAATTCCTGTGAGATATAATATATTGCTCTCTTGTCTATAGCGGTAATTAACATCATTTGATCTCGTCCGACCATCTGCTGCTTTGAAGATAGCAGCAGAATTCGAATCTAATAGTGAAATTAGTTTAGCCCGCCTCTCGTGGAATTCAGATGCGGGTTGAGAAAAGCTCTCACTCGTTATCGAAAGCGAGAGAAGAACTAATAATATTATTCTAAAATATTTACCCATTGTCATGTTAAGCCACCTTAATAAACTATGCTCATTTCTCAAGAGAAAATTATAATTCTTGAAATTTGTCCTTTCCTGTAAGCTGTCTCAAAAAGTTAATGCTGAAATGTTATTTCATATTACTTTATATACGTAAGAGTCGATATTGTTGTCTGCGTAATCGGAATAATCATTTGTTGTTCTCCGGTAGTAGCCATATTTGTTTCACTGTCGGTGTTACTCTCTTCTACTATTACTAATCCGGCTTTCACATCAAAATAGAAAGTTCCGTTAACTTTTCCGGACCCATCTATGAAAAACTCCATCCCCTGCACAACTCCTTTCCCTTCGACCGTAGATTTACCGTTAAAAATTATTTTCAGACAATCTATTCCATTCTTCTTTTCTTTTCCAATCACCTGATATTCAACATCCTTCGTTACAACAACCTTGCCGCCCATCTGATTCACGGTATCAATATTCACAGCTGACCATGAATCCCCTGCTTTAACTGGTTTTTCTGATAATATTGGAAATTTTAATGCTTCACGCTGCGCTCCGCCCGACATTCTTCCACCGCCGATTTCTACGGTATCTATAATTTCGCGATTAAAAATTTTACCGAGGTTAGATATCGTAACCTTAGTTCTTTTTCCGATTAATTCTTTTAAATAAATCGTTGTATCTCCTCTTGGAGAACTGGAAAACATACGTGCCGAATCGGCTGACATCATCAATACAATATTTTTATCTTTTGTTACGTTATCAACCACAAGTCTGACGACATTATTGCTTTCGTTTCTCATTTTCATCTCTCTACCCATCATCTCTTGGGTCATGCTTCCCGAAGTATTGTCTTTATACCGGTAAGTTTTTCCTTTCTCAAATTTGTACTCTAATTTGTAAATTTCTTGGGTTTGAACATTATCGATAAATAAGAAAATCATAACGAATGTTAATAATTTGAATGTTGTTTTCATAAGTTTTTCCTTTAATTTTTAATACTTAGTTTTATTATTTACAAGGTGGCCCGCTGTTCGAAAAGCACGCTGTGATACTCTGGCTACTTTTGTAAAGTTAATGAATTTCAGGTTGTTAGTTACACTATAATAATTCTGGTGGATTCTTGTATGGTAGAAGATAGAATGAATTTTCTTTTTCGAGAAGGAAACATGGTCACTACCACCAATATTTTTCTCTTGATTAATTATCAGAGTCATACTCACAGATTTATTTACTTCGACAATGGATATTTTGATTTCATATTAATTTTTTTAAATTTTCAAATTGAGCCAGCAGTTTTTCGAACACGGGAAGCTTTTTTCTGCTTAGTCTGATTCTTACCCGGATACGGTTTTTCAGATACTTTATTTCCAATATTTCGCTAAGTTCGTGCAACTTGGAAATCAGTCCATAATTGGCGTGACTTGTCGTTAATTCCCTCTCTATAAACTCACCTATAATAAAACTAGCGAGCTTCTCTTTTAAAGCAGGAATGTTGATTCCGCGCAAAGCAGAGACAGCTACAGAGTCTTTGAATCTTTTATGTAACTCGTTCAATAAATTTCTGTCCTGTAAAACATCAACTTTATTAAATACTAAAATCATCGGTTTTAAGTTGGATTCTAAGTCTTGGATAGTTGATTCGACTGTTTTGATATGCTCTTCGAAAAGCGGATGGCTAACATCTACTACGTGCAATAGTATGTCCGCCTCGGTAACTTCGGCGAGTGTACTTTTGAATGATGCAACCAAGTGAGGCGGGAGTTTCCGGATAAACCCGACAGTATCCGATAACAGAACAGTCTGTGAATGAGGTAATTCTATCGTTCGCACTGTAGTATCGAGAGTTGCGAACAAGCGGTTTTCCACAAAGACATTAGAACTCGAAAGTGTATTCATCAATGTTGATTTACCGGCATTAGTATAACCCACAAGCGCGACTCGGGTAAAATATTTTCTTCCTCTTCTTTGCACTTCGCGCTCTTTTTCTATCGTCTTTAGTTTATTTATTAATAATTTTAACCGTGTACGAATGGCGCGCCTGTCCGTTTCAATTTGAGTTTCACCGGGTCCTTTCGTACCGATTCCACCGTATTGTTTAGATAAGTGAGTCCACTGCCTCGTCAAACGAGTGAGCAAATATTGAAGTTGTGCAAGTTCGACTTGCGTCATCGCTTCTTTCGACTTAGCCCGTGATGCAAAAATATCGAGTATCAATCCGCTGCGGTCAACTATTTTACACTTAATAATTTTTTCGAGGTTCCTGACTTGCCTTTGCGAAAGATCATCGTCGAAGATAACTAAATCTATATGATCATCTTCTACTAATCCTGCGATTTCTTTCGCTTTTCCGCTCCCGATAAATGTCGAAGATTCAATTCTGTCGCGTTCTTGAATGATACGATGGATAACTCTTGCTCCTGCCGTATCTGCAAGTAGAACCAATTCTTTTAAATAATCTTCAACCCGGCTTCTACTTGTATGTTGTAATTTTATCCCTACGACTATAGCCCGTTCTTGAGGTTTTTTTGTTACAGTAATGTCTTTCATTCCATTTGGTTTTTTCTTGACTCTCTTGCAACAAACATCTCGATGACCACTAATAATATTACAAGCATTATGGCATATTTCCAGAGTTCAAAGCCGAACCTTGATGTTAATATTTCTTCTTGAATTTTTTTACCAGCATCGAGATGTTTAATGTACTTTTGATCTATTTTGAAACCATCGAAGAATTCAGTTAAATTATAATCGCTTGCTTTTCGTAAATCCGATTCTTTATTATCAATATTTACTGCAACTATCGCACACAGATTAATACCATCCGATAGTTCATAAATCCCCGATTGCGTCAATTGCGATAACGATACAAGATCTTTTGAGATTCCCGGCTTATTTTCAGCTAAAGAAGGTAAATACTGCTCAATACCGTCTGGGGAAATCAACTTGTATTTGGCTGTTCCGGTTAAATTAGTTTTCAGATTAACTATTATGTCACGATTAACCAAAGTCGAAGTTGAAAATTGTTGACCGAATGCAGCATAATGGATCGACCTATATATTAGCGGGGCGAACATGCTTTTTAGTGGAAAATCTGACCACGACAGTGTAGGGGAAATTGAATAAAACAATACAGTTCCGCCATCTGTTTTATATTCGGTTAAAAAAGAATTTCCATCGCTTAATGTAATTATCGGATGTCCTGACTTAACCGGTCGTTGACTGATTACGAAAAAGATTTGGGGTGATTCTATTTTTTTTTTATTACCTTGGTTTACTTCTTCGAATATTCCATAAAATACTGGATGGTCTAAATCGAATTTTTTCAAATAAACATCCGTTTGCCCGGATACTCGAAGCAATCCTCCGGCTCGAGGAATATTAATTTGTGAAAGGAAGTTGTTCAATTCCTCGATCCTGAAATTACTTTCTGGAAATATAACAACCCCTCCTCCCCTTGCGAGGAATAACTTTATTAGATTTAGTTGGTTTTCGTTAATATTATCGAAACTTTGAATTATTAATACGTCAATGTTTGTAAAATCAAGGGTTGATAAGAGGGCGGGTTTTACTTCGGTGATTTTAAAATAAGACTGCTGGTTATCAACTGTAGCCGCTGTCAATGCAATCTTCAAAAATTTCGAATCATCTGTTGAAGCTGAAACAATTGCAGTTTTTAAATTTTCGTGAACGTAAACAGTAAAGTAACGACGGTTGTCTTGTTCGAGATTATCGTTTTCTAATTCCACATATCCTTTAATAAATCCCGTACGTTTTACGATAGCAGAAAAATCTACTGTCGCCTCACTCCACGGATCGATGTCGACACTTCGTTGAGCAACCCTAATACCGTCAAGATATAAACTGACAACAAAATTTTTGAGAGCTAACTTTCCGTAATTTTTTATCACAGATTTTATTACAACGGGCTTATTCTTTTCGAACAATTTAGTTTCCACAGAAACTGAATCAGTGGCGGCGTTCGAATTTTCCTTACTACCTATGTTTATTATAAAAATATTAACGCCTTCTTCAAATAACGTTTCGATATTTGGCGCCGTATCCTTTTTAATTTTTTCAATTAAAGTTTTTTGAAAGTCGCTGACAAGATAAACTTCTTTATTCGCATTTTTCGATTGGCTGATTAATTTTGAAGCAATACGAATCGCCGGTTCAAGTCCGTTGCGTATCTCGGATATTTTACTTTCGTTGATAGTTCTTCTCACAATATCGAAATCATGTGATAGTATTTGTTCGTGCGATTGAACATTCGATAATTTGATTAAAAATATTTCATCACCATCTTTTAACAAATCTATAATTTTTAAAGCCGCATCTTTTGCTTGATTAAATAATTGGCCCTCTTCATCTCGGATTGACATGCTGAACGAATCGTCTAATATTAAAATTATTGTAGAATGGGCATGAGATCCGATTCCTCCTAAAACCGTTCCTCTAAGAGCTGGACGAGAAAATGCGAGTACAATAATAATAATAATTAATGTCCTGATGATCAGTAATAGTAGTTGTCTCAGCTTAAAACGCCGTATCTTAGTTTGTTGCAGCTCTTTTAAGAATGCCAATGTGCTAAATTCAATTGTCTTCAGCTTTCTTAAATTTAAAAGGTGTAAAATAAGTGGGATTGCCGCGGCAGCCAAACCGAATAGGATCAGCGGATTTAAGAAAGTCATATAGTTTTAAAGGTAATCAGGAATTTTTTAAATAATACCGTTTAAATGAAAACAAAAAGTGTATAAAAAGCAAACAGGAATGCAATTTTTATATTTCCAACCCTACTGAAAAATAAAAAAGCATTGGACCGTAAGACGTATGGGTTCCGACTTTTGTCGGTAAATAAAAACTTTTACCTATACCGATTAACGCTGGACCTATCGGAGTGTCTAATCCTAAAATAGTTCCTATCCCATGGCGCATACCGCTTAATTTTAACTCTTGAGGGATTACTGATATCATGCCGAGGTCATATGTAACTGAAAGATACGTATCGTAAACTATTTTAAATGGAAAATGAATTCGATATTCGGAATTAAAAAGCAGTATTTGCCTTCCCCTGCTGTCGTTTTCCCTCAAACCCATAAATGAATTTAAGCCACCTAATGAAAATTGTTCAGCAAAGGGAAGTGTAGCATCCGCGACTCCGAAAACTGTTTTATACTTAAAAGTATGATCCGAAAACAATGTGAGATATGCTTCATATTGCAAGGTTAGCTTTGTGTATGCTAATTTACTTCCTAATTCCTTTATTGCCGATTCGTAAGCAATAGAGAGCAGCATCCCTTCGGTTGTAAAGGGTAATTTATTCTTAGTGTCTACAGTTGTTCCTAACTTAATAACTGAAAAGGGATACTTTTCAGGAATGTAACCACCAGATGTTTTTTCCTTTATCTCGTGTTGCTCTCTCTTGTATTCGAGTATCATATTCCCGAGTCGCTCAAGTTGTAATCCAAAACTAACGGATGCGCCGTATTTTATCAACCTATACTCCCCAACCTGCATTCTATCCCATCGTCTCTGTGAGATATATGGTGCATCTGCGTATACGTTATAATCGTGAAAAAGGTGGTACATATTAAAATTAAACGTAAAGTAACTGTGAAAAATTCTATGCACTAAATAATCTAATCCGAATTTTCTATCGCGTATACCAGCAGTAAAATTAAAGCCGAGCTCTTCACCGTGTCCTCGAAAATTTGTCAACCTTGTTTCAATTTTACCAATAAATCCTCTTTCATTATTAGTGTTAATACCAAGCCGGACTATATCTGTTACTTTTTCTTTAACTTTTATTATAACAATCGGCTCCTTGTTTTCGTCGCTTTGTATTTCGAGTAAAACGTACTCAAACAGACCCGTTGCGCTCAGATTCGTTATGCCTTTCTGCGCTGTCTTGATTTGAAAAACATCACCTGCGTCCATATCAATTTCTCTTCGTAAAACATATTCAGCAGTATAATCGTTACCGGTAAACTTCAGTTCTTTAATCTTCCCTTCATTAATTTTAAAGGATAGTGTGCCATTGTGCAGGTCAAACTTGCTTGAATCAATTCTCGCTAAACTGTATCCTCTCTGTCTGTAAATCAAGAATAAAGAATCGGAGAGTTGTTTAATTTTTTCTTCATTATATGGTTGGTGTAGTAATTCAGAAAAATGATTTGCAATAATCGAATTATCTAATTTCTCATTACCGGAAAAAAGAACCGATTTTATTATACTAGAATATTTATCATTAAAATCATTAACAAACGAATCGTTACCTATACTTATACTATTCGATCGGGTTTTCACGATAGATAGAATTTGAGGTATTATTTTTTCTGTTGTTACTTCACCTGCTTTTATTAGTTGACTTATGTTAAAAAAATCAGATGCAAGATGATTCCCAATTTCTGGTTTGATAATAATGTCTGCCAACTTTAGTTGATTATCATTTGAGGATTGCATCATTATCGTCATAATTTGGTCAGCAGTTTCCCACGGGGCACTGTATTCATTCAATTTGAGCATTTCACTTGTTGAGTTTACTACGATGATGATATCGGCTCCAAGTGATTTTGCTATATCGACAGGAATATTTGAGACCAAGCCACCATCTACCAGAAACAGCGAATCTTTTTCGAGCGGTGTAAATAACAGAGGAACTGCAACGCTTGCCCGAAGAGCTTCGGAAAGGGAGCCTGTATCAAATATAATTCTTCTTCCACTAATAATATCAGTAGCAACAGCACGGAACGGAATTTTCAAGTCATCGAAGCTTGGACTTGGGTGGTAGAGCGCCTGCAGCGTTAGATTGCTTAAAAAATTTGTAACACGCTGTCCATTCGAGATTGACGACGGTATTATTGGTTGTAATCCATCAAAGCGTATAACAAGAAAACTTTTTTCTTTAGATTGTCTTTGGTCTATGAAAAGTTCTGTTCGTTTTGTTTCGTCTGTAAGCGATAAGATTTCGTCCCAATTGGTTTTTGAAACTATTTTTTCTAATTCTCCGGCTGTATAACCCGATGAATAAAGCCCTCCGACTATCGCCCCCATACTATTGCCTACAATTAAGTCGATTGGTATATCGTACTTTTCAAAAGTTTTTAGAACACCTATTTGTGCTAAACCACGTGCACCTCCACCGCTTAAAACGAGGGCAACCTTCGGTTTATTGATTCGGGGAGAAGTTTCCAGATTATTGATAATTTTAGGTTGTGAATCTCCAGCAGTAACAAAAATAATTAGCAATATGCAAAGCAAGTTAACTTTTAATTGCATCTTTAATATTATTTGTTGTCTACACTTTTTTGTAGCACTTTATTCGATTCTTCAATCATTTTTTGTGTTTCATAATGCTGAATGTCTCGAATAGTACTGTGGATTCGATGCATAGAAGTGTCTATTCTATCCAACCATTTGATAATTTCGCTATCTTCTTCGAATTTACGTCGTATCTCTTTTGATGTCACAGATATAACTGCAAGAGCGTTATTAACATTATCTTGTAATAGGGAACTAATTTCATTTACCACATCCGTATGAATTTTCTGAATTTCAAGTCGTTTTTCAAATTCGAATCTTTTCATTGACTCTACCACATGTCCCTGCTTGATCTTTTGTAATTGTAAAAAAGCTGCAATAGCGAGCCACATGAAAATTAATGAATCGAATTGCAACAAATAATCGATGAACGTTCTTTTTTCGTTGATAGTCTGGAAAAGATTTAAGGATGTGATAAGATAATATAAATAGATGATAATACCGGCAATAACTACTGGATAGTGAGTGAATAACACTTTGATTTTGTTCAATAAATATTTTAGAAATGATTTCATATTTGTTTGTTCCAGTTATGGTTCTATTGAAAGTTTAGACATAATAATTTCATAAAGTTCATCTACATCTATCGGTTTAGTGATATACGCATCAGCACCTAAGTTCTCGCTGTATTTTTTTGCGAGAAGGTCATCGACCGCAGTAAGGAAAAAGAACGGTATTGTTTTTAGTTTTGCAATATTTTTTACGTACTGAAAAAAATCAAAACCATTCATTGGCTGCATTCTTAAATCGGCTATTATCAAATCAGGGGTTAATGTCTTCAGAATCTCCAATGCTTCTTCACCGCTTTCGGCGGTGATTGCCTTAATTCCGAGATTTTCTAGTCCTAATGATACAGTCTTTCTAATATCCGGTTCATCATCTACAAACAAAATTGTGATATTTTTCATTTAGATTCCTTTTATTCTTGTAAAATTTAATTGTATTTATTACAAATGTCAAGTTTTAATTCCACATTATTATCATTTTGTAAGTTATCCAAATCTTTCTTATATTTATTCGCATCTAAACAAAGTATGTTTCCGTTCGAAAGAACTAAAAAAAACGAAGTGAAATTGAGTTCTGTGTCGAATTGCGGATACCTCTTCCGAAAGATATGGAACTGGACTTCTCAGTTTGAGATATTATCGGGGTGTAGCTCAGCCCGGCTAGAGCGCTTGGTTTGGGACCAAGAAGTCGTAGGTTCAAATCCTATCACCCCGACACAGCAGGTCGAACATTTTGTTCGACCTTTTTTTTCTGATTTCTATTAATCGTTTAGGAAGCAACAAAATCCTTTTTTGTCATTATTCCTTTCTTAAACTTCCTGGACTAGCCCGGCTGTTTCGGTGTAGCTAACCTTGAATATTGCTCATCAATAAGAGATTACTGTTATATTTCCTAACACAGGCTATAAATTGCAAAAGTCAACATTTTTCAGTAATTTTTTATAGAATTCAGAACCAGTTATGCAAATACAACCATTAGAAGAAATCGGAGAAAGTGTCGAAACACAGACACCTGCTAAGGTAATTTTATTCAATGATGAGGTGCATACCTTTGATGAAGTAATTTACCAGATTATTCGGGCGGTTCGCTGTGACTTCGAAAAAGCAAAAACACTTACTCATCAAGTCCACAATTACGGAAAGGCGGTTGTTTACGGTGGCGAGTTGAACAAGTGTATTGAGGTCAGCAGTATACTCGAAGAAATCGAGTTGATAACGCAGGTGGAATATTAGGACGTTGGAATCCTCGCCAGAGGCAGATGCATCTTCGACACAATTGTATAAACGTTAGCCCAAGGCTGATATGCTTATAGCACAGATACATGGATGAAAAGAACCCTGTATAGTATGATGCAAAAAGAAATAGAACACACGTGTTACTTGCGTATAAAAAGTATCAAGAGGTAATCGAAATGTTAGAAGAAATGGAAGATACAAAAGCGGCTAAGGAAGTTGAAAACGAAAAAGATATCCTTTGGGAAAAAGTTAGAAAAAGATTCACTAAAAAAAATCTTGAGATATGCGATTTAAATAAGGTCTGCTGCTATTCAAGTTGTGGAGCAAGCAACCGCATCGATAACTCTCACTTAATCAGAGACCAAGAGGTTGTAATAAACTCGCTGGTGTAATCAATCTGTGGAGAGTTAGATTAGGTAAGTATTGAATGATTTATGAGATTAACGATTTTAAAAAATTAAATAAAAATTAGAAGAGTATTACACAGAAAAAAGTATACAAATGACATCTGCAGAAATACGGAAGGAATTTTTTAGGTTCTTTGAGAAACGCGGGCATAAAATTGTGCCAAGTGCACCGGTGATCCCTTACGACGACCCAACACTATTATTCACAAACGCCGGGATGAATCAGTTTAAAGATGTTTTTTTGGGAATCGGTAAACGTGATTATACCCGTGCTGTTAATTCTCAAAAGTGCATACGCGTTAGCGGCAAACACAACGACCTTGAAGAAGTCGGGCGCGATACTTACCACCACACATTTTTTGAAATGCTTGGCAACTGGTCGTTTGGAGATTATTATAAGAAAGAAGCGATAGAATGGGCGTGGGAGTTATTAACAAAATCCACTGAAGGTGGATGGGGATTAGATAAGAACCGCTTGTACGCAACAGTATTTGAAACTGATACCGAAGCTGAAGAACTTTGGAAAAAATTTACAGATATCGACCCGACACACGTATTGCGGTTTGGTAAGAAAGATAATTTCTGGGAGATGGGTGAAACGGGACCTTGCGGACCGTGTTCAGAAATTCATATTGACCTGAGCGAAAAAGGCGACTGCGGTCATCTCGTAAATGCGGGCGACCCACGTGTGATGGAAATCTGGAATCTTGTTTTCATACAATACAACAGAGACGACAAAGGTACGCTCACTCCGCTGCCATCAAAACACGTTGATACGGGAATGGGCTTCGAACGGATTTGCTCAGTTTTGCAACAAAAGAAATCGAATTATGACACAGATATATTTCTGCCAATATTAGATAAAATCGCATCTATTTCCGGAAAATCCTATTCAAACACGTTACAGACAATTTCCGAAATCCGAAATCCGAAATCCGAAATCGATATTGCCATGCGTGTTATTGCCGACCATGTTCGGATGTTGTCATTCTCAATTGCTGACGGAGGCATTCCCTCAAATGAAGGTCGCGGTTATGTTATGCGCCGTATCCTGCGCCGTGCAGCTCGTTTCGGAAGAAATTTAGGAATGCACGAACCATTCATTTATAAAATTGTGGAAGCCGTCGTACAATCTATGGGTAATCAATATCCCGAAATAAAAGAACGACAAATCCATATCGAACGAGTAATAAAAGGAGAGGAAGAAAGCTTCAACATCACACTCGACCGTGGACTCGAGATATTCGAAACTGTAATCGAAAAAATAGGGCACTCAAAAACATTTCCCGGTGAAGATGCATTTAAACTTTACGACACGTTCGGATTTCCGCTTGACCTCACCGAAATGATAGCCGCTGAAAGAGGATTAAAAGTCGATACAGGACGTTTTGTTGAGTTGATGGAAGGACAACGATCTCGAGCGAGAGATGCAGTAAAGTCTTCTACACAAATAGCACATATTGGAAATGAATTTAATGATTCCAATTTTATCGGATACGATCAATACGAAGCCGATGTTATTCTCGACAAAGTTATAGATGATAAATATATTTCATTCAACGAAACCCCATTTTATGTTGAATCGGGAGGTCAGGTTAACGATACTGGAATAGTTGAAGGAGAAAGATTTAGAGCAAGGATTCTTAAATCTATTAAGTATGATAAAAAATTAATACACGAAATCGAGATTCTCGAAGGAAATATCACAGATTTTATTGGTAAGATTGTTCATGTTAAAGTAGATTACAATCGCCGCCAAAACATTATGCGTAACCACACCGCCACACACCTCTTGCACGAAGCTCTGCGAAAAGTATTAGGCAATCATGTGCAGCAGCATGGCTCGTTGGTAGCAACAGATAGATTGCGTTTCGATTTTAATCATTTCGAGAGAGTAACCGAAGAGCAAATTCGCGAGATAGAAAACATAGTCAATAATAAAATATCGGAAGGAATATTGGTCGAAGCCAGAGAAATGCCATTCGAGGAAGCGAAGAAAATTCCAGGAATCAAAATGTTCTTCGGTGAGAAATACGGAGACGTCGTTCGAGTTATAAAAATGGCAGATAATTTCTCAGCCGAACTCTGCGGCGGCACACACGTTAAGAACACAGCCGATATTGGCTTGTTCAAGATTACTTCAGAATCGAGTATTGCAAGCGGTATTCGCCGTATCGAAGCGGTTACGGGTGAAGGCGTCAAACAATACATCAATGAACGATTAACAATTATCAAGAATCTTGATATTGAATTAACAAGGTTGTTCAAGGATAAAGAGAAATTAGAAAACGAGTTATTTAAGCACAAAAAGATAGACATAACTCCGAAACCTCAGTTAGCGGTACTTTCTCCGACAGAAAATCCAACACGTGCGACAATAGAAAAAGTAGAAACTCTCTTCCGCCAACGCCAACAAATAGTCGAACAAACCAACAAAGAAGTTCTCGACCTACAAAAAGAACTATCAAAATTCCGTGTGAAGTCAGCCGGATCGAATATCGACCAGTTAGTTAATAACGGGATTCCTGTCGACGATTTCAAAATCGTAACCGCAAAAATAGTAGTCGCAAACATGGATGAGCTAAAGAGCATGGGCGATACACTCCGCTCTAAACTCGTATCTGGCGTGGGAGTGTTCGGCTCGGTAGTCGATGAGAAAGTCGCTTTTGTTTGCGTCGTAACCGACGATCTCATCAAGAATAAAAAACTTCAGGCAGGAAAAATTGTTGGAGAGATTGCAAAGATTGCAGGCGGCTCGGGCGGTGGTCGACCACACTTAGCAACCGCAGGCGGAAAAGATGTAAACAAGCTTGATGTAGCTTTAGAAAAAACCGTAGATATAATAAAAGCGATGATAGCTTAGATCATGGAGCTTGGAGTTATAACAATTGACAACCTGTCCACCGAAGCCACAAAGTGGCGTAGAAGGATTAAGACGCTGAATAATGAATCCGCCTTAGGCTGACGAATAACCAATAACGAATGATGAACTAATATGACACATCTACCACTAACACTCTTGCGCAGACAAAAATACATACAAGACCAGCTTGACGACAGCGCCGCCACCAAAAAGAAAATGTTCGAAGCTTGTTCGAGCGATGTACTGAAAGCTGTGGA
>JBBINX010000037.1:0-20579 GCA_037443685.1 Ignavibacteriales bacterium
TCAATTATCAATTGCCCCCGCCTGACGGACGGGCAGGAATTGAAAGTTGGGTAACGCTAAAAGTGTACAATTTGCTTGGGCAGGAAGTGAGGACGCTGGTGAACGAGAAAAAGCAGGCAGGAAGTTATGAAGTGGAATTCAACGGAAATAATCTTTCAGCAGGAGTATATATTTACCGGCTAAAGGCGGGTACATTTACTGAAACAAAAAAACTCGTTCTGATCAAATAGTATCAAATGACCAGAGGAGACGGTTGAATTAGGTATAAGGAAAAAACATAATTAAACATCTGTAGATACGGAATTGTTCTTTGAAATACCAGCCCGCAAGTGTTCTGGCGGGTTAATTTTGATTTTAGGTGGAAGCAGATCGATATACTATTGAGCAACTTTCTCACCGATTGACTGCAGGTGATCCTTTGACAAGCTCAAGACAGGTTTTTGTAGCTGTCAAAAAATTTATTTTGATCAAATAAAACAAGAAAAGTCACACATTAAATTGAAAGGAGCATTTATGAAAACTTTTATTATCATTATTATTACAGCTTTATTTTTTATTTGTCCTCAATATTTACAATCACAAGAAGAAGTAAAAAAGAAAGTAGAGGATAAAACTAAACAGCGAGCCGATGAACGCACCGACGATGCAATCGAAGAAGGCTTAGACCAAATCGAAGAGGGGGTAATCAGTATTTTTAAAAAGAAAGATAAACCAAAGAAATCTGAAAAAGTCGAGGCATCTGAAACCGAACAAGAAGAAGAACAACCTACAAATAATAAATCAAAATCGGACGCGAGCAATAAAGAATCTCAAACCCAACAACCATCGCTTAAATGGGCAAAGTATGATTTTGTCCCAGGCGACCAGATAATTTATGAGGATAATCAAGAGAACGAACAAAACGGTGAGTTCCCGTCGCGTTGGGATCACGCCGGCGGCGGAAGTGTTGAGATTGCTTCATTTGGAAATGATCCGGTTATATATTTCAAGGACGAAAGTTCTTTTATTGTTCCGTTTATAAAAAATCGCGAGAAAGATTATCTCCCCGAAATTTTCACAATTGAGTTCGATGCGTATTTTGAAAAAGAAGAATATTGCATTTACCATCTACTTTTATACGATATGAAAAACCAAACAGAACTCAACTTAGCGCCAATCGTTATATCTGCAAATAATATAAAAATATATGGCATCGGCGAAGCATTTTATCCAGGAGCAACCGAAGAAGAAACATACGACAAAAGCTTCTGGCGGCATGTGGCTTTCTCTTTCAATAAACGCGCGCTGAAAATATATTTCGATGATGCACGAGTTTTGAATATTCCCAATATTACCGAAAATCCCACAGGTTTGACTATAGGAGTTTCGGGATACAATACGGTCGGGATACAAGGAATAAACCGCTTCATTAAAAATATCAGAATTGCTCAAGGTGGTGTCAAGTTATACGATAAATTACTCAGTGATGGAAAGATCGTTACAACGGGTATAAAATTCGACGTAAACAAAGCTACACTGAAGCCCGAATCGATGGGGGTAATAAATACAATCTTCCAGTTAATGAAAGAACATCCAGAAATTAAATTCAGTGTCGAAGGACATACCGACAGCGACGGCGACGATGCATCGAACCAAACATTATCCGAGCGAAGAGCCAAATCAGTCGTAGAACAATTGTTGAAATTAGGTATTGCCCCCGATCGTTTAACGAGCAAAGGATGGGGCGAGAGTAAACCAATCGATAGTAACACAACACCCGAGGCGAAAGCTAATAATCGCCGAGTAGAGTTTATTAAAATGTAAAACCATATACGGAGAATTATATGAAACATCTTAAGATATTTTATTTTATCATCACACTATTTTGCCTGACGATTATTTATAATCGTACATATACCCAGGAACTCACATTAAAACCTTATGGATTAAAATCAGGAATTATCGAGTATAAATATACTGGAGAGCGAGTTGGTAAAGCTACACTCTATTTCGATGACTACGGTAACAAAAGTGCTATGTACACTGATGCAATGCGTGGCAAAGAAAAAGATAAGGGATGGATAATTTCGTTTGGCGAAAACCAATTCATTTTCGATTCCGATAAACCAAATGAAGGATTAAAAATGAAAAATCCTATTCTCGAATTGTTGGGCGATAAGAGCCGTGGTGATTTTAATAAAATTACTGACGAGTTGTATTCTAAAATGGGATATAAAAAAGTTGGAACAGAAAAATTTCTCGGTAAAGAATGTAACTCATACAGAGGGAAAGACGGGAAAGTATTAACGTGGAACGGCATTCTAATGTTAATGGATTTTAAAATGGCAGGAACACATACCAAGGAAGAAGCTGTCTCAATTAAAACCAACATTCCTGTCGACCCCAAAATTTTTGTAGTTCCCAAAAATATAAAATTTTCTGAGATGCCGATGTTTGATACTCCTTCCACAGAAGATGATGAAGACGAAACTGAATAGGAGAATGATTTATGAATCTTCATAAATTTAAAAATCTTGTAGTATTTTTAGTATTGGTAGTATTGCTGATATCATGCTCCGAAGATGAAAGTCCTGTTGAACCAAAACCAGTGTTAAGTCATGAATATATAGGTTTCTTACGGTTACATTTCACAAATGAATTTCCTACGATTAACAAAACAACGCAGGTAGATGTTGCCATTAATAAATTTGGCGAAATGAATTTCAGTACAGCAACTGTTTCTTATGATGCAGACGAACACAATGGGCAAACAAGAATAAGAAGAACAGGGACATTAGTCCTACGCCCTAAGGGGAAGCACTTCTTTAATAATGGAGAAGACAAATTTGGTGTTGATGAAAACACAACAATACAGGAGACAATGACTATATGGTATGGTGATGGCGTCGAATGGACTCTATTCACAACGCAGAATATACAGGG
Organism: Ignavibacteriales bacterium; assembly: GCA_037443685.1. Classification (GTDB taxonomy): domain Bacteria; phylum Bacteroidota; class Ignavibacteria; order UBA10030; family BY39; genus JAHJRJ01. Next base: position 2,923 of record JBBINX010000037.1, read on the forward strand.
GACATGGAATGGCGGGTTGGATTTTGACTTAACTGAGGCTTTATTCAATGGTTCATATGTTTCAGTTAATACTGGTAATGGTTCGGCAACGTGGAGTTTGCACTTAGTTGTTAAACTCCAATAACTGCTTAGGGAAGTAAATCTTGAATCGTCGGAGGAATGACTGGTGTGTCATCTTATTTTTAATTTGCCTATATTCAATTACTAAACATTCAACAGGTAAAATATTGGATTATAAAATAGTAGAGATGACTGAAAAAAAGGCGATTGCACTAATTGCCCATGACAATAAGAAGAACGATTTGTTGGAATGGGCGCGATACAATAAGGGCTCGCTTGCTAAACATGAATTATACGCAACAGGCACTACTGGCCAGCTTATTATTGATGAGCTTGGACTTAATATTTATAAATTTAAAAGCGGACCTTTGGGAGGCGACCAGCAGGTTGGCGCTCAAATAGTAGAAGGAAAAATTGATTTTCTGATTTTCTTTTGGGATCCTCTCGAGCAACAACCCCACGACGTTGACGTAAAAGCCTTACTACGGATTGCAGTGGTCTACAACATCCCGACTGCATGTAACCGATCCTCTGCCGATTTTATGATATCATCACACTTGATGTCAAGAGAGTACGAGCGAGTTATCGCAGATTATTTGTAAAGTAGGAAAGTTTGAAAACAATATATCTTTGTCTATATTTTTAGCATGTCTATAGACGGAAATATCTCAGGATTGTCTAATAAAGTAGTAGTTGCAATGAGCGGCGGTGTCGATTCTTCAGTCGCAGCTGCATTGCTTGTTGAACAAGGTTACGATGTAGTAGGTATCACAATTAAAACCTACAATTATCATGAAGTAGGAGGTAATGCCTTTAATGAATCTGGTTGTTGCTCACTTGAAGGAATAAACGATGCTCGTCTTGTCGCGTCCCATTTGGGATTTCCACATTACGTTATTGATTTTACTGAAAAATTCCAGAAAGAGGTAATCGATAATTTTAAATGGGAATACCTCGCAGGTAGAACACCTAATCCTTGTGTAATTTGTAATCGTAAAATTAAGTGGGAAGAGTTAATAAAAAAAGCTTTATCGTTGGGTGCGAATCGAATCGCCACTGGTCATTTCGCAAAAGTTAGATATGATGAGGCGAGGAAACGATTTATAATATCGAGAGGTAAGGATAATAGCAAGGATCAATCCTATGCACTATGGGGATTAACGCAGGAGATGTTGGGTCGGACCTTATTTCCGCTCGGCGAGTTAACAAAGGTAGAAGTCCGAGAGCGTGCAAAAAAATTTGGTCTTAAGACTGCATCAAAATCAGAAAGCTTTGAAATATGTTTCATAGCCGATAACAATTACGAGAGATTTCTAAAAGAGCAAATTCCGGAGTTGGAGAAAAGGGTAGCCGGTGGTAATCTGGTTTTCAATAAAAAGGTGGTTGCTAAACATCGTGGTTATCCTTTTTATACTATCGGTCAACGTAAGAGAATAGGCACTGCTTTCGGTGAACCTGTATATGTAACCGAAATTGATGCTGCTACTAATACTGTAACAGTAGGTCGTGAAAAAGATTTATCACATAGAGGACTTATTGCGAACCAAATAAATTTAGTTTCTGTTTCTGACCTCGGCGATGGTTTATCTATTGAGGCAAAAATACGTTATAAAGACGAAGGGTCTGCAGCCGTTGTAAAATATTATGATAAAGATAGAATTAAAGTTACCTTTGATCAACCGAAGAGAGCTATCACTCCGGGGCAATCGGTAGTGATGTATGATGGAAACGATTTGGTTGGCGGTGGTATAATTGAACAAGTTACGACTTAGTTAAGTGTGATTCGAGGTTTAAGATTTTGGAGTTAAAATCAAGAATCATAATGCATAAATACAAAATTCAAGGGGTTATAAAGGAGCAACAATATGTCAAAAGATAAGATTCAACATTTAAAAGATTTAAAAGAAAAAACAAAACTCGGCGGTGGACAACATCGGATAGATGAGCAACATAAAAAGGGAAAGTTAACAGCGCGCGAACGAATCGACTTACTCTTGGATCGCAACAGCTTCGTTGAAATTGATGCTTTTGTTGAACATCGTTCGTATGATTTTGGTTTGGAAAAGCAAAAATATTTAGGCGACGGGGTAATAACAGGAACTGGAGCAATAGATGGGCGTCAGGTTTTTGTATTCAGTCAAGATTTTACAGTATTCGGTGGGTCCCTGTCGGAAGCGCATGCGGAAAAAATTTGTAAAATAATGGACATAGCAATGAAAGTAGGTTCGCCTGTTATCGGCTTGAATGACTCCGGAGGTGCACGCATACAAGAAGGTGTAGTTAGTCTTGGCGGATATGCTGATATATTCCTTCGTAATACTCTTGCGTCAGGTGTTGTACCACAAATTTCTGCGGTAATGGGACCATGTGCAGGAGGCGCCGTATATTCACCTGCCATAACTGATTTTATACTCATGGTAAAACAAACAAGCTATATGTTTGTTACCGGACCCAATGTTGTAAAAACTGTAACGCATGAGGATGTTACGTCGGAAGAACTTGGTGGTGCAATTACACATGCGACAAAAAGTGGTGTCGCACATTATGCGTGTGAAAACGAGGTTGAGTGTTTACAAAATATCAGAAAACTATTCAGTTATATTCCTTCTAATAATATGGACGACCCGCCGTTTAAACCATCGAATGATAGCCCGTACCGCAAAGATGAAAAATTAAATTCCATCATTCCAGATAATCCTAATAAACCGTACGACATGAAAGAAATAATCAAACTAATTGTTGACGAAGGTGATTTCTTTGAAGTACACGAATTGTTTGCACAAAATATCATTGTCGGTTTTGCTCGCGTGGGTGGATTTTCAGTCGGTGTAATAGCGAACCAGCCCGCAGTTCTTGCGGGTGTTCTGGATAACGATTCTTCTATAAAAGGGGGCAGGTTTGTTCGGTTCTGCGATGCATTTAATATTCCACTTGTAGTGTTAGAAGATGTTCCTGGCTTCTTGCCCGGGACAGAACAGGAGTGGAGGGGGATTATTAAAAATGGAGCAAAATTGCTTTACGCCTTTTGCGAAGCTACAGTACCTAAAATAACCGTAATTACTCGGAAAGCATATGGCGGTGCCTACGATGTAATGAACTCGAAACATATTCGCGGTGATTTCAATTTTGCTTGGCCCTCCGCTGAAATAGCAGTAATGGGCCCGAAAGGTGCGGTCGAAATTATTTTTAAAAAAGAAATTGACAAATCCGATAATAAAGTGTTAGCGATTCAGCAAAAAGAACAAGAATTCAGAGAAAAGTTTGCAAATCCATATGTAGCCGCTGCGAGAGGATACATTGATGATGTAATAGAACCAAGTGAAACACGAGGAAAAATTTTCAAAGCTTTAAAAATACTTCAGAATAAAGTGGACCCTAACCCCAAAAAGAAACATGGCAACATTCCCCTATGATAACTCATAGGTAAATATGAGAATATAAATTTTATTTGAAAATTCTCTTGACTTTTTTTCGATAATCTTTTATCTTCTATACAAGTTATTATCAAAACATTGGATAGAATATTGAATCGAAATTTCATAAAATTAATTTTAATTATTTCACTTTTCGGATGTGCTGGAAAAGAAACCATAAAACCTTCAGCATCCGAACCCGAAAAAATTATCTTACCAATATCTGTAACAGCAAATGACTCTACAATTGTTAATGATTCGATTTTAATAGATTCAGCGGATGGAGAAAATAACGGTACCGATCCTTATATTAACCAATCACTCGAACAAACCCGTAAACATTACATAGCAGCTATGGCTGCTGAAACCGCCGGCGACTCAATCCTTTGTGCCGATGAGTTTGAGTCTGCCATTAACATTCTAAATGAGTTGAGTTATTATCCGAACATAGAAAAAAACAAAGAATTCAACGAATTAAGCTTGAGTATCGTCGAGGATTACGAAACTTACATTGCGAATATTGATTCGTTAGGTGAGGAAACATCTATATTTGCACTTCGCGAAAAACTGAACTTATTACTCGAAACTGCCGAAACTCCCGATCAATACATTCCACGAGAAGTGATACCAGGTTTAAAAATTCCGTTGGTCATAAACGGCTTGGTGGCTATGAATATTGATTATTTTTCAAAAAAAGGTCGTCATCACATGGAGCGATGGTTAAAACGTTCGGGTAAATATTTTCCGATGATGAAAAGAATTTTTGCTGAAGAAAAAGTTCCTGAAGAACTAATCTATCTCTCGATGATAGAAAGTGGTTTGAATCCTGTTGCGAGGTCGTGGGCAAAAGCAGTTGGCATTTGGCAGTTTATTAAAGGCACAGGCAAGTTATACGGGTTAGATGGAAATTGGTGGTACGACCACCGAAGAGACCCGGAGAAGTCAACACGAGCTGCAGCCCGGCACCTGCGCGACCTGAATGATGAATTCAACGATTGGCACTTAGCTTTGGCTGCCTACAATTCCGGAGCGGGCACTGTTAAGCGAGCTATTCGTAAATCGGGTACGAATGTTTTTTGGTTCTTGCGAAAACACCTTCCGCGAGAAACACGCAACTACGTTCCGCAATATATTGCTGCGGCAGTAGTTGGTATGAACCCTGAAAAGTACGGTTTTAAGGTCGAACCAGAACCTCCATTATTATACGATGAAATAGTAATCAATGAATCTGTAAACTTATCGGTATTGGCAGAATGTGCGGGGACGGACTTAAAAACGATGAAAGAATTAAATACAGAACTTATACAAAATTGTACTCCACCTGGTTATAAAGGGTATAGACTGAAAATCCCTTTTGGTTCGACCGAATTGTTTGTAACAAATTATGCTCAAGTCCCAACTGAACAGAAAAGATATTTGGCAACGCATATAGTTAAAAAAGGTGAAACGCTCAGCTCTATTGCAAAAAGATACGGATTATCCAGATCTTTATTAGCCGAAACGAACAATATACCTATAAAGAAAAAACTATCCCCGGGTGTTTCTCTTATTATTCCTGTTTCTGGGAAATCAATCACTGACCGTTTTCAAGGGGACACTGAAGTCAAGGGGAAAAAGAGTAAACTAGTCAAACTTGCATCGAACGATAAAACAAAAATAAGTTATAAGATAAAAAAAGGTGACACATTAGGTGAGATTGCAAAACTATACAATGTCAGAGTTACCGACTTAAGAATATGGAATGATATCCCGTATGGGAAACATATAAAGGCTGGTTCGACAATAGACATTTATATATCGAAAGAAAGAGCCACTACCTACGAGCAAGATGACTCGTCTTCGAAGAGGACGGAGGCGGTTGTACTCCCCCAAGCGGATAGGGTAAAAAAGCCAACATCCAAAATTAAATCACATTGGGTTGTACATACCGTAAAAAGCGGTGAGACACTTGGGGAAATTGCAGAAAAATATGGTGTTACAACTCGTGATATTAAAAATTGGAACGGCATCCGAAGTGATGTTATCAGACCTGATCAAGAATTAGAGATTTATATTATTCCCGATACAAAAACCTCAAAAAATATTATTGAATATAAGGTTAAAAATGGCGACACCCTTTTTGGAATTGCAAAAATGTTTAAAGTTTCTGTGGCTGAATTGAAACGATGGAATAACTTTAAAGGAGATAATATTAACATTGGTCAATTGATCATAATTTATACCGACCGTGAAGTTTAAATTTGTAATAAAGTAATATTATTATTATATTATCTCCAAATTTACAACAAGAAAATCTATAATCTTTCGAATTAAACGATGCGTAAATATTATACCTTATTTTTAATCACAATATTCTCCACTGTTACATTAAGTCAAAATAATGACAGCGGGATTCAGATATTCCCAAAACAGACCGATAAAGACCAACGGCAAGTAGTAAATGTTGGAAGTCTTCAATTGACGGTAACAAATTATGGAACACTTGGTACACGTAATTTGTATTGGCCCCAACAATTTTCTGCTGAATACCCACGCGGTTCACGTATCGAACATCTTTATCAAGGTGGTGTTTGGTTTGGTGCGATATCGCGGTTACGAGGACGTGCTTTAGTTTCTACAGGCGCTACTGATTGGTCATTAGGAGGTGTAACGGGCAGACATTATGAATTTACATCCGAACCGGGTGCTGGAATACAAAAAAGGTCTATCGATCCTTTTTCTGGATTTCCAACCGAGAATGCTATCAGCGACCTTGACTTTGTATGTGAATACACAGATAAATATACGCGTGATCCGGTAACTGGTGATACAATCCCTTATCATCTTCCATTAGGATTAACTGTCAAACAAGAAAGTTACGCTTGGAATTTGCCTACAGCTGACTTTTTTGTAATTTTAAGTTATACATTTTACAACACTGGTTACAGAGACGGTGCTACCGGTCTTACAATAAGAGATACACTCGATTCAGTCTATGTTGGACTTTGGAATAACTTTGTAGTCAGGAATACAAACTTTGTCCGTCCCGGTACAACAGGTTATTTTAATGTTGCAGCCGGTTATGATTCAACTCGTAGAATGGTCTATGCTTTCGATTATGACGGCAACAACCAAGGACCACCGGCAAATAGCTACGCGGCAATGACTATATTGGGAGCTACACCCTTTCCAAAAAATATCGACTCTCTTTTAGATATTTCCCAAAAAACTTATTTCAACGCATGGAAATTCAGACTTACTGACCCTACACAACCAGAATTTTCCTCACCGACATTGGAGGATATTGACCAAAATCGATGGATGGATCGCTATGCTCGGATGACTTCATCGATGCCTGCAAATAGAATCGCATCTCTTAGAACAGCACCGACAAATGTGTCTCTTCTACTTTCTACAGGACCTTTTCATACCCTCTATCCGGGTGATAGCTTGACTGTAGTATTTGCAATTGTTACAGCAAAAAAATTTGGACCAGACCACGCACGTTTTGATACACCCCTGCAAAGATCAGTGTTATTCAACAATATCAGTTGGGCTCAACAAACTTACGATGGTGAAGATGTGAACGGAAATAACATATTGGATGATGGAGAAGATTTTGATGGAGATGGGAAGATAACACGTTATAGTCTCCCAAAACCACCCCGAAGACCAAAAGTAAGAGCAGAAGTTTCTGACAGAAATGTAACAATTTACTGGGACAAAACAACAGCCGAAGAATCAATCGATCCTATAACACAACTTAAGGATTTTGAAGGATACAAAATATACAGAACTAACGCGGGCGCTGATATTGCCAAACCAGAGGAGTGGCTCTACGATATGCCATTAGTAGCTGAATTCGACAAAGCGGGTAATAATATCGGATTCGATGTAGGGTTCTCACGTATCGCACTTTTAGAACCCAAACGTTTTTCTGGTGACACTGTAGATTATTGGTATAGATTTCCACCACCAGACCTTCAACTAACACATCTTAATGGATGGCAGTATATTTATGCAGTAACGGCTTTTGACCAGGGTGATTCAGCCAATAGACTTCCGAGTTTAGAAAGTTCCAAAGTGTTAAAGAGAGTTATTGCTGGTACCATACCAACATCTGAAAAATCGACAGAGGTAGGTGTTTATCCTAATCCTTATTACACTAACGCTTACTGGGAGGGTAGTTCCGGGGGTGAAAGAAATCGAAAAATAATTTTCTATAATTTACCCGCTCGTTGCGAAATTCGCATTTATACATTAGCAGGTGATATAGTTGCAACTCTTGATCACGATGCAGCAACATATTCCGGATCAGATATAGAATGGTTTAGAAAATTCGAAACGATCCGCGAAGCAACACAATTTTCGGGTGGTGAGCATGCTTGGGATTTGATAACGAAGCACGACCAAGCGATTGCCACGGGTTTGTACTTGTTTAGCGTTAAAGATCACGATACTGATAATATCAAAATAGGTAAGTTTTTGATAATTAAGTAACATGAGATTGGAAAAAGTTTGTTTTAATTAAATATATAAGGTGATAAAATGAAAACTAGTATAAAAATTTTAATAATTATTTTTATTGTATCAATGGTTGGGGAAGCCCAAAGCAATTATCCATACCGTACAATCAGGTCGCTACAATACAATCATATCGATTCATTAATTCTTGCAGATGCATTGCAAAACACTGTCCCTTCAAGATGGACACTGCAGTCCTGTAATTTCTTAGGTGATACTGTAAAGATCGTTGGTGTTTGTATTATCCCTCCGAAAGTTTTGAATTATACAACATTTGGATATAACATGGTGTTGGCTGATACGGGTTATAGTGGTCCTTTTGGTTACATATTTATCAGGCCTCCCATCTCGTCAACTGTTAACCCCGGTGATACTGTATTTTATCAAAATATTTTAAATATTCAAGAGGGTGATGTAGTTGAGGTTGTTGGAAGAGTATGGGATTTTCCAGGACCAGGAGAAAGTGGTTATCCAACTATGAATAGTATGTCACAAATCATTCCTTTGCGTGATCCAAATTTTAATATTATCGGAGACCAAAATATCCCTCCGATTGTTCCAATGCAAACAAGTGATTTTTATACAGGAATTTTTCCAGGCGGTCAAATAAAATATTCAACTGGTGAACCTTATGAAAGTGGGTATGTTGAATTGACCAATTTAACTGTTGTCTCATGGTTGCATACTGGTAACGGTACAGTGAATCTATTAGATGATTTTGGCAATATGATTTCGACGTACGATGGATCAAAATGGTGGACATTAAGAGGACATAGAGCTCCAAATACTACTTATACTGCAATTTTTCCAATAAATACACGCATCGATACTATAAGGGGGTGGATTACTACGGTATCGGGTACTGAGAATCCACGTGGCTATAGAATATCTCCTGTCTATCCAAATGATGTTGTCATTGGGGTAGCCAGACCATCGATTACAACCGTTCGTCGTTATCCAGTGATTGTTCAACCCGATACTCTTCCAAGGATTGAAGCCATCTTTCGAAAAGGTGCAGGTGGAAATAGTATCGCAAGTCGGCTTTTATTTTACAGCGTAAATGATAGCCCCTTCATTATTGATACGATGCGAGCTATCAGTGGTGATACGCTATACAGAAGTATTATACCTGCATTTCCCGATGGTTCTTTTATTAAATATTTTCTTAAAGCGACGGATTCTTTAGGATATAGCACAATATCAGCTAGTGGTGCAGGGAGCGGACTGGGTTCAGACACATCTAGAGGTTTTTATTTCTATAAAGTAACATCTGGAAATCTTTCGATTCGAGATATTCAATACACACCATTTACCAACGGTAGAAGTCCGTACGTTGGTGCAGTTACTACAGTTAGAGGTATTGTTACTGCCGATACGAATGATATTGGATTGAGTGCCAGAACAAGCGGTGGAACAACAGTATGGTATATGCAGAATGGCAATGATCCATCGAGTGGAATTTGGTTTGTTGGAACGATTGGTGGGCTCAGAGGATTACAGAAAGGTGACAGCATTTCAATTACAGGAACCATTCAGGAACAGTTTGATGTAACACGAATTGGTGATGTATCGTCTGTTTCGACCATTACTACCGGTAATATTTTACCATCGCCGATTAAAAGATCAACCGGTCATTTTGGTCCAGGTGTTGGTAATGGTAATTTGATAGCAGAATCTTGGGAAGGGATGTTGGTGGAATTCGATACAGTAACTGTTACAAATCTTTGGCCCACGTTTGCTGATCCATCTGAATATTCAATCAGCGATGGTTCTGGAGATATAATTGTACGAAGAGATGGAATGAACTCATACTCAAACGTTCCGGGCGACACAATTTATCCGGGTACACAAATAATAAAGGTCGGAGATAGATTCTCTAAGTTTAGAGGAATTATCTTTTATAGTTTTAATCGGTATAAAATTTGTCCGAGAAGAGACGCTGATTTTGGAACTTATCTTCCGCTAAGTGTTAATGATAACATTTCGAACACTATTCCTGAGCATTACTTTTTAGCAAATAACTATCCTAATCCTTTTAACCCGAACACTGTTATAGAATATTCAATACCAACAGAAGAAATGGTTACCTTGAAAGTATATAACATTATCGGTCAAGAAGTTGCTAGTCTGAAAAATGAGGTACAGAAAGCGGGAACTTATCGTGTGCATTTCGACGGTTCATCCGCCAAAGGTGGATTAGCGTCCGGTATTTATTTCTATCGACTCCAAGCAGGTAACTTTAATCAGGTTAAAAAGATGATGTTAATAAGATAACTAGAATTTCTGGAGATTTTGATGTTTAGAAAAATATTTTCAATTATACTGATGTTATTTATAGGGCTAACTTTATATAGCTGCCGTAAAGAGACGCCTGTAAATTTAAAACCTAATTTACCTCCGAAAACTTATTTGTGGGTTCAAGCCGATACTATACAATCAGCAGTAACTAGTCGACAAATAATACGTTGGTGGGGTGAAGACCCGGACGGTTTAATTCAAGGTTATTTGTTTGCTTATTTCAAAACAGACAGTGTATCAGCGGGACAAATACCTGATACTTTGGGGTATTCTTGGGTTGTAAAGAACGACAGCCTCGTTGCTTTCCCTCTGTTATCAGCGAGGGAGCGATTTACAGTGACTGTCCGAGCGGTAGATAATAGTTTTAGAGAAAATATCAATGTTGGTGGAATCATAAGATTAAAGCCCGAACCATACTGGGATAAAAACGGAAACGGTAGTTTTGATGCCGATGATAATAAATTGCTCAGTATAACAACCGCAATAGATCCGGTCGGAGCGATACAAATATTTCCTATTAAAAATTCACCACCTATTGTTGAATTCTCGAAAGACCCGCTCGATCCTACAAAAACAGTGCAGCAGCCGGAATCTACTTTTACTGTAGCAACTTTTACTTGGATAGGTACAGATATAGATGGAGACAATACAATTAAAAATTATCGCATCAATCTGAATAATCCAAATGACACAACAGCATGGTTCGAATTCTCTGCAGTTCATTCGATGATTACGATAGAAGCTCCACGTTCTCGTACGGACACTTGTGAATCTGGCCTAGTAGATGCCGATGTTTATGTTGGAATATATCCGCAAATGCAAAAAATTGGAATCGTTCCCGGTTTAAAATTGAATGATAATAATAAAATTTATTTACAGGCAAAAGATTTAGCTGGTGAATATAGTCCTGCCGTATCGCTACCAGATGGCACAAAGAAATGGTTTGTAAAGAAACCTCAAAATAAATTATTAACAATTGCAAACTACGGGGCGACTGATTATTTGACAGTAATAAACACATACCGCAAAGCATTCGGAAATATCGATACATTACCAGGCGTAAATCCTCCTCGAGGTTTTGGAAATTTTGATATTATTGATATTAGAACCGGTTCAACCTCCACAAAAGTCGGCGATTACGTCCCCCCAATTTTAAATCCTCAATTTGTGCGCACATTAAAATTATTTGATTTTGTTTTTTGGTTTACAGACAACATCCCAGATAATTGGTTACATGTTCATGCGATTGCACAATTCCCTTTATATCTTTATTCCAGTTCTGGTGGAAAAATACTCTATTCAATGCGATTCGGTGCTTTTATAGGCGATACTCGGAGTCCATTATTAGATTTTACACCGGTTGAACAAATTATTGACACTATATACGCTAAAAGAATACCAAATGACTGGCCAATTGATCCTATCGCCACTCTTGATTCATTCCCACGGCTGAGGTTTAATCCTACTGCTACGAGCGGCGGTTCTCATTCTTTATTTGTGCGAGATATTGTTAAACAAGCAGGGTCTGAATACATCTATACAATACCCCCTGATACAACAATTATTAATACTGACTATAATCCACCTCTAAGGTGGCGTAAGCGAATCAATCTTGGTGTGATAAATCACGACCGAAGTTTTGTTTTCTTATCGATGCCGTTACATTTGATGAATGGATTAGAAAGAATTTGGCCTACAAAACCACCAGGGGCAGGCAAAGGTATCCCTGCTTTTCTAAAACGTGTCTTTATAGATGAGTTTGGCGGATAAAAAAAACAATTAAAAATTTAAAATCAAAAATTATATGAAAAGATGTTTATTATTTCTCGTTTTTCTTCTATCGACCCAGATTCTTTTTTCACAGTCGAAAGGAACCATTAAAGGATCTGTAATTGATAAGACGACCGGCGAATCACTTCCGAGTGTTAACGTTTTAATCAAAGGGACTTACTACGGTGCATCATCAGATTTCGACGGTAAATTTACTATACCAAACGTGTCAGCCGGTTCATATACTATAGAAGTTACTCTACTAGGATATAAAACTGTTCAATATACTGGTGTAAAAGTTTCAGCTAACGAAACTACTACTTTGAATGTGAAGATGGAAGAAACCGTTCTCACAGTTGGGCAAGAAGTGATTATTATAGGGGAGAAGCCCCTTTTCAATATTGAAGAAACAGGCAGCCGTCGGTCAATTACAAGCGAAGAAATTCAAATGGCAGTTGTTAAAGACGTGCGCGACGTCGTCTCATTACAAACAGGAGTTGTTCAATCGGATAATGAAGTCCACATTCGTGGCGGACGAAGTTACGAGAATGCTTATTTGATAGATGGAATTTCTGTCCAAGACCCACTAGCAGGTCGCGGCTTCGGTTTGCAGATCGCACCGCAGGCAATTGCAGAAGTAGAAGTGCTCACTGGTGGTTATAATGCAGAATACGGTCAAGCTACATCAGGCGTTGTTAACATCACCACAAAAGAAGGAGCAAAGAATTTTTCCGGTTCTATAGGTTACAAGCGTGATCACTTTGGTTTCAACGATAAGGCAATAGCTAACGCGAACACAGATATTTATGAATTCAACTTAAGTGGGCCCGAACCGTTAACAACTTATTTAATGCCAGTTATTGGTGCTTCGATTCCAGGAAATCTTAGTTTCTTCGGAAATTTTTATGCGAACCTGACCGACGGTTACACAAGATGGGTTGAGAACATAGAGAATGGTAAACCAAATGGTTATATAGCATTAGCACCCAAAGGATTATATTCATCAATTTTTGGAGGTAGAAAATATTCCCCCCGCCGAAGTAACAGTTATTCAGCATTAGGGAAATTAACTTATCGCCCGAGTGGAATAATAAAATTGGGTTATACATTCAGTCAATCTGTTCAAATCGATCAAAACACACAAACGATTTCAGCAACACTCGATCGTGTTGAACCTAATCCGGGTTATCAGTTTTTATTCCAAAATATACCCGATAGCGCAAATACTTTCACACAACTTAATCAACAACACAGTCTAAGCTGGACGCACACTATAAATCCGAAAACCTTCTATGACGTTCGATTAAGTTTGTACGCAGCGAAAGTTCGTGGTGATGCAAACGGTAAATCGTGGGATCAGTATTTTGAGCCGAAGGATATCGTTACTTATCCGGTTGAATATTTTTATCCAAACCCTAACAGCCGTGATACAGTTTATGTGATTCCAGGTGATGGTTTTTATGACTTCGGAAGTCCATCAACGTGGCGCGACCATCATATCAGTGAATTTACTTTCAAGTTTGATCTGACGAGTAATCCAACGGATAAACACAAAATGAAAGCCGGTATAGAAACACGCTTTCAGGAAATGCAATTAGTCGATATTATCCAACCGTGGATAAGACCTTTAGGATTTGATAATGATATCTACAAAGTATATCCTGCTTTCGGTGCTATTTACGCTCAGGATGGAATTACGATGAGCGGTATGATACTAAACTTCGGTTTACGACTCGATTATTGGTTACCCGGTAAATATGTTGACGATGCAGTCACAAAGGGGACAGCAAAGCTTGTACCCAAAGCGATACAAGATGAATACTTAAAGGATAGCTACAAATGGTTCGGTCGATACTGGAAAGCCCGTTTAAGTCCAAGACTCGGAATCTCGCATCCTGTTACTGATAACCAAACATTATTTTTCTCGTACGGACATTTTTCGAAACTACCTCGACCTCAATTTGTTTATGCAAAATTGGGTGGCAGCCGTTCACGCTCTTCTTTTCAAACTATCGGTAATCCGAATTTAAATCCTGAAACAACTGTAGCATACGAACTTGGACTCCGAAATCAACTTACCGAAAACGACGTGTTTACTCTTACTGCATACTATAAGGATATTTTTGATTATATAACGGCTAAGCAGTTCAGAGCAATTGTATCAGGAACTACCCGCGGAACATACACAATATACATCAACCAAGATTATGCACGTATCCGTGGTATCGAAGTAGAGTATAAAACGAGATTCGCCAAGATGCTTAGAGCTACATTATCGGGTTCATATAGCATCGCTACAGGAAAGAGTTCTTCGGCAAACGAGACTGCATATAACATCCAGCAGGGACTCGAAGAAAATCTTAAAGAAACTTATGTAGTTTGGGATAGACCCTTTCAAGCGTCAGCAAACATTAATTTTTCTGTAGCTAAAAATAATCCTCTGTTCGGTTTTGGAAAAGGAATACTTGACGACTACAACATTTATACTAGAGTATTCTTTCAATCGGGGAAACGATATACTCCCCAGATATTTTACAGATATAATCCTGTGAACGGACGTCCAGAATACAGAAGCGATAGAGCGAATCCTTACAGTAAAGTAGGGGACGACTGGTTTTATGTCGACCTAAATTTTGAAAAATACATCAATGTTGGTTTCGGCAGATTAGTTGTGAATTTTGAGATTCAAAACATCTTGAACAATAAAAATTCCCAAATCTTAAATCCAATTACAGGGGAAGCATACGAGTATGGTCAAATTACACCTGTCGATTGGAACGATCCAAATTATCGAGACCTCACTGCGCCGATTGACCCATTGCCCTATAATCCGGCCCGCTTTTTAACTCCAAGAACTTATAAACTCGGTTTATCATTGAGATTTTAGAATTATGAAAAAAACAAAAATACACATCGCTATCCTAACAGTTATATTAGTCACATACTGTTCTACATATGCCCAACTGGTACCTAATTTAGGGGGACAAAGAGTTGGTATTTCCGCTCTCCAATTTCTCAAAATTGGCGTAGGAGCTCGTGGAACATCATTAGGCGGGTCTTTCGTGGCTGTTACAAACGATGCATCGGCTCTCTTTTGGAATCCCGCAGGTTTGATACAGAGCGAAGGAAACCAATTATTAATTTCTCACACTCAGTATGTTGCCGATATTAACCACGAATTTGTGGGTGCAACATATAAGCTAACTCCAACGGATGTACTCGGTATTAGTCTTATTTCACTCGGTACTGATGACATGCCGGTGACTAACGAAACAAACCCTTTTGGTACGGGCCGTATGTTTAAGTATAGCGATTTAGCGATCGGTTTTTCTTACGCTCGCCAGATGACAAATCAATTCAGTTTCGGCGCTACAGTTAAATATGTAGAAGAAACATTAGATATTTTGAAGATGCGAACATTTTTAGTTGACCTGGGGACTTATTATTGGACAGGCTTAGGTTCCGTTCGTTTTGCAGTCGTTGTTAACAATTTCGGAAGCGACGTATCGCCTTCAGGAACTGTTGAATTGTATGATGGTAGGAAAGTTACAAGCTTCCAATCGTTTTCTCCGCCAACTCTTTTTAAAGTTGGTTTAGCGTTTGAGCCGTTTGAGACTGAATCACAAAAATTAACGACATCAGTTCAATTAAACCATCCAAACGACAATGCAGAGAATATAAGGCTTGGTGTTGAATACACATGGAATGATATGTTCTCCCTCCGAACCGGCCTAAAGCGATCGATCGGTGAACCAATTTTAGGGAAAGACGGCGCTTCGGAAGAAGATTTTACATTTGGAGCAGGCATTAAAGTTCCAATTAGCATTGCTAAAATTAATGTTGATTATGCTTACGCTAATTTTAACCGCTTGGGTGGTGTTCACAGAATATCTTTACAACTTACATACTAAAGCTTATGAAATTATTTAATCTATCAAAAATATTTATTTTATCTACGATGGTTTTTTTGCTGACTGTGGGTTGTCAGAAAAAATTTAATCTGAACGACCTCCCGTTAGCAACCACATTAACCTATGGTGATACTACTTACATTGAAATTGTGCCACCCTGGACAGGGTTTAATAATCCGACTGCCTTGTTTGGTGGGTTTGACCAATTAATTTATGTAGCAGATACTGATAACAACAGAATTGTACAGTTAACTGAAGCAGGTGTAGTATTAGAAACAGCAACAATCTTACGTCCTATCGCAATAGCCCAAGACTTACGATTAGACTTACTTGTATCTGGTGAAATCGCCAGACCTGCTTATAATGATACAATTGCTGGTATATTTAGAATCCATCTTTACGAAGCAGCCCATCACCTCGAACAAGCAAGAATCGATACAATTTGGAAAGAGCCTTCAAAACCCAAACGCAGGTTCAAAGGAATTGCACTATTACGAGATAATCAGTACATCATCGCTCGGGACGGTTCGGATAATTCCAGTTTCGTTGATCCAGATAGCCGCGTGCTGTGGTTTAATGCAAAGACAAGGAAGGATACAATTAAAGACGTGTTCGGCAATATTATTATAAAAGATACTGTTATAGATAAAATGATAACACCGATAGGGGACTTAGCTACGAGAAGTGGTTCCGGTATCACCGATATTTTGCGTCCGACTGATATTGTAACATTCCCGAATAGCAACGATTTTATTCTTACTCAAAGTTGGGTAAACGGCGAAATGATTTACGGTGCTTTATGGATGGTATATTCGAAAAGCTCTGATTTCGAAGGATGGCTGCCGAAGTTTAACCCCGTAAAACCGGACGAAAGGTATATAGATTTTATCAAACCTAATCGCTATAAAGAACCGACTGCTGTCACTATTGATAGGTCGCGTCTTGATATTTTTATCCTTGACAACACTTTAGAAACAATTGTAAAATTTGACGGAAGAAGAGGGACGATGAAGTCGGAATCTTTTGGGAATGAAAAATTAGCAAGCATGAACAGACCACCGCTCAAATCTCCTAAAGGTATTACTTTTCTCGGTAAAACTCTTTATGTATCAGATACCGGTAATAATATGATAAGAAGATTCAGACTGTCGACCGATAGATAAGGTTATCTTCAATAATTCCCTCAGCCTGGTAGTAATTTAAAGCCGATTCTTACGAATCGGTTTTTTATATTTATATGGTGAACCGATTCTCTCGAAAAATGCAATAAAAAATAGTTGCTTCCTTTAATAGATTGATGCTGATTAGTTTATGTTCTTGAGATTTTCGCATTTCTAATGCAATGCATTTAGAATATCAATAATTAGTTGACCCTTAAAAACTCGAAAATGGTTTATAAAGTGGGAAAAAATGATTAAATTGAGTAAGAAAGAATACAAGAAAACAAGATAAATGTCAAAAAACCTTGCAAAAAATATGCTATCAAAACCAGCCAACCCAGGCCAGTTAACATTCTGTACAACATTCGAAGAGCAACTCAGTCATCGTAAACCACTCTACATCTTAGCAAATAAAATTGACTGGTCAATATTTGAGAACGAATTTAAAAAATATTACAGTGAAGATATGGGACGTCCAGCTAAACCCATTCGTTTGCTGACCGGTTTACTTTTTCTAAAACATATTCGAAATTTGAGCGATG
>JBBINX010000038.1:0-20398 GCA_037443685.1 Ignavibacteriales bacterium
CGAACGCGATTGAATTTCCGCCTGCACCGACACGGGGTTTCTCATCTATAAGTTGAAATCCTTCCGACTTCAACCTTGCTAATTCTTTCTCAATATCGTCAACGGCAAACGACAAGTGATGTACACCTTCGCCCTTCTTTCCTATAAATTTCGAGATTTGAGAATCTTCAGATGCTCCTTCCAACAATTCAATATGTGCTCCGCCTACTTCTAACATCGCAACATTTACTTTTTGATCGATAACAGATTCTAAATGAATATATTTAACATCAAATAATCTTTGGAAAGTATCTACAGAATACTTTAAGTTTTTAACGGCAATTCCGATATGAGATAGATTAATGAACATTGGGTTCCTACTTAATTTTGAATAATATATTGCTGTCTACTGGGTTAATATATGAAAATGGTTTGAACAGAGCAACTTAAAAAAGCGAATAGCCCAACGAGTCTGATTTAATATCAGACGCAAAGCGTGCTAACGGTTTTGCCTGAGTAATGGATGTTACGCAAACATCCTACTGTAAGATGTCAATTGCTAAATCAGAATACCTGCCCGCCGCTTCGCTTTGGCAGGCGGGTCGAAACTCTAAACAAATTCTAAACACGAATATCGAAAACATAGGAAATTGAATTATTAGTGGCGTTTTGATGATTAGGATTCAGGTGTATTTAGAACTTAGAGTTTAGATTTTAGTGCTTTCATATCGAATATTAAGTTACTTCATATACGAATGATTAATTATATTTGCTCGTGGCAACGCGATGTCTATTGAAATTTATAATCATTAAATTTTAAAAATATCGTAATCACTGAAAATTTTCTTAATTCGACATTCGATACGTGCCCAAGTGTCAGGCGGGTTAATTATTCGATCCTTACTTCGCCATATCTCTGCTTCTCTCCCATTCCATTACGCTTATTCCTAATTACGCCCAAAGATTTCTATCCAGTGTCCGGTATTGGATAGCTTCGCTGATGTGTTCTGGGCGGATATCAACAAAATTTGCGAGGTCTGCGATTGTGCGTGCAACCTTTAGGATGCGGTCGTAAGCGCGTGCCGATAAACCGAGTTTTGTTATAGCCATTTTTAGCAACTCTTCACCGTCTGAATCAACCTTACAATATTCACGAATATCCTTTGATTGCATTCCAGCATTTGAGAAAATTCCTTTTTTATTTTTGAACCTTCGCATTTGTATTTCGCGTGCGGTTGTAACTCTTTGGCGTATTTTCTCTGAAGGTTCACCCGAATTTTTGCTGGATAATTCTTTATATTTCACAGCGGGAACTTCGATGTGAAGGTCGATCCTATCCAACAACGGGCCTGATATCTTAGCCATATATTTCTGAATTTGGATCTGTGTGCAAGTACACTCCTTCCCTGGGTCTGTGTAATAACCGCACGGGCAGGGATTCATAGCACAGACGAGCATAAAATTTGCGGGAAACTCGAGTGTCATTTTAGACCTGCTAACGGTCATCCGTCCGTCTTCCAATGGCTGACGAAGAACTTCGAGCACATTGCGTGCGAACTCAGGAAGTTCATCTAAAAATAGGACTCCATGATGTGCAAGTGAAATCTCTCCCGGTCTTGGAATCGTGCCACCTCCTACCAGCGCGCTATCGGAAATTGTATGATGCGGCGACCGAAAAGGTCGTGTCGCAATGAGCGCAGAATTAGGAGGCAGTAAACCTGCAATGGAATGTATTTTAGTCGTCTCGATTGCTTCTTCAAATGTCATTGGCGGCAAAACTGTCGGCAGTCGTTTTGCGAGCATTGTTTTACCCGAGCCGGGTGGACCAATCATAATCAGGTTGTGAGCGCCGGCAGCAGCCACTTCAATCGCGCGTTTTACATTTTCCTGTCCTTTCACATCGGCAAAATCTATGTTATACTGCTGCTCCTGTGCAAAAACTTCCTTCATATCAACGTGGAAAGGTTTCAATAATTCGTATTCACCGTTTAAAAAATCAACAGTCTCCGATAGTGTTGACATTGGATATACTTCGATACCTTCGACCATAGCGGCTTCTTTTGCATTTTCTTTCGGAAGTATCATACCTCTCAAATTTTGTTTTTTAACTTCTACGGCAACCGGCAAAGTTCCGTGTACAGGTCTAAGCGATCCGTCTAATGCAAGTTCACCTAAAACAACAAAGTGTTTTAGTAATTCCGGTTTGATTTTGTCAATCGCAGCTAAAATTCCTATAGCGATCGGCAAATCGTAAGCAGACCCTTCCTTTTTGATATCAGCCGGAGCCAGATTTATGGTAATACGAAGATTCGGAAACTTGATGTTTGAGTTTTTTATAGCGGCAGTAACACGTTCGCGGCTCTCTCTCACTGCGTTATCTGGCAACCCGACAACGATAAAACTATATATAGCTTGATCGATGTGAGTTTCGACCTGAACCAGATGTGCATCTATTCCATAAGTTGCACTACTCAGTACCTGTGAGAACATATTTCACCCTTCCAAATATTATTTTGAATGTTCGGGAGGCGGTTAAAAATGCTGAATAAATATAAACAACAACCACTCAAAAATCAAAACTTATTAGAAATCGTAAGAAAAATATATTTACTGATATATCTAAAATATTTCTTCACCCTGAATTTTATTCGGGGTTTAAAATTGAATAGATACCGAGCCCGCTCAGAGGGTGAAGCGAAACAACGGATTTGCTTATTAAGATATCAGATGCTTATTATCATTGCAGGATAGATTCGTATGCATCGAGAGTCAGCTTTCCTACCTTCTCCCATAAATAATTTCCCTTAATAAGCTCAATCAACTTTTTGTCTTTTGGTTTGGCGATACTTTTTTTAATTCCCTCTGCAATCGAATCAACCGAAGTCGGTTCAACATACTCAGCATAATCTTGAAAGTATTCTTTGGTTCCACCGTATTTCGTAATTACAATTTTTGCTCCTGCGAGTCCGGCTTCTAAAGCGGCAATACCCGGAGTTTCGAATAAGGAAGGTAACACAAAAATATCGCATGCAGCATAAGCTGACGCAAGCATATCAGAATCGTTCGGGATGTTATCCAATAATAAAATATGTTGACCTGCTTCTTTGCGAATTTCATCTAACTCTTTTCCCGCTTCCATCCTTCCGATAATTACAGCTGGTTTATCAAACGAGTTCAAAGCGTGAATGAGTCGCAGAACATTTTTCCTTCCCGGACCGATGTGCCCGACGTTCAGAATAAAATTTGAGATACCATAGGTTTTAATAAACAAAGAAGGGTCGGCGTTGTAAAACTTTTCGTTGACGCCATTTGGGATGATGTGAATTTTTGTCCGCGGAATTCCGAGTCCTTTTTCAATCAAATTTGCTTCAGCACAAGTGTTTGGCAAAACAGCATCAGCCCAATTGCAAATTTGTGAAACAAATCCATAATCAGTCCAAACTCCGCGAGACTTATTTAATAATAAACGATTAAAAAGCATAACGGATTTGATATACAACGCTGAATGACGCGTAAAAAAAATCGGTGAGACGACTAACTTAATTCCAATTTTAGAAATCTCGCGTGCGAAGTGAAATGTAGAAATATCAGCAGCGAATAGATGAACCAAATCGCAATCGCCTTTTCGTAATGTCTTCCACGCATCAAAAAGTTCAACTTCAACACCTAATTTTTCGAGTTCTTTTTTTGTTTCAAGCATTTGTGTGCGAGGTCCACCCTTCAGCATCATTATTGCTTGATATGATCCGAAATAGACTTTCATTTTTTTTTGTGTAATAAATTTTCAAGTTTATGGACCAGCATCCATTTATTAATTTTTCTGATACGTGCTATGTCCTCAGGTGCGTGTACATTCTTAGGTTTTTCCGTCCACCTGTAATTATCCGCATCAATACAGTTATCGACATTTATTATTTTTTCTTTTCCCCCCGGGCTGATAATCCGCGTATATACATCCTCTTGTGATTCAAGACTATTAAGCACCGCAACCCGTTTCTTCCACCAATCAGCATACTCACACATTTTCATTGTTGGAATATTCAAATCGTTTATCTTTTTAAATATATTTTCAACTACATCCCAATTTTTGTGCGTGGGATGATGATAGAAGATTATCGGCTCATGCAGTTTCAATTTTTTCTCGATTTCATTTAGGAAATACTCCGTCATTTCAATACTCGAAAAACCTTGGCGACGTAAGCTACCGATACAAATTGGGTGAACAGGTATTTGTAAAGTACCTGACAAACTGTGATAAACTAACGAAGTAGACGGTAAGTTATCATAATCATAAGAGAATTCAGAAGAATATGAGAAACCGAGATCGCTAATTGCTTGAGCGAGCGAAGCGTTCCATTTTCCAAACGGTGCAGCAAACCCACGCGGCTCTATACCGGCATTTTTCAATAAATCATATCCCTTTTTTATGTTCGAGTAATTTTCTGCATACGAATTATAATTTCTATGTTCGTAACAGTGAACACCTATTTCTTGATTTTGCATCTCAGCAAAATGATTCACCCAGTTTTGCTGGCTCTTCGTATCCACAAACCATGTAATTGGAATATTATATTTTTTAGATAGCTTGTATAATTGTTCAACTTGTTCTTTAGTCCCGAAATCAGTGTCCACACGAAAGATAAAAACTGTTGCGGCATCTTTAGGATAAAACCACTTATGCGTAAATGGGAGTCGACCTGAATGAAATAAATATTCCAATGATCGGGAAATAAGCCGTCTAAGCGAACCCTTCGAGACTAAAGAAACTTCTTCATAAGGGAGCCGTTTCGATTGCGAGTAAAAACTTTTTTTCTTCGAACGGTCATCAACTACGAGTAAACCGGTATCAAACGGAATCACAACTATATACCCATTCAAATACTTACCGGTAAATACGGAGAACTCCCCTTTATTACTTCGTAGATGATTTGCCTGCGTAGGAATTTTGACTTTTGTATATATATCGATAATTTCAGGGTCGGCAAAAATTCCATCTTTATCCGGATTTAAATATTTCACAAAAACATTTTTTAAATCCGTCTTAGGAAGATTTGTAATCAAACGAAAAACGGACGACGAAAATAAAACTCCGCCACCCTGTTGAAGATATAAATTAATGGCAGTCGCAATTTCTTTATCTGTTTCATCTGCTACTACCACAACAGGATAATTATTAATTTCAGATATTGAGTCGATTCGTTCATAACCGACACCAATCTGTGTCAACAATATTTCCCAACCGATAGATTTACCTAAAAGTCCAGTTTTCAACTTCATAAAAACTTCTCCTTTAGGGTTTGTAAATCGCATTTGCTTATTCCTCCTGCTGCTACGGTTATCAGGAAATAAGTTAGTGCTGCCGCTGGTATTGATAAAAATAAGTTTTGCGAAGTAAAATATACTACTATTATCATAACGATAACAGCAGGAATCGCTTTTAAAATATAACGGAAAAGTTCAACCTGTACAAACTTCCCAAATGTAAACTTAAAACAGACTAGCACTACGAACTCAGAAATAACTACACCAATAGCTGTTCCTACAACTCCAAAGAGGTTCGTCAAGATATATATAGAAGATAAATTTACTATCAAACTGAATGCGATAATTTTAGAATACAATTTTTCTTGCCCGATTGCCACAAGCCCATATCCGTAGATCGAGTTTAGAATGGTTGCTGTAAAAAAACCTATCAATATTTGAAAGATCAATGAAGCGTCTTGATAACCATTGCCGAAAATTAAGCTGATGATTGGTTGACTCAATAAAATACATCCGACCATTACTGGAATAATAATAATTAATGTAATGCGTATAACGAATGAAATAATCTCAGCCAGTTTTTCTACGGATTCCTGAAAAACACGCGTAATGGTTGGAAAATATAAAGAGTAAAAAAACCTATCCAATAAAAGTAAGAAGATAACTAATTTGTTTGCCGCACTAAAGATGCCTACATCAGTCGTCGATAACAACAACCCAATAATGATGATAGGAAGATTAAAGTTGATTTGACTTACAACTGATGCCGATGAAAGACTGAACGACTCTTTAAACAACTGATAAGAATTATTTAATGAGATTGATGTAACCAGAGAATTGCCTTCTATTCGGAATCGATATAAAACGAAAGCAACACCGATTGTATTTGCGATAAGAAACGAGACTGGGACCCAAATCAGGTTAGCTGACTTGGAAAATAAAAATATTAAAGCTAACAAGTAAACAATCGAAATAAGCAATTTACCGATGGATGCGGGAAACAAATTTTCTTTCCCTTGATAATACCAATCGAGAAAGAATATATTGGGAAGGATACTAAGAACAAATAGAACAATGACGCACACAATCGTCGTATCCGCGACCAAGAGATAAGTTAGAATGATTGTTAGGATTAAAATTATAAAAGATATCAGAGAACGTAAAGAAATAAATTTACCAATAAAATTGGTTTTCTCACCTGCCGCAATCTGCCTCGTGCCGTAAATGTTGAGCCACTGAGAACCGAAGAGCAAAGCATAAGCAAAAATGGTAAGTCCGATATTGATAATTCCGAACCCGTCAACGCTGAGATTTCTGGCAAGGTAGATAGTCGTAAAAAAACCAATTATTCTACCCCCAGCTTCGCTAACGAACAACATTAATATATTCTTCGACAACCGTTTCAAGCCAATAATTCCTCGATTACCTTCAAGAGACCATTAATCCTTCTTTGCCGCGGGAATTTTTCAATTATCCTGAGCCGTGCTTTCTTTCCAAATTCATCAGATAATGTCAAAGATTTAGTTAATCCATCTACAAGCACGTCTACATCGCCGTATGGCAATAGTATCCCAACTTCTCCGATTGCCGTTGGTATACCTCCTCGCGTAGTGCCAACCGGAATACATTCGCACAGCATAGCTTCACACAGAGAGTTTGGTAAACCTTCAGTGTATGATACCTGCGTGTAAACTTTTGCTCGTCGGTAATAATTTAATAGTTCCGCTCGATCCAGGAACGGAATAACTTCAACATTCTGTGGTAAGTGCGGCTCTATTTGTTTCAGTAAGTTTTCTTTTATTCCAACGATCACGAACTTCACGTCAGGTAATTTGATTGCCGCCGCGATCAGATTGTCAAATCCCTTCTTCATCATTCTCCACTCATCTTCGCAAGCTCCAACACTCAGTATAAAATTTTCCTTAGCGCCCGCAGGTGTCCAGTAATCATAATCGTAGCCGGTCGGAAGATATAATATATTTGAACCATCGTATTTTGCGAGTCGCGTTGCTTCTGATATCAAGAATGGGTCGACAGATAAAATTCTATCTGCATTACGGATAGCGTAACGGACGAATTTCGATTTCCACCAGTTCAACCAGATGCCGTAATTGATCTCCTTATAATCGGCAACATCAACGCCACCGATGACAATTACAGATTTTTTCCCATACAACCTCGAAAAAAAAACAGCGAAAGCTGAATAAACGGAAGCAAACCAAGTATAGGTAACATCTGTTCGCGGAACAGAAAACAGAAGCTTGAAGACGTGAATGAATCCGCTGCTAATATTTTTTCGGACTGCGAAATGTTTGCCGAGGATATTTAAATCTTCCTTAATAAAAGACGTATTTATTGTTGACAAAAATAAGATTCTTTTCTTTTCACCCATTTACGTCCTACACACCCTTATTTTTTCACTAAGTTGCTTTGAAGAATTTCATTAGTTGTTCTCGCTGCCACATCCCAATCAAAAGTTTTTGCCCACTGATATGCGTTCGTGCTTAACTTTTCTCGGAGTGTTTTATCGTCAAGTAGCAATTTAATTTTCTTTGTAAGTTCTGGTATATTCCCATACTCATAAAGTAGTCCGGTTTCGTTGTCTTTGACAGAGTCTCTAAGTCCTGGTACATTACTCGCAATAGTTGGTGTCTTACAAGCATTTGCTTCAATAACTGTTAATCCCCACCCTTCTTTTGAAGAAGTATTGACAAGAAACCACATTTGTTGTAACAGTTTTACTTTTGTTACTTCGTCCACAAACCCGGTAAACTCAACATTTCTTTCGATTCCCAATGCTTTAGATAGGTTCTGCAGATTAAGTCGATGATCGCCGTCGCCAATAATAACAAGTTTAAGGTCGGGATATTCTTTAATTACGATTGCAAAAGCTTGCAGTAAGTGTTCAATTGATTTGTATTTTTTAATCCTACCGAAATAGCCTATTATCTGTGAGGAACTTCTATTATTTTCTGCGGGCTGATAAAGATTATGGTCTACACAATTATAAACGAAGTAAACTTTCTTTGGCTCGATTCCTCTTTGAACTATTTCAGCTTTAGTGCTGGGAGAAACTACAATGACTGGCACTCCTTTTTTTTTACAAATATAAAGTCCCAGTTGCTCCATTATATAGACATATAGTGCCATGGGCCACGAAACTTCAAGAAAGATACTCTTATTGAAAAGATGATGAATAATAAAAAATAAAGGCCGTTTAACATAGAGCGGTGTAAAAAACGGAATCTTGTTCATATCATCGATGACGATATCATAATTTTCACTGCGAAACTTTGTTATGTATTTATAGATGACGCGAAAATTGAAAAGATACCGTCCTCCCTCCCGTATAACCCTAATACCACCAATATTTTCTTCCTTCTTTGCCCCCTTAAATGTTGAACAATAGAGGGTAATTTCATGTCCTAACTTAGCTACACGTGAAAATATTTCATGCAGGTGAACTTCAGCTCCTCCTGAGAGTGGATTCTTGATATCCTGCCAGTTAAGAATTAATATCTTCATGCTTTAGTGTTGAGGGACTGAATCCTTTTCCGAACCTGCTAACTTAAGCAATGATTGTAATTCAACAATCCGGTTTTTAATTGTGGGATCATTCGGATAATAAGTCGAAATCCGCTGGAGGATGTCTATAGATTTAGCATAATCTTTTTTATTTTCGTAAATGTCGAGAAGTACTCTATATGGACTATAATAACTCGAAAAATCACTTGGGGTTTTTTCTATCAATTCTAAAGCTTTTTTCTCTACGTAGTTTGAATATTTTTCTTGTTTTTCGAGCAGACCAACTTTTCCGAAAAACGACATTACATCAGCCGCTAGCCGCCAATCCATTTCGATAATTTCTAACGGCATCACAGAATCCATTCTTTCCAAAGCTTTTTTAGCTTTCTCAAGATCTTTATCAAAATTTTGGTAGTATAGTGCTAAACGGATAAAAGCCGACCTGTAGTTAATTGTTAAGCGGGCCGCATTCTCATCGAAATAAGTAGTTGAATCATTTAGGTGGCGAAACAAATATCCGTATTGGGGTTCTTTAGACGGAACTAAATTCTCAGTCATTAAATTTGCTTCCATAATTTCTTTATGAATGCCAGCTTCTTGAGGTGCAACTATCGGTTTCAGCCTCCATGCGAGCCCGTCCATCCACAAATAATCATCTAATCCGATTTTACTATCCGGGGAAACTGTAACTGCAAAATAGATAGGTCGTTCCCACTTATTAGTCATAATGATATCGCGTACCATTATATCCTGAACTTTAATAGCCTTAGTCTGTCCGAAAGTAATTGTATTCGACATCGTAAACGAAATTTTACCTTTATTAGTAATCGCTGTATCAGTAATACCGAACTTTTTATAAACTTCTTGCGAAACGGGAATTTCCAATTTGCGTGGTTCCCAAATCATAGGTTGCAAACGGTTAATTTGTGCGTCAGAGAATGAAATCGGGACTTTCTTAGCACCGTGCGGCATGTAATTTTTTAATTGTTTGATATACCAATCGGTATTCACCAAACTTAAATTAACGATTCTAACATCTCGCCGAACCCCTTCCACATCTTGCAAATACCAAAGTGGAAATGTATCGTTATCGCCGTTCGTAAAGATTAGTGCATCTTTCTCGCAAGTTTGCAAAATGTTGTACGAATAATCCCACGCAACATAATTTTTACTCCTGTCAAGAGTATGCCAATTAATCTTAACCATATTAAGAGGAATTGCAAAAAGAAAAACTGATAAAGTACCCGCAGTTCCTATTTTATAAAGATTTTCTTTCCTCGTCACCCTCTTTATATAATCGATTATTGCGATTAATCCTATTGCTATCCACATAGAGAAAACAAAGAATGAACCTACATAGAAGTAATCACGTTCGCGTGGTTGCGGCTCCTGCTGATTTTGATAGAGCGCTAACAATACACCCAGCGTAAGAAACAACACAAAAAAGGGAAGAGCCATTTTCCAATCTTTCTTGAAATGGTAATAAAGTCCCAAAAGTCCGATTAAAAATGGAATCCCAAATGTATGTTTCCAACTTACACCTGCGTCTTGCCAATCACCCTCACTGCCAACATAGTTCCATAAAAAGTATCTATTATACATATGGTTGATTTGATATCGCCACATAAAATCCATGTCGCTCGAGTAGTTTTGCCATGTAGGAGCGTGCATTGGTTCTTGACTATAACGACGCTGCATTATTGGAGCATCACCATATTGTTCACGATTTAGGTAACTTACAAGCCGAGCTATATTGCTTGGGTCATTTTCGTTCATTGGAAGATCTTTGACTTTAGCGCGTATTATTACCATCGTATATGTGGAGTAACCTATTACTATTAATAAAAACGAGAGAAGTGCCACGTTTAGAATTTTTTGTTTATTTTTTGTTGATATATAAATTCCGTATAAGGCGCCGAGTATTAAGAGAATAGGTATGTATGTAACGAAGTCCCCCTTGATTCCCCTGAATTCTCCATCCAACATAGATGGCAAATATTTAACAACACCGGGGTAAACGATAAAGAAAGTAGTAACAGCGATTAAAGAAAAAATAAAAAATGTTGTCCTGTTTATTTCGTATCGTTTAAAATAAACAATCATCAGAACTGAAAAAATTGTCAACACAGCCAATAAATGCACACCAACAGATAATCCAATCAGATAAGCGATAATGAGAATATATTTTTCGTTATGGGCTTCGTTAGAGTGGTCATACCAGCGCAGGATCAACCACATTATCACCGCTACGAAGAGCATACTTAGTCCGTAAACTTCAGCTTCAGTAGAATTAAACCAAAAAGTGAAACCGTACGCTAACGATAAAGCACCTATCACCGATGAACCATAGACTGCAAACCTATCATATAATGAGACCGGATTGCCGCGGAAGGAAACGACTAATCGGACAGTAATTAGATACAGAAGCATAACTGTGATAGCACCTGACACAGCAGAAAGCATATGGGCGCGAACAGCAATATCAGTTGCGAAGGGTATCATTGTAACTATTCTCCCTAACAATAAAAAGAACGGTGAACCTGGTGGATGTGGTATTTGGAGCATATAAGCAGCGGCGATAAACTCACCCACATCCCAAAAAACTACTGCTGGGGGAAGCGTGAAAAAATAAACAAAAAATGTAGCTAAAAATACACCGATAGCTGAGAGTCTATGTCCTAAATTTTTTTGTTGCATTTATTCCTCTTGATGATTATGTCAAATAGTGATTAAATATAGAATTAAAAAGGATAAGTCGCAAGATTATTACACAGCTTTAAAATTTGAAGTTAATATATTAGTAACCTTATCGCATATTAACAAACCTTTCCCAGTGAGCCGTAACACGTCATTGCTAACGTATGCTAATTGTTCATTAACGAGATAATCTATAGTTCTATCAAAACTGCGTTGAACATTGAAATTGAAAAACGATTTCAACCGGTCAAGGTTAATTCCTTGACTCCTTAAACCTAACATTATCATCTCATCTGCTATTTGAAGACGACTCAAGTTTTCTCCGTTAGCGATTGGCTTCATCCCGTTTTTGATACGACTGTAATAACTGAAAACTGTGCGTACATTCCACCATCTCTTACCGTTCCAATATGAATGAGCCGAAGGACCAAAACCTAAGTAATTGCTGTGATTCCAGTAATTTATATTATGGATTGATTCGAAGTCGGGTTTAGCGTAGTTCGAAACTTCATAATGTCTATAACCTGCTGAGGTTAAGCATTCCATTGCCAACTCCATCATTTCACACTCAATATCTTCAGAAACAGCAACGGTTTGCTTTGTCGTAATAAGTTTGAATAACGGAGTACTCTCTTCGATAGTAAGATTATAAGCGGATATGTGTTCAGGTAATAATTCCAAAGCTTTTATCAAGTTGTCATTCCAACGATCAACGGTTTGTGTCGGCAATCCGAAAATCAAGTCGATACTCACATTGTCGAAGTCCGCTTTTCTTGCATCATCATAACATTTTAATGCTTCAGTTGAATTATGAATTCTTGTCAGAAATTTTAAATCTTCGTCGTTGAATGATTGGATGCCGATACTTAATCGGTTAATCCCGACCTGTCGATAGCGAACAAGTTTTTGTGCATCTACAGTACTAGGATTAACTTCGAGTGTAATCTCGACATTTTCTTTGATAAAAAAAGAAGTACTTATTTTATCTAAAACTTTTTTAATTTCCGATGGTTGCAGTAAACTTGGGGTTCCTCCACCAAAATAGATAGATTCAATCGGTTCATCTTTAAAGTTCTGATGATACAAATCTATTTCTTTTATCAAAAACTGAATATAAGTTCCGATTGTCTGTTTGTCAGTGATAGAATAAAAATCACAGTAAGTACATTTTTTTTCGCAGAACGGGATATGTATATAAATACCAGCCATTTTTACCAAATTATCTGATTATTTTACAAACCCTTTCCCAATTAATAGTTGAGATTCTTCCGAAAAAATTTCTAGCAGGTAGCTGTGTATCCCACGACCAGTAAATAAGAACTGCTTTACCTATCAAATTATCTTCAGATAAAAATCCCCAGTATCGACTATCAGAGCTGTTATCGCGATTATCACCAAGAACGAATAGATAGTTGTGTTTAATGACATATTTATCTGTTTTAGAGCCATCAATTAGAATAATACCCTTCTGTGAGGAACACACAGAATGACCTTCGCGCTCTATTAACGTTTTCCATTGATTAATATTTTCGAGTGAGATGTTAATTACATCACCTTTTTTTGGAACGATAACAGGTCCATAGTAATCAGGATTAAACCTTGAGCCAGGGGGAAACATACTATCGGTAACACAATTGGGACGTAGCAGCGAATGCGAGTATAATTCGGTCGGAATAATTGGAAAATGAATATCGTTCACATACAAAATTTTATTCACAATTTTTACGGTATCACCACCAACAGCCACACATCGCTTAATAAAGCTCATTGGTTTTTCACTCTCTAATCGATCTCTATCACCTGGATAATGAAAAACAACAATATCACCCCTTTGTGGTTTTTTCAAAGCTGGAAAAAAGATTTGCGGTATTTGACAATCAGAAAACGGAATATATCGAGGTGATTTAATCCCGAATGAAATTTTATCCACGACGACATAATCACCGTTCATTAAAGTGTTCGCCATGGAATCTGTGGGTATTTTGAATACTTCGACAAAAAACATCCTCAATATTATCGCTACAACTAACGTGTAAAAAAGAAGCTTGAGATATGACTTATATTTCTTCGATTTAACGTATGGCTCGACTACGGTAGACGAAGTAGTACTTTGTGTTACTTTTTCCATTCTACTTAATAAACGCCCCAATTCTATTAAATTTTAGAGAACCTAATTTCGAAAATATATTTGAAATGGGGATGTCAGGATTCCACGACCAATATACAAAAAGCGGTATCCCAACGATTTCATCCATCGGTATGAATCCCCAGAACCTGCTGTCTAAGCTATTGTCTCTATTATCTCCCATTCCAAACACATAATCTCTCTTAACTAAATAATGATTTGCCTCTACACCATCAATGTAAATTTTTCCATTCATAAATTTTATTTGATGTCCTTCGCGCTCGATGAAAATTTTCCACTTGTGATAGTTTATGGGAGTTAATGCTATTACGTCGCCCTCTTTGGGAACACGTATTGGCCCATAATTATCTTCGTTAAAAGTTTCACCTGGAGGGAAAATCCTTGGGTCACTAAACCCGTTTGGCTTGATAATTCCAGAATTAAATTTGATATTTCGTGGTATTGGTGCTATTTTTCCGTTTACATATAGAACGCGGTCTCGTATCTCAAGTGTGTCGCCACTAAGGGCTACTGCTCGCTTAAGATAGTAGGCAAATATATCGGGTTCAACTTCATCCCTCATCCCCGGGAAGGCAAAAACTATCACATCTCCTCTGTCAACGTTCCAGAACGGAGGCAGCTTGAAATGTGGTAACCGGATGTTTGTAAACGGGATAGTCCGCGGCGTAGTCCCGCCAAAAACAAATTTATTCACTAACAGAAAATCGCCAGTCATTATCTCGTTTTCCATTGAACCGGTTGGCACAACAAAAGATGCAAGCACAAAACTATTGAGGATAAGGAATATACCTATTATCGTCCCGAATTCTTTAAGCCAGTGTTTAAATTTATCCCTGATGGCTTCAGGTTTTTTTTTGTCAGTTTTTTCCATTTTTAAATTCTATTATTAATCTTCAATTGAAAGGACAGCTAAGAAAGCCTCTTGCGGTATTTCAACTCTGCCAACTTGCTTCATCCGTTTCTTACCTTCTTTTTGTTTTTCTAAAAGTTTTCGTTTGCGTGTGATATCGCCGCCATAACATTTTGCTATCACATTTTTTCGCATTGGTGATATCGTATCACGAGCTATAATTTTACTACCTATTGCTGCCTGTATTACCACCTCGAACATCTGACGGGGAATCAACTTACGTAACTTACCACAAATCTTTTTACCCCACTCATACGACTTCTCTCGATGTACGATAGTAGAGAGTGCATCGACTGATTCCCCGTTTAGAAGGATGTCGAGTTTCACCAATTCGGATACCCGATAATCTAAAAAATCATAGTCGAAAGAAGCATAACCTCGTGACGTCGACTTTAGCTTATCGTAAAAATCAAAAATTATTTCAGAGAGCGGAATTTCATATCGCAAATCGGCACGTGTCGGATCAAGGTAAGTTGTGTTTATATAAATACCCCGTCTCTCTGTGCAAAGTTTCATGATATTCCCAATATACTCTTTCGGAGTAATAATTTGTGCGGAGATGTACGGCTCTTTAACCAAATCTATATCACTGATGGGCGGCATAAACGCCGGATTGTCAACTGGAACAACTTCGCCACCTATCTTGACAACAAGATATTCAACGTTTGGAACGGTAGTAATTAAATTCTGTTTATATTCTCGTTCCAGCCGTTCTTGAACAATTTCCATATGCAGCAGTCCCAAAAATCCACAGCGAAAACCAAAACCAAGGGCAGTTGAAGATTCAGGTTCAAAAATGAGAGCCGCATCGTTCAATCTTAGTTTTTCGAGTGAATCACGCAAGAGCGCAAAATCATCTGTATTGGTCGGATATAACCCTGCAAAGACCATCGGTTTAACGTCTTTATATCCAGGCAGACGTTCGTTAGCAGGATTCTCAGCATTCGTTACCGTATCACCTACCTTAGTCTCGTGTACATCTTTTACGCCAGCTATCAAGTAACCAACGTCGCCAGCCCGTAAAATGCCGGTTCGTTCTCGGCGCATTTCTAATACACCGATTTCTTCTGCTTCGTACACTATATCGCTTGCAAAGAATTTAACTTTATCCTTTTCTTTTAAAGTTCCGTCAAAAATTCTAAGGTATACAACGGCACCGCGGTAGATATCGAATATCGAATCGAATATAAGGCCTCTTAACGGGTCTTCTGAATTTCCTTTTGGTGATGGAATATGTTGAACGATAGCTTCTAAAATTTTATCAATACCTACTTTAGCTTTTGCACTCGCTAAAATAATCTCGTCCTCACGACATCCAATCAAATCCATAATTTGGTGTTTTACTACATCCACCATAGCGCTCGGTAAGTCTATCTTATTGATTACTGGGATTATCTCTAAACCTGCATCGATAGCAAGATAGAGATTACTAATAGTTTGTGCTTCGACTCCTTGTGATGCATCAATAACGAGCAATGCACCTTCGCAAGCTGCAAGAGATCTTGAAACTTCATACGAAAAATCTACATGACCGGGAGTGTCGATTAGATTTAATGTGTAAATCTTTTTATCTTTAGATGTATATTTCATCTGAATAGCATGGAGCTTGATTGTAATACCACGCTCTTGCTCGAGATCCATATCGTCAAGTACTTGGTTTACTTTCATCTCGCGAGGAGTGATTGTTCCTGTCAACTCAAGAAGGCGGTCAGCGATAGTTGATTTACCGTGGTCTATATGTGCAATGATGCAAAAATTTCTAATGTTTTCCATTTAACTGTTCTAAAAATAAAACAACCGCCAATAGCGGATGGTTAAAATATACGATAAAATGGAGAGATTTGCAATAAAAGGAATTGTAATATATATGCTTTCAATATATTTTTTTAATGGATACCTCCCGCAAATCGAGTGTATGAAGTGTGACTGCATCTCTAACTTCAATTATTAACTAACTTAGCTTTAAATTATTCTACTATACATGGATTTCACATCGTTTAATATATTCCAACAATGACATTTTACAAATATTTTTGAAATGCAAAAAAAATTAAAGACTAAACCAGTACGTCAGCTTCACCTGGAGTGCGTTATCAGCCGGAATTTTAAAAGTATTTGTGATATTTTTTAAGAACAAAGTTTTATACAAAAAATCATAATTTTGACGGTTCTGAGTCCAAACGAAAAATACAGTACTACCTGGTAAGTATTCCCATCTCAAAACCACATTCCCGTTAAATGCTTTCCAATTTAAATTTTTAAATACTGAATAATCAGCAGAGGGGTAAAATGTGTGTCTGTCCTCATCAAACATAATTAACCGGTCAGCATTACCTAGAAGTTTCAAATCGGAATACTGCCATTTATAAAATAGCACTTGAGAGAAAAATTGTATGCTTAATTTTGTATTTAAAGTAACAATACCCCCAAAAGCTAAATCGAAATACTGTAAATCTCTATCTCCAAAGATTGTATATCTTTCATTTGTCAAAGTGTCTTCCGCAGTAAGATAAGAATTGCCAAGAACAATACCAGACTCCTCTCTCCACCTTTTTGAAAATGCAATAATTGGTGTAAGCTCAATCCATGTTGAAGGTCGTAACGTTAAATTTACTGATGCAAAAAATTCTTTTTTTTCTTTTGAGTCGAATTCATAGAGTAATACGGAGTTAGCACTCACAGGTTTACGTGTATCCGAAGATAAATTGAAAAAATATTGAGTGGCAGTAGGTCGTAAATATTTGCCAATCGGAACACCTCTTGCAGCTTCATCAAAAGCCGCTTCGTTACGAATAAATTGAACATTCAATGACCAAAAGTTTCTGAATAAAAATGAAGGGCCCAACCCGAAATATTTAACTGTGGTTACACCGTCAAAACTCCAGCGATAATTTGTCTGCAAGACCATCATATATCGATAAAAAACTGATGGAGCTTGATCTTCTTTATAAATGATTTGAGTTGCTCCGCCATGTTCTCGTGGTTGGTTGAATAATCCCATCTCATCGATATAAAAGTTCTTCGATGCATAATCGTAAGCTGTGTTAAACAAAAAGTTATCTCCGGCAATTTTTCCAAAGAATAATCTACCAGAGTTTCCATAATACTTATTTATTGGTCCATCTATATAACTCTTCTCAGAATATTTTGAACTCACAAAATAACCATCCAAAGTATATGAATTATCTAAGACTCTTAAATTCCAATCTATACCAGAAGCTATACTTGGTGAATTTCGATTAACAAACCCTCCTGTCGAAATAAAACCGATAGATGAGTTGCCAAGAATTTCCTGTTTGAGCCGTACCACGCTATAACTTGCAGATGGTTCAACAATTTTTGTCTTGGTCACACCAATACGATCGGTATAAGTTGCTTTTTCGGTTTTAGTTATCGTTGATAACGCACCAACAGTTAAACCATCTTCTGTTTTTCCTGATAATTTGGCAGATCCAAGTATAGTTGTAATTTTTGGTATTTGAGTAATCTTCGAAGCGTCGGCAATGTATGAATATCTCGGTTGTCTTCCAATTCTCCGGGAATAAAAAAGATTCAACTGTTTTTGGTCAGTAGTTACCCCAAATGAAAATAGATGTGCGCCCTCAAGAAAAAAAGGACGTTTTTCAGGATATTCAGTTTCAAAAACTGTTAGTTCCATAACTGCTTTGTCGACTTCAACTTGTCCAAAATCTGGATTCACTGCTAAATCGAGTGTAAAGTTACTTGTCACTCCATACTTTGCATCAACACCTACATCTCCACCAAGAACATTACTACGAGTAAATGGCTTTTGACTATTTTCAAAAATTCCTTTACCCACCACATAAGGAGAAATGGTAAGATGTATCGGAAGATTTATTCCGACTATACCTGAAATATTTCCAATTTTTGAAATAGAGCCACTTTCATTCCTCGGAATCATAACCCATTCATCAATCTCTTTCTTGCGTGAAATGTATCTTCTAAAATTTATCCCCCATACATACTCGTCGTTTTGCTTTGTAAAACGCAATGCGCTGTAAGGTATTTTGAATTCAGCTGACCAGCCATTCTCTACAATTTTTGCCGCGTAATCCCATACTGCATCCCATTGAATATCGTAAAATACTCCATCGTGATAAAGCACACCATCCGACTGAACACCCGATACTGTGCCGGCAAAAACAAAAGCAGTTTGACCGTCGTTGTACGAGTCGATAATGATGCTAAATCTATCAGATTCACTCGACCTGTCACGACGAGTTAATTGTTGACGAATTCCTTTAGGATTCGAGTCGTAACACATAACGCCAAAATATAGCGCATCATTATCGTATACTACCTTTACTAATGTTTTTTCAGTAGGTTCTTCCCCCTCGAGAGGATCGTATTGGATGAAGTTAGAAACTGGAACAGCATTTTGCCAAGCGTGTTCATTCAGTATTCCATCTATCACTGGTGGGAGGGTAACATTGCTCGCTACAATACTTTTCGGACTTGTGCCTGCATAGAGATCGGTGATCAACAGCAATGCAACAGATAGATACAAAATAATATTTAAAAAAATCATCATAAAATGACGCCTCCTTCATAATATTACTTTTATCATACCAAAAAATAAAATAAAAAACAATACTTTTTAGGAAACTTCGTAAAAATTTTTAAGGTATCCTTGTAATACATCAATTATTTTGACTTTATCGCAGGTGTCAACAATGCTACAGACTCGATATGGAAAGTTTGTGGGAACATATCAACAGGTTGTATCTTCTCCACTACGTAACCCGATTCCATAAAACTCCTTACATCGCGAGCTTGTGTGGGAGGGTTACAACTTACATATACAATCCGTTTGGGTTGAAGTATTGAGATCTCATTGATTACTTTAGAATGGATACCGCTGCGTGGTGGGTCGATTACTACTACATCCGGTTTAGGATGTTCATGAAACCAGTCTGTGTTCTTTGTGAGTCTATCTTTCAACTCACCCAAAATGAAATCACAATTGTTAATATTGTTTAACACGGAATTGTTCACGGCATCCTGAATTGAACTCTCAACTAATTCAATTCCTACTACACTAGCCGCCATATCCGATATATAAATTGCAATTGTCCCCGTTCCGCTGTATAAGTCGTAAACATTTTCAGAGCCACTAAGATTTGCAAAATCCTTTACTGTAGAATACAACCTGTCAGCTTGTTTTGAATTTGTTTGGAAAAACGAATTGGAAGAAATTCTAAACCGGTAGTTCCCCAAACTTTCATGAATGCAGCCAGAGCCATAATAGATTTTTTCCGAATCACCGAATGCAACCATAGATTTACGCTCAGTAATGTTGTTCACTATCGTACTAACCTGAGGCACTTCTTTTTTCAATAGGTTTGCCAAAGCGACCATTGTATCTGGTTCATCATTAGTAGTGACTAAATTTACCATAATTTCTCCGGTTGCTTCACTCGTCCTGATGACTAAGTGCCTTAGGTAACCTTCGTGGACTTTTGTTGAATATATGGTGAGACATTTTTCTTTAACAAATTTTCTTACTGTATCCAGAATCGTATTGCTCAACTTTGATTGCAGCCAGCACTCGTTAATATCTACAACTTTTTCGAAATGTTTCGGGACATGCAACCCTAATCCGAAACATGTTTTTTCTTCTGAAGTATAATCTTTTTCTTCTTCAAACAGCCAACGTTGACGCGAAAAAGTAAACTCCATCTTATTCCGATAAAAATAATCGTTGCTGGAACCGATAACCGGTAGGACATTGGGGTTTTTGATACCTCCTATTCTTTCGAACGCATCCACAACGTTTTTGTATTTAAATTCTAACTGGGATATGTAATCGAGATATTGCAGTTTGCATCCTCCGCAAGTACCGAAATACTTGCATCTTG
>JBBINX010000039.1:0-19558 GCA_037443685.1 Ignavibacteriales bacterium
CTAGGACACGAGCTTTTCAAGCTTGGAACACGGGTTCGAATCCCGTTGGGGGCACTGCAATAAATTTCAAATTTCAAATCAATAAAAAAGCCCCGACAGCAGGTCGCGGCTTTTTTATTGGAATAATTATACATGTTTTGTATATTTGCACTCAAATGGAGAAATCTTCAAAATTCATTATTCTCTTCGGAGTTGTATTTTTAGTCCTCCATATCTGGGCTGCTCTCTCACCCTCCCATTTGAACTGGGGATTTCATTTCTTCGCTTTTTATAAACCGACTTATTCAATAATGGCACTAATCGTTGCTATACTTTTCTTTATCCCTACTGTTCAAGAAAAATTTATTCACTACATAAATCATATATCCAAAAAAATTAATAAAGATTTCCCTGAAGCCTTTTTTCTGATTTTGTCGTTAGTTGTAGTACTTTTAGCAACATTCTTATTCCCAGCCAAACTCCATTTATTAGGCGACGGTACCCTTTTACTAAGAGAAATATCGGGCGTACATTTAGGCGACCAACTGCCACCCACTTTTAACCGTCAATTATTGGCAGGTTTATTATTGCAAGCTATGCAAACCGTTTTCCAATCAGGCAGTTTGGAAAATTCAGAATTAATTTTCAGAATTGTAGGCGGCATTTCCGGTTTAGTCTACGTATTAATAATATTTAATCTTCTGAAGTTATTTCAAAAACCGATTTCTGAAAAATTTTTGCTCGGTGTATTATTTTTTATTTCTGCAGGGAGCCAACTTTTTTTTGGGTATGTTGAAACTTATGCGGTTCTTTTCGTTACAACCGCCGCTTACTTAACAGCTTGTTGGTTTACGTTAGAAAAGAAATCAAATATTTTGCTCCCCATCTTATTGTTTATTGTTTTGATCGGATTGCATATCGGAAGTATCGTACTCCTGCCCGGTTTACTCCTCGTTATGTATTATGGATGGCGGCATCAAAGAATCGAAACCTTGATTGTCGTTATAACTTCCCTCTCGGTTTCACTAATTTTCAGTTTAATTTATTACAATAGGTTGAAAGATATAATTATCCTCACAATAAGCGAAAGCCGGTGGAACTTTCTTCAATTTTTCCATTCAGATAATTATTTTGCTTACTCCATTTTTTCCTGGGCACATCTGATTGATTGGTTAAATGCAAATCTTTTAATTGCCCCTTTCGGTATCGTCGTAACAATTTCCATCCTTTTTTTCAGTCGTAAAAATATTGAATGGAAAAATAAGACATTTAGATTTCTGCTAACATCAACATTTTTCGGAATTTTATTTACCTTCATAACTTTTTTTTCACTCGGTATGGCTCGCGATTGGGATTTCATAGCGAGTTTCTTTCTACCCTTAGGATTCTTAAGTATATATGTGTTAGCAAAATCTAATTTTTCAATCAAAAATACCCGTGTAATTGCCTTCATCGTTGTGTTGAATTTTCTTCATTGGGTTTCGTGGATAGGTTTGAATGCTAATGAAAAGCGAACCTTAGAGAGAGTTAAAATATTAAACGACCCTTACCTGTTAGGTCATGTTCCTCGGTTAAATTTTTATGAAAATCTGGGTAGTTACTACTGGGCACAAAAAAATTATGTTGAAGCTCGAAATTATTTTGAGCAGTATATCCAGATTGATTCCTCAAATACAAGGATACTCGGAAATCTTTCGGCAATATATATGAAGTTGAATGAGGTTGATAAAAATTTTTGGGCTTTAAAACGGGCTGTCGATGTTAACAGTCCAAACCCTGCCGTTTACATTAACTTAGGCATCGAGTATTCAAAACGGGGCGATGCTGAAACCGCAATCGCTCTATACAAAAAAGCCATCGCAATGGATTCTACCCGAGCTAAAGCTTATGCGAACCTTGGCAGCTTGTATATGCAAAGAAATGAAATTCAACTGGCAGCTTCCAGTTACTACAAAGCTATTTTATACGGATTGATAGATTCAGTTTTGTATCGAGAAGCTGGAACAGCTTTTTACCTGATTGGAGAATATGAGAAGTCGTTTTTAATGTTCGACCGTTATCTGAGATTAGCTCCGAATGATATGAAAATAAAATTGATACACGACCAATTAGCAAAACTAATTCAAGAATCGAAATCTCAAAAATAATTTGCCTTCATCGCTTGGCATGAATTTTCACGAAACCCTTTAATAAACCTATAATACTCCCGACAAAGCAGACAACGTGATCTAGAAGAAGAATCGGAATCATAACCATCATTGCAAAAAGTCCGCGTGCTTGTTCAAGAAAATTCAGGAAGCGAATATTAGCTATTAAGTATAATCCAAACCCACCCGCCAAAAACCAATACGAAATTTTTCCAATAATGCTTAATAACAAAATACCAATCAGCACAACCGTGAAGATAGTTGAAATTATAAAGACAGGATAAACATTCACAAATCCGTGTTTCAAAGAGTGAGTCGTTTCGCCAAGATTAGTTGCAAGCTCCGCAAAACCTGAACTGCGATGATACTCGTTTTTAATGAACGACATAAGCGTGTATTGTTTCAGATGTTCAACTTCAACATCTACATTTAATGCGATATTCAGATTTGCCTGAGCAAACCGTTTGCCTAACTCAATGTCATCGTGT
This sequence comes from Ignavibacteriales bacterium, assembly GCA_037443685.1. Taxonomy (GTDB): domain Bacteria; phylum Bacteroidota; class Ignavibacteria; order UBA10030; family BY39; genus JAHJRJ01. The sequence goes on from JBBINX010000039.1 coordinate 2,615, forward strand.
CCTTTGTGTGCGAGTAGTTCAACATTGAAGCCCCCGATTTTTTCAAAAGCATCACGTTTAATACCTGATACGGCGCCAAACAGCCAATCAATTGCAGGCGGACTTTTTAAATAAGAAAACCGAATCCAAAGATTTTTGTATTGACTAACAATGTTTTCATTTCGATGCTGGGCTGAATAAACACCTACTACTGCATCGACGTTGCCGGTTTCGAGCGTCTCGACTATAGTTTGAATCGTATCGCTTCTGACTTCAACGTCGGAATCAAGAAAAATTAATATCTCACCTTTTGCATTTTTCGCACCGAAGTTGCGTGCCCGGTTTGCACCGTCGCCTTCAACAGAGTGTAATACTCTACATTTGTAACTTTGAGCAATTTCAACACTGTTATCAGTCGAGTGATCGTTCACTACTATCACTTCGATGTTTTTGTAATGCGACCGTTGAATTGAACGCAGGCAAGCTTCAAGTTTCACCCCCCCGTTTTTGAAAGGAATAATAACTGAGACGAATGGGATTGTTTCGGTTTGGTTTATCATTAGATAAAATGAGTTCGTGTAATTATTTTTTTCAATACAAAGATATGATATTTGGATAATCGAAGCAACTTTGTGTTGAACAATAAAACACCTGCGATAAAATACGTTACGATCCGCAACTTTAATCCAATAATAATTAAAATAAAAGCTAAACCTACCTTTACTGTACTATAATGCTTTCTTAAAAAATAAAATTTGCTTGTATAGATATTAAAGAAAAAGCCTTGCATATCCTGCCACGAACTCTTAGCGACGTGGTGCACTACCTTAATGTCAGGATTAATAAAAACTTGATAACCGGTCTTGCGGGCGCGTAAACAAAAATCCAGGTCTTCGACGTACATAAAAAAGCGATCGTCGAAGCCACCAAGTTTTTCAAAAGTTTCTCTTCTTATCAACATACATGCACCTGAAACTGCATCAATCTCGCTCAATTTGTTCGAACTTTCAGTTACAAGTTTAAGCGAAATCTTGTGAGGCAAAAACATTTCAAAACATAATGTTTTTAAAGTAGGAGTTTTCCAACAACTTGGCAGATCTTCACCTTTTGTACTAATCAATTGGAAACCACAAATTGATAAATCAGGTTTTTGTTCGATAAATTTTTGTAATTTTTCGAAATATTTTGACTCAAGTCTTGTATCAGGGTTGAGTATCAAGAGATAATCAGATTTTGATTGATATGCCGCTTGATTTACCGCCGCAGCAAACCCAATATTTTTCAGGTTTTGAATTAATGTAATGCTTGGGAATTTAGTTTTTATAATCTCTAAAGTAATATCTGTCGAAGCATTATCTACAATAATTATATTAATATCTTTGTTATTATAAGGTGCTATTGTGTTTAAACACTCGGAAATATATTGCGATGAGTTGTGGGTTACAATTATAATCGTCATATCAATAATCATAACTTTTTTCAGCCTTCATTTTCGATAATAATGTTAAATATTTTTTTTTCATTGTATAATAGATTACCCTTATAAGAACAAATATTAATCCTGCGGGCAGCAATATAATCAAAGTTAAATATTTAATTAGAAAAATTTTTATTCTCAACCCACCGTGTGCTTTAGGAATTCTCCAGAGTAGATGTTTTATGATTGTCTTTAAATTACTTTTAATAACCCAAAAGCAATCGCCATTATTGTTAAAAACTAAAATAGATTTTGATTTTAATAATAACCCAAGAATTTTCAAAGCAGCATAACCGGGTTCGCCGGTCCAACACACGACGACGACATCAATTTGTTTTTTTCTCAATTCAAGAATTGTTTTTATCTTCGAGAAAATTGTTACAATCCTAGAAGATATGACAATATCTTTTTCCGAATAGACATCAGGGTAATCATCACGTAGCAGATATGTTACTTGTGCATTAGGGAAATTCTTTACTACCCATTCCTCTATTTTATTAGCAATTTCCCAATTAGAAGAAACAATCATTAATATTCTCTTGACTTCCTCATACAGTGGAATACGGTTTGTGAAGACGCTGAATACGCCGATAAAGTATTTATATTTCCAATATAAAATTTTATTTTTTATTTTGGATAACATTTAAAATTGCTTTCTCGTTTTTTTGTGCAATTTGTTCCCAAGAGTAATATTTTTCGACTATCTTTCTGGCTTCTGCACCCATCTGTTTCCTAACCGTTTTATTCTTCAAAAGAAAAATTACTTGCTCTGCGAATAAATCAGGGGAATCTGCAATCATAATACTTTTTCTATCCTCTACCGGCATTCCACTGGCAGCAATGGAGGTGGCTACAACAGCTTTACCCATAGCAAATGCCTCTATGAGTTTTCCACGAAAGCCAACGCCCAACCGGATGCTGGCTACATATACTGTTGCTTTCTGAAGATAGTGCCTTAATTCTGGCACCCATCCTGTTACAATAACTCCATCTTTATTCGCTAAGGCTTTCACTTCTGAAGTCGGTAATGCTCCAACGATGTAAAATTTTGTATTCGGGACTTCTTTCCTTACCCTTGGAAATATAAAATCTACGAAATATTGCACAGCGTCAACATTTGGAGAGTGAAGAAAGTAGCCGGTAAAAATTAACGAATTATTTTCCTCTTCGATTGAATTCGCCGGCGAATAAAAATCTAGATCAACTCCCAATGGTATGATCGATGTTTTTAAATTGGGTAAATATTTTTTTAGTTCTTTATTATCCTTATCAGTTACCGTAATAATGTGTCTGAAACGTTTTGCAACCGATAACTCAAAGCTGAGCATCACCATCCACCTGAAGAGTAATTCGGCTTTTTTCCACGATATTAGTTTTTGAATTTTAAATTCTCTCCATAAAGCCGCATGTTGAATTTCGTGGTCAACCATGATCATCGGAATTCCAAGATTTTTGACTAACTTTGCGAGATATGCCATTTGTAAATATTCAAATTGGATGATGTCGTACTTGCCGCTCAAAGCTTCTCGCGTGAGTGCTTCCTTCATCTCTTGCTGACAAAACTCTTTTACAACCATGTTTGGGATAATATGGAAATAATCGGGTTCATCGAGCGATTGGCGGCGTAGAACAGTTGTAACATTTTTACAAAATGTTTTTAATTCTCCTATTCGCTGTTTTTCTTCCGGTTCTTCTAAATAAGTAAGTATACTTACATCATTCCGCTTTGATAATTCTTTTATTATATGGTACATCCGTGTTCCGGTTGCATGTACATTCAAGCAGGGAATATATGGACAAACGAAAAGGATACTTAATTTTTGTTTTTCTTTTAAGAAATCAATTTTCCAACTATTATTTTTTAACAAATCATTATCGGAAATCTTATCGTTTAGGTGGTTCTGTTTATTCAACCGCCGTGCGTGCCGGAACAGTGGTAGAGCCTGTATAAAGGGGGACCACTCTACCCGACGTTTGCTATCGAAAATATTCTTGAATAACCTGTACAGGCAACCGAATAAATGCTCAATGAGCATTTTCTTAGAAAATATGTTGCTCCATATAAAGAGCAAATGATTTCGTTTGGTTAGAATTTCAATATCAGTTTCACTGAATCGTTTTTCGCTTGAGGCTCTATGTTTATGATAAACAATGCTTTCTGAGGAGAATAAGTTTTTCCATCCGCGTGTCTTTGCTCGATATGAAACATCAACATCTTCTACATAAGCCGGTGAATAAATTGAATTAAATCCACCAAGTTCAAGAAATTTTTTTCTATCATAAGCTGCTGCGCCGCCGCTTGCCCAAAATATCGGAATATATTTTCGTTCATAATCCAATTCAGTTACATCTTGGTGAAGGTAGCGAATTATTCCATTATCCCAATAAGCGAATGTTTTTCCTGTCTCTTCACGTCTTTTAGTTTTATCTTGAAAATATATTTGAGAACCCACAGCGAATACAGTTTGATCTTCTTCAAAAGGTTTAACGAGCGGACCAATAAATTTACTATCGACACTCATATCGTTGTTCAGCAAAATTACAACATCCCCTTTTGCCTGTTTGACACCGAAGTTATTTCCCTCGCCGAAACCGTAATTTTTATTAAGTAACATGACGTTAAGTTGCGGATAGTTTGATTTAACAAAATCGACACTCCCATCAGCACTACCGTTATCCACAACAAGTATTTCCACCTCGTTTTGATAATTTTCGGAAGCTGCAATAACGGAAGGAAGATTTTCGGCAAGTAGTTCTTTTCCGTTCCAGTTAAGAATTATTATGGAAACATTATTTTTCATTAAATAGACAATCTATCTAAATAAACGAAAAAAATTACTTTTCGGCATTCGTAAAAACATTTGATACATAATTTTTTTTTTCGCACAATATCATTGTCCACGGAACAGGATGAAGTATCTTTACTATTCGGATTTGCTCACTGTGGTGATTTATAAATTTTAAAAAACGATTTTTCGACCAATGGTTAGTATGTCCGGGTGTGTTACCGAGATCAGAAAGATATTTTCCACGCACTACATTCAAAAACCGCCACAACGGTTCTCGTGGGACTGAAATAAATAAATATCTGAAATTCAAGTTCAGAAGTTTTTCCATCCCTAAAACAGGATTCTCCAAATGTTCAAAAACTTCTGAAGCAACAACAAGGTCTGGCGTAAAATTTAATTTATCGATATCGTATATTGAAACAGTTTCAAATTTTAAATTAGCGTTTCTCTTTTTGGCCTCGTTTACAATTTCTTCTGAAATATCTGTCCCGATGTATTCCATAGCCGGAAATATCGATTTCAATCTTTTTCCTATTTCTCCTTCACCACAACCTATTTCCAGAATCTTTGTTACCGGCAAATTAGCAATTAAATTATTTAACGCTTGAAAAAAATTTTTCATTAATATTCTAACTATCAGATTCTTGGATCCGTATTTATCATAAACATTACCCGCGATAGTGTTGGTCATACCGATTTATTTTTATCAAATTCATTTTTCTTTATTCTAAAAAGTATATCTTCGATTAATTTTCTATTTTTTGCGGTTAGATCGGCCAAAAATCCAAATATTATAATTTGAAATCCTATTAATAAAAAAACTCCTGCAATAATGAGTGATTGGGTTTTTCCTGTAGGACCTGGAGTTATAAAATAGAAGTAAAGAAATCTAAAAACCAATATCAACCCTCCACTCATAATTATGCAACCAATCCAGGAAAATGTTTTTAATGGATTATACATTAAATATATTCTAAAAATTGTGGTAACTGATTTTCGGATATATTCTGCTAACGAAGAGAACAACCGTGATTGACGAACCGGCTTGTTTATTTGCACCGGAACCGACGCCACGGTGAGTCCTGCGTGGCGCGACTGAATTAAAGTTTCAAGTGTATAAGTGAAATCGGATAGAACGTGCAAGCACATGGCCGCTTTGCAATTGTATGCTCTGAAGCCGCTTGTGGCATCTTCAATTGATGATCCAGAAAATTTTCTTACCACCCAGCTACCCAATTTCTGTAAGAATTTTTTAACTTTCGAAAAATGCGGAATGTTTTGTATATCTCTCTTCCCAATTACGATATCCGCTTGATGATTCAGTATAGGCTTAATAAGTTTTGCAATATCTTCTCCTCTATACTGATTATCTGCATCTGTATTTACAATTATATCGGCACCTAAATTTAGGGCGGCATCAAGGCCAGTGGTAAACGCACGAGCAAGTCCATAACGCTGTGTTAAACGCACGATATGATTCACCCCCGCCCTCCGTGCTACTTCAACCGTATTATCTTTGCTTCCGTCGTCGATTACAAGAACTTCAATTTTATCAATCCTTTCGATTGATTTGGGAAGATCTTTTATGGTCTGCTCTAAAAATTTCTCTTCATTATAGCAAGGAATTTGAATTATTAGTTTCATCACTTTTCTAATTTAATATAATTAATGAATTATTGAAAACCGATTCGGGAAACTATTATTCCTAAATTTCTTTCGTCAACGTTTTGTAATCTATAGGTTTGGTCTAACTCTAATACCACCGTTTTAACTTTACCCGATAAGTTAATATTGTCGCCTAAGGGGCAACTTATTGTAAGGTTTTGTTTGTTTTCTATAATTCTTCGATTCAATACTTCTACATCGTCCAGTTTAACCGTAAGATTAACTTCTTTTCTATCAAAATAATCGAGAATCGGAAACATACTAATAAACAATTCTTGAGGTTTCTCATTCGGCACGCGCAAGAATAAGGCTGCCGATTTACCGATCCATCTGAAATTTCCACTTCCTGATTTTTCTAAATCATACCAACCATAACAAAGTTGGTTTTGAAAATCAGAAACTGAGAAATCGACGAATGATACCCAGTTTCGGATTTCTGATGTATCGATATTACTATTAATGTAATGACCAATTTTCAGGCTGGTTTCTTCATCTACAACATAGTCTGGAATTAATCGAAAATACTTATACGGTGTTACTCTGGCAATCCAACAATCTTCAGTTTTAAATACAATATCATTTTCAAAAAGCTTTGTGTACTTGTCGATGTTTGGAGTATCAAAATACTTTTTATAAAAAGAATTTATAAAAAACACGGGACGGTTACTTTTAAATGTCTTGTTGATGGAATCGCTATCTCGGTAATCAAAAAAATAGTTTGACTTATTTGATAGCAGAGCTTCTAACGAAGCATCTGCTCCATCAGTTATAAAAATGCTTCCTACTGGTTGGTTTAGAATAAACTGCACAACAGAATTTATTTCTTCATTGAAATGAACTTGCCGATCTTCCATAGTAACAGTGGGTATTAAAACAGTGAAATAGTTATAATCTACTTTTTGAATATCTTCTGGCAGCAATTCTAAAATGCCTGAAAATTCTCGGGATAGATTAACTACTTTAACGCTCTCCGGCGGCCAGTGCGAAGCATCCCAGCGCAGTGAAAAATATGGAACAACAATTTTATCGGCGACTTTGCTTCTTAAAGCCAATGCTATGGATTGTGCGTTCTCAATGTTTTTATAGTTATTGTAATTTTTAAGCCGTTTGATTACCTCGGGCATATAAGGTAATGCAAGCCAGTTGTTTTTATCGCCTCCGCCGTTATACGACTTGACTTTCAAATGAGCTCCTATCCAACTTGCCAAGTAATCGTTTTCCTGGTTTTTTGATAGAAAAAAAACCTTATCCCCCTCTTTAACTTGCTCCTTTAAATTGTTGATGATCGAATTTTCTGTATCATAATATGCCTTACGAAGCTTTGTGTGAGAACTAAAAACCTCTGGATAGTTCGGAAAAGTTTCGACTACTCCTAAAACCAAAAACACAACTGCTGGTTTTAACATATTTAAAGCGAGTAATTGTTCTATCATCCATCCAAATGAAATTATTAAAACGATTATGAAAAATATAAGCCATCTGTAAACAGCACGCATTATTGATACAGGAAAAATTTTATATATAAAGGAAGTGGGCATATTCATTAATGCTTTTTCTTCGGGCATGTGATAATCTTCGAATGTAATTTCTTCTGTTTTATGTTTATCTATCACACGCCGCGAATCTACTTTTAGTGATGGACCGAGGGAGATAACAAAACAGACAATCCCTGCTAATATCAGAGGAATCATCAGTATATTTTTATCTGACCTCTTTGCGATCAAAACGATCGAGATAATGAGCGAGGTGAGAAAAATATATCCCAAATAATTATAGTCGCTATTTGATCCGTCTCCAAAAAATTCGAACAACTGCCAATTCTTCGGAAAATCTAAGAGGTTTGCCCATAACAGTTCGCCGCGGGGAACTAACAATGTAATAATATCCACTCCTTGCGCTCTGAACATACCCATCGCAATCGGTTCAGTCAAACCCGATTGAGGCATTGCAAAATACCAGGGTAAAACACCCCCCGCCCAGGTTAATATCCATGCAATCAAAAAAACAAGAACCGCAGAAGGATTTGTTTTGCGGACCAAATTATAAACAGAATAATATAAGATAATTACCCCGCCTCCAACAAAACTTATCACAATCGAATACCAATCAACACCTACGAGAAGTAATCGAAAAATAAAAACTATTCCCGATATTTTTATAACATTTTTGGTTCTGATTGATACTTCTCCCGATACATTTTTTATCAAATATAAGTCGGCAAATAAACTTAGCGGCACTAACATAAAACCGAAGCCCATCGAACCATATCCCATATGTTTGAATACAAAAGGTGTTACTAAAAATATGACGCCGCACATATAACCGATCCATTTGCGAACATCTAAAAGTTTCATTAACGAAATAAAGCTAAATAGCGAAAGCGATAAAAACACTATTCCGGCTATGTTACCTGCATTTATATCGGATACAGAAAATATTTGAATAAAAGAAGCTATCAGCCAGTGAACTAAAAATCCTTGAAGCTGTGGATAGCCATAAGGGAATAAAACATCTGGGAGATGTATCAAGAAAGGAAACGGTTGATTTGCAAGAGATTGCGCAATTCCCCATGTGATATACCATATCCCCAAATTAGGAGCTTGAATTGTGGGAATGAATCCGTAAAGCCCAGAAAGAAATATTATAATTACTGTAAAACAAACTGCTTCAGTAAGTTTCCAAACAATATTATTATTTTGACTGAACAAATTTTTTATATAAGTTGATTTACAAATTCAATTTTCTTGATCATAATGCCTAATTTTCGTTTATCATCATTCAAACCAAGCTGGGCTGGAATAAAAACTTTATCTAAAGATATTGCTAAACATGTTTTATCGCGTGTGGGTAATTCGGGCATTGTATAAACTATAGCGAACTCACCCGACCTGGCGACAACTTCAGATATTTTAGTAACTCCGTTCAACTGGAGAGATACTTCGATAGAGTGATTTTCAAAAACATTTATATCCGGAATAAAACCCTCAACTCTTATTGCTTTTGATGTGTTGTCGAAAATTATATTTGCTTCGGCTTTTTGTCCGATCCACCGGTAAAAACCGGAAGTTCCTTGCTCTTCTTCATACCAGCCCGATAGATACTCGCAGTTTACAATTTTAGTTTTTAACAAATGTATATTTCCCAGGCGAACGGACAAACGCCTAATATCTTTGTTCCGGGCTATTAAACTTGGTGTAAAAGAAGTTTCGCTTATCAATCTAATCTGATTTTCTTTTAACTTCTCAGGAAAATGTAAGAATAATTGCCTGCGTTGTTCATCTTTATCAAAATGGATTTGTCCGATCAGTCGGTTACCTGAAAACACATAAATATCAAACGGAAAATGTGAGTATGAAGAAGATATGTTGCAGCATACTTCGGCTACTAAAGTATCAAACTCAATATCATTTTTTGACCGTATCGTAAGAATTCCCTCTTCCGACATCCACCGCCAGCCGCCCTCGTCCTCGTAAAATCCGGCTTCATAAATAATTGAATAATATTTGTACTCAACAAAGTTTCCTGCAAAATCGACCTGTATATTTTTAAGTTGAGATTTCCTTATTTGTGGTTCATTTTCAGTATGTGTTTTGTATTTAGTGTAAATTTTCTCGAATGAAATTAATATTTGTGCCCTCCTTTCGGTGAGCATCGACGAGCCATCAATACGCCAAGTAAATTCGCAAGTAATATTTTTAATATGGTGAATTTCAAATTTTCTTGAAAGCCGAATCAATAAATCCCAATCCTCATGTGTTACTAATGATTCATCGAACAATCCAACCTCGACCAAGCAAGCCTTTTCATGCATCAAGCAAATGATTGGAATAAAATTGTGCACCAAAATCTGACCGTAATCGAAGTCTTGTGAATAACGAAGTTCCCGGTTTTTAACAATATATTTTGTATTATCTTTTATTTGGCAAGTTCGATAAGCATCTGTATAGGCAACTTTACGATTACTTGATTCAAGAAAACTCACTAAACTTTCGAGGTGGTCGTAATGGAAAACATCGTCATCGTCCAAATATGCGATATATTTGCCTTTCGCTTTATGTAAACCAGTATTTCGGGCTGCCGCAAGTCCTTTATTCCTCCAGTGATTATAATATTTTATTTTTAGGCAATCTTGAAATTTTTCTAAAACTCTTTTCACATTAACGCCGGCGTCGTTGATAACGATTACTTCAAAATTTTTGTACGATTGAATGGATAAACTTTCGAGTGCAGCGAAAAGAAATTCAGGACGATTGTAAGTCGGTAAAATTACAGACACAAGCGGGCCGGTTTTAATTTCTTTTCTTAACTTTGTTTGTAGAAGTTTTTTTGCTTCAAGAACTTTGTTTGGGGGGTATAGATATGGATGTGCTAATACTATTTGCGACCTCAATTCATCGTCGTGTTGTACTGCATTCATAAACATACTCCCTTGTCTAACACGATAACAGAAAAACGGCTGGGGAATTCTTTTAGCATAGAACCCCTTTTCGCCTGCCGATATCCAAAATTCCCAATCCTCATATCCTTGATATAACATTTTCTCGTTATAGCCGCCAATTGCTTCAAAGACCTCACGTTTGTATAGCGAACAATAATTTAGTTGGTTATCATAAATCAGTTTTTTAAAATCATAATCTGCTGCTTCAACTAATCCGCTTACCGAACCGAACTGCTGAACATCTGTATAGGCGATATAAATATTTTTATATAATTTTAAAACTTCAACACATTTCGAAATCATTTCCGGTCTAATTTTATCATCAGCATCTAACGGTAAAATTAGTGTCCCATTTGATTTTCTTATACCATAATTTCGGGCGCTCGCCAATCCCCCGTTCGATTTTTCATATAAAAATATTTTACAATTATGATATCTATTAATCAGCCCGGTTGCAACCTCTCTCGTGTTATCATTGCTTCCATCGTTAACAATTATTGCTTCCCAATTTTGATAAGTTTGATTAACTACACTTTCAACAGCTTCACCAAGATATTCTGCCTGGTTATAGCAAGGGATTATGATTGAAACTAGCGGTTCATGTTTATTTAAATTTGCGGTCATATCAAATTATCTGTAAGCTGATGAAATAACCGGACTACTCCAAGCAAACCATCCCCAGACGTCATGATTATTAGGTCCTTTCGTTACGGAAAATGAAACGCTAATTTGCTTGTTCGAATATTTTTTTAAATCCACCAGTATATCGAACCACCGCCTCTCGTTCATATTTTCGACGGGATTTAAGTAACTTCGATAAACAGTATCTATTAAATTGTCGTATTCGATTGTTATTATCCCAACCCCCCCTTCTCCAGCCGGTGGGTTTGGCGGAGAAAAACTTATACCAAAATATAATTTTCCCTTATTTTTTTTAGGAGGTATAAAAAAACTAATTTTTCCATCAGGATTATCTGGAATTTGTACAATTGCAGGTCGTTTTTCGCCGTAAATGTTCCATTTCTTATGGACGAAGGCAATCTTACCATTGGGGGTATTATATTTTCCTGTGTCAGGAATTATTTTTGCTTCCCTAAAATGTTCAATAAAATCAAAACCAATATCTAAATCGGGCGGATAAATTTCGCACTTCAGCGAAATGAATAATATTATGATTATTAAATAAAGCCTCTTCATTTTACCAAACGTTATAAAAATTATATCTGACTGTTATGCCAGTAATATATTCATTTGTTTTATAATCCTTTATTGGAATAATCTCTGCTAAAGATGGATTGAGATCAATATTTTCATAATAATTCCAAACGAAGAAAACATTCAACAAAATATTTTTGATAGAATATGCATAATCAAAACCTGTTTGATATACAGTCTCGGGATACTTATTCACGTTATAATTTGACCCAAACCCTGAAGCTAAACCATGTCGTTCTCTATCAAAAAATAATTTTATTTTAATATCATTCCATTTTTGTGTTAATTCAAAATATAAATCATCAGCTTCGCTGCCCATGTGATGTCCCATAAATGCACCATAATTTGCAAACGTTATAAATCTATCGAACTGACGCGAACGATACCATTTCTTTGAGTAAAGCTGATAACTGTTGTTATACTTTGCTTGGTGGACATTGTGGAAAATGTTTTTACTGCTATAATTCTGAGAATACTCAATTCGGAGTTCGGTATTTCCTGTGCTTATGAAAAATCCCGTTGTTATTCCTGTATCAAAAAACTCGAACCCTAAGGGACCTAGCCAAGTTCTATCTTCCGGCTGCCACGGTGCCCAAAAATCCTCTCCCGCATATTCGAAATATATTTTTCCATTTTCGAACGGCGGGAAATTTTTCAGAAATGTCAGATAAAACGCAACATCCAAACTTGCCCGCTGATCGTTGTTGAATCTTCCGGGAAGATTCTCTTGCGACGCACTTATAATCTTTGGAAATTCCCAAATTTTATAATTCGCTTTATAAACAACAGTCTGCGTGATGCCAAATTCAAACCAAGAAACCGGCAGGTAAGTAAAACGGTGAGCAAATAGCTTAAAATCTTTGGGCCAACCGTTCAGCATTAGATAAGTGAACTCGCCAATATATGGAATCAAAAATGGTTTTTCAGTTCGGAATTTGACTAACGGATAAGGTTCTGCATTGTTAGATAACAAAAGCGAGCCGTGATATCCGTGTCCTAACCATACATTCTGTTTACCTGCTTCGAACGAAACCGAGCCAAGTTGCAATTTCGCCGTGGCGGTCTTTAAACGGATGCCTTCAGTATGATTTATATTGAACCAATAGTTGAAGAATAATTTTGAAAAAAATTGTGCACTCCCGTCAGACGATAAAAATGGGGTGTACCGTTTTTCTAAATAATCGCCGTCTGAGTTGATTAAAAAATACCCGACTCGCGGATATTTAGAATCGAGGTAATAAGTTTTAAAAGCGACTGAATTAAGCGGATTTATGGTGTACCAATCCGATTGAAAAACAGATTGTTTAAAGCCAAAGCTTACAGTAAATACACTTAATGAGATCAAACATATTTTTGCAAACTTGCTTTTCATTTTTTTAAGACTTCCTTCGTGTAATACGCTATCGTCTCGGAAGGTGTCCCTTGTTTAACAAGAACACCATTCTCCAGTATCACTACACGGTCGCAATATTCCAGAATCGAATCTAAATCGTGGCTCACAAAGAGGACTGTTTTCCCCTGCCGCTTATATTCCCAAAATAATTTCTTACATTTCTGCTGGAAAGGATTATCTCCAACCGCAAAAATTTCGTCCACCAAAAATATTGGAGCATCCACTTGCATCGCAATAGAAAACGCCAATCTTACTTGCATCCCCGAAGATAAATGGATGAGTTTTGCGTCAGCAAATTTTTCGAGTTCTGCAAAGTGTAAAATATCTGAAAATCTTTTATCCATTTCTTTTCGAGAGAAACCTAACAAGGCACCGTTGATATATACATTTTCCCTGCATGTAAAGTCGGATTGAAACCCCACACCAATTTCTAAAAAAGTATTCATGATTTCGTTCACATTCACAACACCTGATGTAGGTTTATATATTCCTGCAATGATACGCAATAAAGTTGTTTTGCCCGAACCGTTCCTCCCCACGACCCCTAAAAATTCACCTTGGTTAACGTTAAAGGAAACGTTATTTAGAGCATAAAACTCTTCGTACCTAAACGACGATCGGAGAGTACCAGTTAGTTTATGAAAAAATGTTTTGTGTTTTTCGTGAGGTAACTTAAAAACTTTCGATATGTTTTTTACTTCTATCAATTATAAATATTCTGTAATTTGATGCGAGTGTTTATTAAAAATAAAATAGCCGACAACGAAGACTATTAAACATATTGCAGCAGTACTGATCATAAATTCGATAGACGGTAAATTTTCGTACACAAAAAAAGCTCGAAGCATTATAAGTATTCTTCCAACCGGATTATAAAGAGCAACTGTTTGTAGAGGGAGCGGGGCTGTCAAGGCATTGTAAACTATTGGAGTTAACCAAAATCCGACGGTCAAACATACAAGCCATATTTGCATCGTATCGCGAAAATAAATATATAAAGTCGATAGTATAAACGATATTCCCATTGCTAACAAAACTATCGAAATAAAAGGAATAATCATCAAGAATTGGATAAATGAAAAATGGTCGAAAGCAATTATTACTAGCCAAAGTAGAGTTGTATTGATTGCGAAAGAAATAAGCGCAGTTGCCGACGCTGAAAATATAATCAGGTCGCGAGGAAAGTATATTTTTTTCGTGATAGATGCTTTTGAATGAATAGCGTTCATTCCACTTAGAGTCGCATCAAAGAAAAAATTCCAAAACACGATGCCTGACAATAGATAAAAGGTAAATTTCGGAACTTGAACCACAAACAAATACGAAAACACGAAGTGAAGAACTACGAACTGTGCAATCGGGTTGAACATCGACCATAGATATCCGAGTGCAGAATCGTGATACTTAAGCCGGAAATCGGTTAATGCGAATTCCCGCAAGATGAAGAGTGATTTCCGAATTACAGAAAACTTGTCCGCTATTGTTGATTTAAGATATTTTCCGTTCTGCATGATTTGCTTGTAATATTACGAAAAAAGATACTAAATGACAATTATTTGTCGGTATATTTCCTCTAAACTTCGACAATATTGATTTATACTAAATTTTTCCTCAACTTTTTTTCGGGCGACTGCTTTAAGTTCCGTTAGATTTATTTTCTCCTGTAAACAATCATCTAACCTCGTTACAAGCGATTCCTCATTGTTGGTTTTGAACAAGAAGCCATCTTTCCGCGCTTCTATTATTTCGAGAGGCCCACCCGAGTCAGATGCAATAACCACCGTACCCGATGCCATTGCTTCAAGAACCACAAGACCGAAAGGTTCGTTATGAGACGGCAACACCAGGATATCCAACCCGCGCATAACTTCGGGCATGTCATCACGATGCGGAATGAACAGAACTTTATTGCCTAATTGTAAATTCCGATAAAGATTCATTACTTCATTATAATAAATATTTATCGATGGCATCTCATTCTTATTCAATAAGCCGCCGATGATTACAAATTGTAAATCTTTATTTTTTTTTAGAATTGCTGAAGCCGCTTCCAAAAATATTTTATGCCCTTTCCATACATCAAAGCGGCTTACCATACCGACGAGTTTTGTTGTCTTAGCTATACCTATCTCGTTTCTGAAAGAATTAGGTACTTTATCGTCATTCCGTTGAAATAAATTAGTATCAATACTGTTATAAACTACAGAAGAACTTAACGAAAGGAACATCGTGTTGTTTAGTAAATAATTATTTATGAATTTAGAGTTCGTGATTATTTTATTTACAAATAACACTGAGAGTATATTAAACAGCAGAAGTCGCGGCAGTTCGTATTGGAAAATTACGCTGTAGACAATCGGTATCATTAGGAGAATTTTTGTTGGAATTAAAATAAGCAAGGAGAGAACATCGCTGCATTGGATTAAATCAACTTTATTGTTCTTTAAATATTTATAGATTTGAAAAGAAGCTTTTATATTTCGCCAAAGGACTTTTGGGTTAATTAAACTTTTTAGCTCAACAGTCTGGTAAGGCATAAACACTGTTTCAACTCCGAGTAATTCAATTTTTTCCGAAAAAGGTCCTCTCTGGCTAAACATCA
Organism: Ignavibacteriales bacterium; assembly: GCA_037443685.1. Classification (GTDB taxonomy): domain Bacteria; phylum Bacteroidota; class Ignavibacteria; order UBA10030; family BY39; genus JAHJRJ01. Next base: position 18,173 of record JBBINX010000039.1, read on the forward strand.
TTATGGGCTGGAAATTTTCCCTATTAACGCCTTTTAAAAAATTAAAAAGCGAATACTCGCCGCCGCCCATTTCAACGTAAAGATTAACGAACAGTATTTTTTTCTTTTGATGTTCACTCATTTATTTTTTCCGAATCACAGCTGCTATAAACCCGATCATTACTAATTTTTGAGCGCCTATATACAAAATAAATTTTAATATACCTAAGAATACGTTCCCCTCAAAAAACGTTAGACTCAGTCGAAGGTGTGCTACAAATGGAATCTTTGGAATTTTTATCATGAACTCATTACCCGCAATTTTGTATAAGGTATAAGAGCCATGTCCGTAATTTAATTGCTGCCGCACGAATCCTGAAAAGTCCATCTCGTGGTTATGTCCAATGATTATTTCAGATATATATATCGACTTGCCGCCGGCACATAATATTTTCCAATTCAACGCCCTCTCTTCGCCGCCGGCTTTTCTGAATCGTTCATCAAACCCCCCGACCTTCTTTAAAATATCAGCTCGGTAAGCGATGTTGTTGGATGTTAGAAAAGGCGATGACTTACCTTCGTGATTCAGGTATTCTACAAAAAAATTTGTAATGTGCTGACTCACCTCGGGGTAAATATTTTTCTTGTTAGAGTTCTCGACTGCTCCACCGATAATATCAACCTCGTTAGATTCAAAAACTTTCTTGAACCTACTTAGCCAATTTGGAGGAACTGTACAATCATCGTCTGTAAAAACTATATATTTTCCATTTGAAAGTTTGATTCCGGCATTACGTGCTGCGGCGGGACCTTTATTGTTTTGAGAAATCCATTTTAAATTTTGTGTTGCTAACGATTTAAGATACTGCTCGGTACCATCTGTGCTTCCATCATCTACAACTATGACTTCATAATCGTCGAAGTCCTGTTTAAATATGTTGTGTATAGCTAACTTTAACTGGGATAAGCGGTTGTATGTTGGGATGATGATTGAGAATTCCATTAAATTGCTTTAATTATTTTCACCAATTTAAGAATTAAGTTGTTTATAATCAATGGCTTGGAGAAAATAAAAACCCTGATTCTAAAGAGAAAAGATCAGGGTTTAACAAGGTAACAAAAACGATTTGATGTTAATATAAAATCAGATTTGCTAATTACCTAACTATGCCTAACCGAAATTATATCTCCATCGTTTACAATATATTCCTTACCCTCCAACCTCCATAAACCTTTTTCTTTGCACTTCGCAAACGAACCGTGCTCAATAAAATGATCGTAATGCACAACTTCAGCTCGAATGAAATTATCGTAAAAGTCGGTATGAATAACCGACGCAGCTTTCTGAGCGCTCATTCCCTTTTTGATTGTCCATGCACGGCACTCATCCTCGCCGACGGTAAAGAA